>DATENA010000179.1:0-9144 GCA_035275285.1 Fibrobacteria bacterium | reverse complement strand
CCTCCCGCCGCCACCTTGGTATTCGACTACGTCGCCACTGAACGCCGGTCCCAGGAAATCCATCCCATCCTGCGGGAGAAAAAGCTCGAGATCGACAAAGCCGAGCAGCAAATGCGCGAGCTGGAGATGGCCGCCGTCCTTCCCAGGTTCCAGGTCGAAACCGGCATGGGTCCCGCGCCCGGCCTGAAGCAGATCGACGATACGGTCCTGATCTTCCCCACGGGAAGCCCCTACTATTTCGTCCAGCATCGGAAGGATTTCGATTTCACGCACTGGGGCCCCTTCTTCGGCATCGAGATGACCGTGGCCCAACCCTTGAACCTTTCCCGCTACCGGGCCGGGCACAAAGCCGCCGCCTCCAATATCAAGGTCTCGGAAGCCGCCTTCCAGAAGGAGAAGATGGACGTTTCCGAGGACGCCCAGAAGCTGTACTTCCAACGCGTCTATGCCGCGCAGATGTTTTCCATCCTCAAGGACGCGACCCGCGAGCTGGATCGGGCCCAGAAGAAGATGGAAGACTTGCTGGACGAAGGCGACGAAAGCGTGAAGCAGACCGATCTCCTCGAGCTCAAGGCCGGGCGTTATACGCTGGACAAGGCGCGCAACGAGGCCAACCTGGGATTGTCCCGCGCGGACCTGGGGCTGCGCTTCCTGTTGCAGGTCCCGGATTCCGTCGTTCTGGCGCCCAAGGATTCGGCGCTCTTCCTCCGGGCGGAATCCCTGCCTCCCCTGGATTCCCTGAAACTGCTCACCCTGCTCAACCATCCGGACCTCAAGCGCCTGGCCAACGGCCTGGCCGCGCGGCGGGAACTGTTGCGCGTGGCCAAAGGCGAAATCGGCCCGGACATCTTCCTCTTCGGATCCTTCAAATACTCCAAAGCCTGGTCCTCGGACCGGCAATCGAGCGGCGGGGAACTCTTCGCCCGGGATCCTCTGAACGAAATCACCGGCCTGGCGGGGTTGGGGATGCGGCTCAACCTCAATTTCTGGTCGCGGTACGAGAAGGTCCGCAAGAGCAAAATCGAGCTCACCCAATTGGAGCGGACGGAAACCTACGCGGCGCGCGGCCTGCTCCTGAAATTGCAGGACGAGTACATCCAAATGCTCAATTACCGCGCCAACGCCAACGATGCCCAGAAATCCCTGCGCGCCGCCGAGGCCTGGCTCAAGGGCGCCGCCTTGAAATACGACTTGGATCCCGCCACCGCCAAGGACATGATTTCCCCTTACAAAACGGTAATCGGCGCCAAACGGGATTATTTCGAAGCGGTGATGAATTACAACCTGGCGGTGGCCAAGGTCATCAAATCTATTGGTTGGACTCTGACCGATTATATTCATAATTTGAAACCGAACGGTTAGAGGGGGGATAGCGGATCGGGTCGCGGCAAGCGTCCAATCCGAAGAACCCATCCGGAACGGGACCTTCCGATCGGAATTGACAAGGAGCTTCCATGCGGGGTATGAGATTCGGGATTCTGGCGGGAATGGCCGCCCTGATGCTGGCGGCGGCGCCGGTCTTTTCGGCGCCGGAGGATCCGGTGGCCATCATCAAGAAAAAGGACGCCGAACTGCAGAAAATGCTCCGGGACAAGTCCGCCTCCAAGCAAACCGATAAAATCAAGGTCCTCATCAACGGCATTTTCGACTTCGAGGAGCTCGGCAAGCGCGCCTTGGGCCCGGAAACCTGGAAGACCATGACCCCGGATCAGCAGAAGCGGTTCGTCAAGGCGTTCCGCGAGATGGTGGAGAACGCTTCCGTGAAGAAGTTGGAAGTGTACCAATCCGATTCCAGCACCTATGAGGCCCCGGAGCTCGGCGACGGCAAGGCCAGCGTCACCGCCCACGTATGGACCAAGGGATCGGAATCCGTGGTAACCTACAAGTTACTCGCGAAGGACGGCACCTGGAAGGCCTGGGATCTCATCATCGACGATCTCAGCACGGCCCGCAATTACGGCGAGCAGTTCCGCAAGATCCTGCAGACCTCCAACGTCGACGGCCTCATCGCCAAGCTGGAGAAAAAGGGCTCCGGCGCGGTCGAAGGCAAACCCGCCGACAGCATGAAGTCCAAATCCGAACAGGCCCAGCCCGCCAAGAGCGGGTCCACCGCCGGAGCGGCCAAGAAGGTCCCCGTCAAAGCCCCGGCCGCTGCCCCCGCAACGACTCCGGCCGCGCAGTAGGATCCGGCCGGGATGGTCTGGGTCTGCATCGCCCTGTCCATCCCGGTCCTGCTTCTCCTCCTGCTGCAGTTCCTGCGCTTCCATTTCTCCATCGACGTGCGGACCCCGGCAAGCCTGGAGGCCTCCCTGGGCCTTTCCTTCCTGTGGTTCCGCCGGGAGTTCTCCGTGGACGCGGGCCGCGCCTTCACCCCCCACCCGCACGACGATGAAGACCGGGACGAAGAGGGGGACCGGCAAAGCCCGGCCCAGGCGGAACGATCCGATGCGCATACACCGGCCGGAGACACGCCGCAAGGACGCGAGGCCGGCGAGGAGGATGGGGGACAGCGGGGGGGCTTGAGGCTTCCCGACTCCTGGCTGCGGCATCTTTCCCGCCGACAAGCGCGCCTCCGCAAGTCGGCCATCAAATGGGCCCTGGATTTCGGGGTCTGGCGCATCCTCCTCCGGTTCAGCCTCAAGTCGGGCCGGCGCGTCCTGGGCCTGTTGCATCCGGCCTTGAAGTTCCTCCACCTGGGGATGGAAGACGTGTACGATCTGGGCCGCATCGCCGCAGCCTGGTCGGTCCTGCGCGGCACCCTCCCCGCCCTGGACTGTCCGGTGGAGTTCGGGTTCAACGAGAAGCCGTTCAACCTCCAGGCCCGGCTGGCAGGCGGGTTCACAGGTTTGAGCGCCCTCCTTTTCGGGTTCCTGACCTTGTTTTCCTTCCCCTGGATCCCGCTCGGGATCCGCTTCCTCCATTGCTGGCGGGATCCGCGCCTCAGCCGATGGCAAAGGCGGGTTTTACTACCTTAGAGGGTGTTATGCACAATTCCTGCTCGCATCGGGGTCTCTTCTCTGTGAGGGCTCCACTGGAGCCCTCGATAAAACATGGCCGGCTGCGCGGGCCGGGGCCTGCGTCAGGCTCAGTCACGATACTTTCCAAGTATCGCTCCTTCGCCTTCCTTGGCCGCGGCCCGCTGCTTCCACCTCAAGGCGTCTTGGAGACGCCTTGGGGGCCCCGGGCTCGCCCTCGAAACGCGGGAATTGTGCATAACACCGTCTCAGAAGCCCGGACAAAAAGGAAAAAGGGTACGACCCATGAGTTTTCTTGAAAAAGAGGATGGCGAAAAAGCCAGCAACTTCTGGGATTGGGTGGTCGGCATCGGCGTGATCGTCCTGGTCGGCGGGTTCACCGTTTTCTACCAATACCAGAAACGCTCCTCCACGAGCCGCTTCCACGAGGCGGACGCTCTCTACCAGGCCGGTAAACTCAGGGAAGCCGGCGAGCTGTACGAGCAACTGAAGTCCGCCCAATACCTCACCACCCACGACGACAGCACCATCTACGCCCGCCTGGACACCATCGAAACCGCCCAGGAACAGCAAAACGCCCTGATCCTGGACGCCAAGAAAAAAGCCGCCGCCGGAGATACGGTAGGCATCGCCGTAGACTTGCAAAAGCTGTCCCACAAGGAATTGCTCACGCCCGAAGATCTGGCTTGGGTCGATTCCGTGTTCGGCAAAGCCGCCATGGCCTCCAAGAAGCCCTGACCACCACGCCCCTGAGGGCGGACCGTCCCTGGCGGCGGACCACCTGACCTCTTCCGTTAACCCGGTCCCACCCTGATGCGGCGGACACCTTCCCCCTCCGCCCCGATCTCGATCCGATAGGTGAACGCCTGCCCCGGAGGCAACCGTTCCGGCCACTCCACCAGGCAAACGCCCCCCTGCTGGAAATAATGATCCAGCCCTATCTCCTCCCAATCCGCCCCTTCTTTCAGGCGGTACAAGTCCATATGGAACAAAGGCAACCGCCCCCCCGCATATTCATGGACCAAGGCATAAGACGGGGAATGCACGTCCCCCGCGAAACCCAACCCTATCGCCAAACCCCTGCACACCACGGTTTTGCCCGCCCCCAGGTTCCCCGAAAGCGCCACCGTATCGCCCGCCTTCAACCCTTTGGAAAAACCCACGGCCCATCCCACCGTCTCCTCCTCGGAGGCGGAAAAGAATTCCTCATAATCCCGGAAAGCAGATGTTTCGCTCAATAGATCCCCATGCTCAAGAGGCCCTCTCCCGCCGATCGGAAATTTAAGATCTCCCCGCCTCCCTCCCCACGCCCCAATCGAACGGCCGGCTCTCCCAGGCCGGCCAAGCGGGACACACGGCGGAGCGCCCGCGAGCGCTATTCTGTGGAGCCGCGCCCGCCCGCCAGTAGGCTCGCTTCCGGCTCACAGCCCACTGGGCTGTTCGCTCCTAAGGAATCAATGGCGAGACCGGCTCATGCGCGAGCGGGCGATACGACCGCACCGCATCGCCCAGCCGTGTGGCCGGAAGCCCGCAGCGAACGGACGCTTGGCCGGCGGAGCCGTCCAGCCACCGACCCCGGGCGCGCGGGGGGTGAGGGCGTGCGCCCCCGAAGTCAACGGAGCGACCGGACCTCCCGGGGAAGCCGCTAGACAGCCGGCGGTTTGGGAGTCAGCGTGACGAGGGGCACCAGCAGTTCTTCGATGGAGAGACCTCCCCCCACCATCTGCCCCTTGAACTGGGTCACGAAGTACTGGAACTTGTTCGGATAGACGAAATAGTAATTGTCCTTGGCGATGGCGTAGGCGACCTCGCCCACCTCGCCCGGCAGGCCGTACTGGACGGGGGTTTCGACAAACAAAGCGTGACGTTCATCACAGGAAATATTCTGCCCGATCTTCACGCGGGGATTCGGGGTCTTCTCTTCCTGGCAGAAGACCTCCGCCGGGGAATCCACCAGCACCGTGCCGTGATCGCTCGTGAGGATCACCGTGCGGTTGCGCTCGGCGAACAGCTTCAGGATCTCGAAAAGTTTGGAAGAGCGGAACCAGGTCTTGGCCAATTCCCGGAAGCCCTTTTCGTCCGGCACGATTTCCTTGACCAGGGCGCTTTCCCGCCGCAGCTGGTTCAGCATGTCGAAGAACTCCACCACCACGGTCAGCAGGGCTTCTTCGTCGTACTTGGCGATCTCTTCGGCCAGTTTCCGGCTGTCCTCCGGCTGGCGCAAGTGCGCGATCTTGGGTTCTTCGATGTCCACGCCGTTGATGCGCAGGTTCATGCGCAACAGTTCGCGTTCGTACGGGGCCTTGTCCTCCTCGTCCTGCATCTTGCGCCACATCTGCGGCTGCTTGAGGCTGACTTCGCGGGGGCTTTGCCCGGAGAACAGGCCCACGCGGCAATTGGTCTTTTCGCTGGGCAGCAGGGACCAGGACATGGCGTTCTCGACCTTGAAGTACTGCTCCAGCATGGGCTGCAGGGCGAGCCATTGATCCACGCGGAAGCCGGCCATGACCAACAGGCAGACCTTGTCGCCCTTCTTGAGCAAGGGAACCACCTTGCGCTTGAGGGCCTGGGTGCAGATATTGGGATTGCCTCCCTTCTTGCCGAACCAGGACACGTAGTTTTCTTCCACGTAGGAAATGAACTTCTTCGCCATCTCCTTCTTCTGCCCCTGGTGGGTGTCTTCCAACCCCTGATCCGAGAGGGCCTGGATGTCGTTGTCCCATTTGCAAAGCTGGAAATAGATCTTCTCCCACTTGGAGGGGAGGAGATTGGTCATCAGGCTGGACTTGTTCTCGGACAGCTCGCGCACGTAGGAGGACGTGACGTGGTTGCTGCGGATGGCGCGCGAATGCAGGATGCTCTTGCACACCGAAAGAATCTGGGAGGGATTGACCGGCTTGATCAGGTAGCCGTTGATGTTGCGGCCGAGGGCGGCTTCCATCAGGCGCTCCTCCTCGCTCTTGGTCACCATCACCACGGGGATGTTCTGATCGTAGTCCTTGATCTCCTCGAGGGTGCTGAGGCCGTCCTTGCCGGCCATCTGCTCGTCCAGCAGCACCAGGTCGTACGGCTTGCTCTTGATCATGGCCACGGCATCGTCGCCGTTGGTGGCCTTCTCGACCAGGTAGCCGTGTTCCTCCATGAACATGATATGGGAGCGGAGGAATTCGATTTCGTCGTCGACCCAAAGCAGGCGTTTTCCGTTGTTGTTCATGGCTTCTTCCTGGTGGTTCTTTCCGGGGCCAATGGCAGTACTATCTCGAACTGGGTGCCCACGTCCCGCTGACTCTTCTCAACATAGATTTTTCCGTCGTGATATTCATTAACAATGCGGCGGCAGAGGGAAAGCCCCAGACCCCAACCCCTTTTCTTGGTGGTAAAGCCGGGGTTAAAAATGTGCTTTACGTGCTCGCGCGGGATGCCTTTCCCGTTGTCGGTGAGGGAAATGTGGACGTTCTCCTCGTCGGACGCGTACCGGGTGGCTATCGTGATCAGCCCCGCTTCCACCTCGATGGAGTCCACGGCGTTGCGGATCAGGTTCTCGATCACCCATCCCATCAGCTCGCGGTTGATCCAGATCTCCGGCAGGTCCTCCAGCTTCAACTCCAGATTGATGCGCTTGCCCAGGTGGGGCAAGCGGGACGAGAAATAGTTGGCCGTGAACCCGATGATCTCGTTCAGGTCCGCCTTCTTGAGCTCCGGGGTGGAGCCGATCTGGGAGAAGCGCGTGGCCACCCGGTTCAGGCGGGAGATGTCGCTTTCCATCTCCCCCAGGATGCGCAGGTTCTTCTCCGAGTCGGGGACGCTTTCCAGCTTCATGCGCAGGAAATCGATCCAGCCGAGCAGGGAGGAGATGGGAGTGCCCAGCTGGTGGGCGGTTTCCTTGGCCAACCCCACCCACAGCACGCTCTGCTCGTTGGACCGGATGATATGGAAGCCGAAATACCCGACGAAGCAGAACAGGAAGATGATGGCCATCTCCACCATCGGCATCCACGCCAGGATGTGCACCAGCGTGAACTCCCCGTAATGCAGGTACCCGAAGGTATGTCCTTCGGCTTCCAGTTCCAGGGGCTGGTTCTTCTTGTCCATGTCCTTCACCAGCTTGAGCAGGAACTCCTGCTCGGGCTTGGCCAGGTAATAGAACGGCACCTGGGGGATCTTGCCCTTGCCCTTGCTCCAGAACTTGTAGCTGATGTTGTTCCAGTTGATGGGCACGTTCTGGTTGTCGGTAATGACCATGGGCACCTGGGACTTGCGCACGATCTCGTTGAAAATGACGTTGATCTCTTCGCGGTTCAACTGCTCGGCGATGGCCACCGCGTAGAGGCGCGCTTCCTTGTCGTTGATTTGCAGGGCCTGGGACTCCAGGTTGCTGATGAAGATCTGGTTCAGGATGGTGAAGCAGGCCAATAGGGCCAGGGCGCTGGTGAAGAGGATGTACTTGATGTTGGCCAGGGAAAGCGAGGTCAGCCAGCCTTGCAGCCTGCGCATGGGAGGGAGCAAATGGAAGATGCGGGCGGGGAATGAGCGGTCGGATGGCATGCGCTGCTTCAACCGGGATGGAAGTCAAAGTTCAAAGTGCAAAATGCAAAGTGCAAAATGACGGATCTCCCTCGCTGGATTGCCATGAAAATAAGCCGGCGGCGCGTGCCCGGATTTCGCCTGGACGTCTAAAGCCCTCTCTTCGATTTTGCACTTTGCACTTTGACTTTTTCATTTTTTCTTCGGCTTGATCTCCGTCACCCCGCCCATGTAAGGCTGCAGCACCTCCGGGATCCGCAATCCCCCGTCCGCGGTCTGATGGCTTTCCAGAAGGGCCACCAGCACGCGCGGCGTGGCCAGCCCCGACCCGTTGAGGGTATGGATGAACTGCATCTTGCCGTCGATCTTGGCGCGGATGTTGGCCCGCCGGGCCTGGAATTCCTCGAAGTTGGAAACCGAGGAGACCTCCAGCCAGCGCTCTTCCGCGGGCGCGAACACTTCCAGGTCATAGCACTTGGCGGCCCCGAACCCCAGGTCCCCCGTGCACAGCTCCAGCACGCGGTAATGCAGTCCCAGCTTCTGCAGCAGCGTTTCCGCGCAGGCGCGCAGGTATTCATGGGCCTCGTAGGATTTGGCCGGCTCGCTGAACATGACCATTTCCACTTTGTTGAACTGATGCAGGCGCAGGAATCCGCGGGTATCCTTGCCCCACGACCCGGCTTCGCGGCGGAAGCAGGCGGAATAGGCGGCATAGGAAAGGGGCAGCGAGGCCGCGTCCAGGACCTCGTTCCCGTGCATGTTCGTGACCGGCACTTCCGCGGTGGGGATGAGGTACAGATCGTCCTCGGCGCAATGGTACATGTC
Source organism: Fibrobacteria bacterium (assembly GCA_035275285.1). Taxonomy (GTDB): domain Bacteria; phylum Fibrobacterota; class Fibrobacteria; order UBA11236; family UBA11236; genus Chersky-265. The sequence goes on along the minus strand of DATENA010000179.1, from coordinate 820 downwards.
CTCGGCGAATTTGGGCAATTGGCCGGTCCCGATCATGGAGGCGCGGTTCACCACGAAGGGCGGGGAAATCTCCGTGAACCCGTGATTGGCCACGTGGAAATCCAGGAAGAAGTTCAGCATGGCGCGTTCCAGGCGCGCGCCCAGCCCCGTATGGATGGGGAAGCCGCTGCCCGTGATCTTGGCGCCCCGTTCGAAATCGAACAGGCCCAGATCCTTGCCCACGTCCAGGTGATGCTTGGGCTTGGCGGCGGCGGCGGGCTTCTGCCCCCATTCCTTGACCACCTTGTTGTCCGCCGAGGAACGCCCGTCCGGGACGGAAGGGTGGGGGAGGTTGGGCACCAGCAGGGCCATGGCCTTGAAGCGCCCCTCCAGGTCGTCGAAGCGCTCCTGCTGGGCCTTGATCTCGTCCCCCAGGGTGCGGGTCTTTTCGATATCGGCCTGGGCGTCCTGGCCGGAGCGCTTGAGCTTGGCGATGTTTTCCGTGGCGGTATTGCGCTCGGATTTCAGTTGATCGAGGCGCAAGTTGATTTTGCGCTTTTCGATGTCCATGTTCACCATGGCGTCCAAGTCCACTTTGGCGCCACGCCGTTCCAGGCCATGCCTGATTTTGTCGACCTCTTCCCGGTACAACCGCGGATCCAGCATATTTCCCAATCTCCTATCAGCGGGAATGAAATTTAGTCAAGAATGCCCTGATAAACACGGACGCGGCCGGAAGGAGGCCCGGACCTTGCGGCCCCGAAGGCCCGGGGCTATGCCCGAAGCGGGCATAGTATAGTAGTTTATAAACGTTTTTCGAGTATCCCGCCGTACCGGCGGG
>DATENA010000178.1:0-33711 GCA_035275285.1 Fibrobacteria bacterium | reverse complement strand
TTCCACCGATGGGCACGCGAAGGCGGCCCGGAAGTCCATGGGCAGGCGGCCGACCTGCAAGGTGAAGGCCAGGTCATGCAGATCCGGCGCGGCTTCCGGGGCGGCCGCGGCGGCGAGGCGGGCCTCCAAGCGCCGCACGGCCTCCCGCAGGGCGGAAGGCGTGCGGGCCGAAAGCGGGATGACGGCGGGTTCCCCCTGGGCGCGCGGTTCCCGGCGGGCAGCCGCATGCTCCTCCAGGATCACGAAGGCATTGGTCCCGCCCACGCCCAGGCTGTTGACCCCGGCCCGGCGCGGTTGGCCGTCCCTTTCCCAGGCTATCGGCATGGTGTTGAGGTAGAAGGGGGAGGTTTCCAGCTTGATGCGCGGATTGGCCTTGCGGAAGCGCGCCACGGGCGGGATGGCGCCATGGCGCAGGGCGAGCACGGCTTTGATGAAGCTGGTGATGCCGGCCGCCGCGTCCAGGTGGCCGACGTTGTTCTTCACCGATCCCAGCGCGCAATAGCCTTTCTTCGCCGTCTGGCGGGCGAACGCCGAGGAGAGGGCCTTGACCTCTTCCGGGTCGCCCATGGCGGTGCCCGTGCCATGGGCCTCCACGAAGCCGAGGCTGCCGGCATCCACCTTGGCCCGCGCCAGCGCCTCGGTCACGCAGCGGATCTGGCCCCGGGCGCTGCTGGCGGCATAGCTCATCTTGCCCTTGCCGTCGTTCAGGACGGCCGAGCCCTTGACCACCGCGTAGATGGGGTCCCGATCCCGCTTCGCGTCCGCGAGGGGCTTGAGCAGCGCCATGCCCAGCCCGCTGCCGAATACCACCCCGTCCGCCGACTCGTCGAAGGCGCTGATGCGGCCCGTGCGGGAGAATATGTAACCTTCGCGGTACTGGTAACCCCTAATATGCGGTACCCTGATGGTTACTCCTCCCGCGAGGGCCATGGCGCATTCGCCGTTGCGCAGGCTGAGGCAGGCCTGGTGCACGGCCACCAGGGAGGTGGAGCAGGCCGTTTGCAGGGTCATGCTGGGGCCGGTAAGGTTCAGCCGGTAGGAGATGTAGGTGGCCAGGAAATCCTTGTCATTGCCCAGGTGGGTGGGGCTGGTGGTCACCTTCTCGAATTGCGGGTTCCGGTTGAGGAAGTCGGCCAGGTAACTGGTGGGCACGCCGCCCGAGCCGGCGAATACGCCCACGTCCTGCGGACCGGCCCCGGCATAGCCCGCGTCCTCCAGGGTTTCCCAGGCGCATTGCAGCAGCAGCCTTACCTGCGGATCCATCATCTCGGCTTCCACCGGGGGGATCTTGAAGAAGGCGGAGTCGAACTTGTCGATGTCGGCGAGGGTCGGCGAGGCCTTGACATAGGCGGGGTCGCGCAGCTCCGCCTCCGGAACCCCGGCGGCCCGCAGCTCGGCGTCGGTGAACGCGCTGATGCATTCCCGTCCCGCGAGGAGGTTCTCCCAGAAGCTCCGCACGTCGGCGGCCCCCGGCCAACGGCCCGCCATCCCGATCACGGCGATGTCGTCGCTTTTCATCCGCTTTCCGCCTTTCGCGTCGCTCATGCCCGGGCTCCCTGCCCTTCCAGCCGCATCTTCTTGAACCGCGCCCCCATGAAACCGTCCCCCTGCCTGATGGTGATGAGCCGGGGCACCTTGTAGGGCGGGAAGAACTCCCGGCATTTCCCGGTGATCCGCTTGCGGAAGGCGGCCGGGTCCTCCTCGGCAAGCAAGGCGAATTCCGCCCAGACCAGATGGCCGGTGACGGGGTTCTTCTTCCCCCGCACCACCACGTCCCGCACGTTTTCCAGGGTCATCAGGTAGGCCTCGATCTCCGCCGGGAATACTTTCTCCCCGGCTACGTTGATGATCTCCGACTCCCGCCCCAGGATGCGGTAATATTCTCCCGCCACCTCCACGCGATCGCCGGTGTTGAACCAACCCTCCGCGTCGAAGGGATTCTCGGCGTTCAGGTAGCCCAGCATGGCTTGCTCGCTCTTGATCCACAGGATCCCGTCCTTGACCTTGAGCTGGAAGTCCTTCCCGCCGATGCGCATCCAGTCGGAGGCGGCGTCCCTCGGCTTGGTGGACAGGACGCCCAGCTCGGAGAGGCCGTATTTCTGCCGCAGTTCCACCCCGGGAAAGGCGCGCCGAACGCCCTCCAGCGTGGCCGGCGGCATCACCTCGGACCCGTAGGCGATGATCTTCAGGGAAGACAGGTCGAATTCCCGATGCAGGTCGGAAAGGAGCAGCATGGTGAGGAAGGAGGGCGTGGTGGGAAGCACTTCCACGCCATGCCTTTGGATGGCCTCGCAAACGTCCCTGACCTGGCGGGATGCGACGGGGACCAGGGTCCCGCCGCTCAGGATCACGGAGTTGAGGGCGTCCAGCCCGCCGATGTGCTCGAACTTGAGGAACAGCATGGTCCGGTAGCCGGCGCCGGACTTTTCCCGGTAGCGTCCGACCATGCGGGCATGGTCCAGCAGCACGGCCTTGCTCTTGCCGGTGCTCCCGGAGGTGAAGATGACGAAGCCTGCGCCGCCGCGATCGGCGAGGGATTGCAGGAGGGGATGCGCTTCGGCGGCCGCCAAGCCGCGCTCCAGGCAGACGAAGGCCCCGGGATCCCCTTCCCGGCCGCGGGGAACCCGGATGAGCTTGCCGGCACAGGCCAGGTCCAGCCGGTCGTCCAATACGGCCTGCTCGTCTTCCGAGAGGGGGACGACCAGGCAGGCCGATTCCAGGAGGGCGTGCAGCAAGGCCACGGTCTCCAGGTGGAACTCGGCCACCAGTCCCACGCGATCGCCGGGGCGTACGCCCCAGCCCGAAAGCGTCCCGCGCCACCAGTCTATGCGGCCGAGGAGATCGGCGTAAGTGGCCGCGCCGGAAGCCCCGACGGACACCGGCCTGTCCGAGAATTGCCGGAATCGTTCCCTGATCCAGTTCATGCCCATGGTCCTCCGCTGCAATCCCGCGCCATCGCTAGCGCGGCCCGGCTTTGACCAGCTTGCCGTCCTCGGCCGCCGTCCCGGGCTCCGGGGCCCGCTCGGCCGCCGGGGCCTCTTGGCCCCGCGGGGTCTCTTGGCCCCGCGGGGCCGGGCTCTTCTCCGGCTCCTGGATGAAGTCGAACTTGGCCTTCCTGTACCTCTCCTTGTCCAGCAGGCCGGGAAGGAAGTTGGCGAGGAAATCGAACACGCTGTAGGGCATGCCCATGCTGATCAGGAAATCCGGCACCATGCCGTTGAAGCCGACGTATTCCCGGTGCTCGACGCGGATGTCGCCGTTGGCCAGGGGCGTGTAGCGCCAGGAATTGTGGATGCGATCCAGCCGGATGAAACCGTCCCTCGTGGGCACCTTGCTCGGGGCGGCGATCAGCTCGATGAAGATCTCCTTGGTCTGCTTGTCCTGCGTCAGGTGCGACTTGTACAGGAACTCGCGCGTCTTCATCGGCCAGGGCATCTTCATCTCGGCCATCCAACTGTCCGACATGGTCGCCGGATCGAACCGCTCGATCTGGTGCATGCCCACGCAGCCGGGGATCCAATCCTTGCAATTCTGGACGTTGTTGTCGTCGATCATGGCCGCCACGAATTGGCTGAGCGTGTAGCCATGGAGGGTAAAGATGGCCTTCAACCGGATTAGGCTTGAGCCCGGAGCCTTGAGGGTATACATCTGGATGCCCTGGGCGTCCTTGAACAGCTTCCATTCGTTGGATCCGGACGACACCCAGAACCGGTTCAGGATGGAGAGGGATCCGGCCAGGCACAGCACGCCGATGCCGACCCTCCTGGCGATCCTCAGGATCGATCGCGACCTGGGTTTCGCTGTATGGTTGACCTTCTCCTGGGCCTTGGTCTCGAGTTGCGCTGTGCTCATGCTTGTCCTCCTGTGGGTTTATTCGTTACGGTCATGGGCGCGTCTGGCGGACCTGTTTCGCGAGACAGTCCGTGTACGCCGCGCACAGGTCCCCGATGGTCCGGATGTCGGTGATCATGACGTCTTCGGCCTGGAAGGGATCCACCCCCAGGGCATCTTCCAGGTTGGCGATCAGGGCCGCCACGCTGAGCGACGCGAACCCCAGGTCATCCACCAGCTCCGATTGATCCTTGAGCTCCGGCAGCTCCATGTGGTTGTGCTCGGCGATTTCCCGGATCACCCTTTCGACCTGCCTTTTGACTTCCGCGATATCCATGCCTCTTTCCTTTCCTGGGTTAAGCCGTCAATCCGCCATCCACCACGATCACCTGTCCGGAGACGAAGCGGGCCTCGTCCGAGAGCAGGAACTTCACCACCGAGGTCACGTCCTCGATGGTCGGGAGCCGGCCCAGCGGCGTCTGCCGGGTGATGCGCTCCTTTTGCTTGTCCGTCAGATCGGACGTCATGTCCGTGTCCATGAAGCCCGGGGCGACCGAGTTGACGCGAATGCCCAGGGAGCCGTATTCCTTGGCCAGGCTGCGGGAGAAACCGTCCAGGGCCGCCTTGGTGGCGCTGTAGGCGCTCACGCCCTTGTAGCCGCGCAAGCCCAGGACGGACGAGACGTTGACGATGGATCCGGAGCGGCCGACGATCATCTGCTTGAGGCACATCTGGGTGAGGGCGATGGCGCTTTCCAGGTTGACTTGCAGCATCCGCGAGATGTCCTGGCTCTTGATCATGGTCAGCAGCCCGTCCGCCGCGATCCCGGCGTTATTGACCAGGTAGCCCACCAGTCCGTAACGCTGCTTGACGTTCTGCAGGAACAAGGACAATTGCAGGGTGTCGGTCACGTCCACCGGCTCCCAGTACGCCTTGCCGCCGGCTTCGCCGAGCAGCCGCTCCAATGGGGGAGAGCTCTTGCGGCTGAAGGTGGCCACGGAGTAGCCTTCGGACAGCAGTTTCGCGCATATGCCCAGGCCCAGGCCCTTGCTGCCGCCGCTGACCACCACGGTTCTGTTTTTGGACGCTTCCATTGCGTTCTCCTCGGAGTTGCTTGTTTGTCGGACGAGGGTCCGGTGTTCGGGAGCGGGGGCCGCTCAAAGCGATTTCAGCAGGCTCTTCGACAGGTATTTGGCCAGGCAGAGCAGGGAGACCGTGGGCGAAATCCGCGAGGATTCGGGCATCAGCGATCCGTCGCAAACATGCAGGCCCTCGATCTCGGTTTGCAGGTTCGCGTCCACGTCCTCATTGATGCGCAGCAAGCCGCCCATGCCCGAGGCGCTCACCGCGGTGGCGAATATCCCGCCGGCGCCGGCGCTCCGGAGGATCTTGCGGGCGGCCTCCTCGCCCTTCTCCAGCTTGCGGTAATCGTCCCGGGTGAGCACCTTATGGTAACGGCCGTTCTGCAGCTCGCCGCCCACTTCGTCGCGCACCTTGATCCCGATGGAAATGCACCGGGAGAGGGAGCCGAATCTCAAGGGCTTGAGCGAGGCCAGCATCATCATGCGGAAGAAGAAGCGGGACAGGTTCGCGTCCCCGAGGGAAATGTCCCGGTCCAGCTTCCCGCTCATGCTGCCCATGAAATTTTCCTTGCCCGCCAGGCCCGGCACGAAGCCGAACAGCAGCTTGCTGGGCGATACGTAGAAGCCGCGGCTGGCCGCGCTGCCTATGCCGCTTTTGCGCATCAACAGGGGCGAGGAATAGGCCCCCCCGGCCAGGATCACCTTGGGGGCCGAGGCCTTGCGCACCGCATGCCCCAAGCCGCGCTTCACCTTGTATTCCAGTCCCACGGCGCGCTTGCGGTCCACCACCACCTTGAGGGCGGTGGCCCCGTTCCGCAGGGTGGCGCCGTCGGCCACGGCCTCCTGCACGAAGCTGCGAGCCTTCCACTTGGCCTCATGGGAATAGCCCGAAGCGCATTTGCCGAAGTCCACCAGCATGAGGTTCTTCTTCCAGGCCAATCCCATGCCCTGGGCGCTTTCCCGCAGCCGCAGCGCCTGCGCCCCCATCATCCCGTCGGGCAATTCGGCCAGGGGGACCTCCCGGCGCACTTCCTCCAGCTCCGGGGCCAGTTCCACCCCCACGGAACGGAAAGCATCCAGGTCGGGGAGCTCCGCTACGCCGAAATAGATGGAGGTGGCGCCGCCGGTGGCGGAGACCTGCATCTCCTTCAGCTTCTCGCCGATGGGCATCTCCTTGGCCACCGAGGCGATGCCCCACAGGTTCTCCTTGACCGGGGCGTCGCCCCCCCGCTCCAGGATCAGCACCTTCTTCTTGCGCCGGCTCAGCTCCCGGGCGATGGTGGCCCCGCAGGTGCCGGAGCCCACGATGATGACGTCGAATTGCTCGTCCCTGCCCGCCGCTTCGCTCATGTCTCTCTCCGGATTTGCCGGGGCGGGAATCCGCCCCGGAAGGGTTTCACAGCTGCAACTGCCACCGGAAAACCGCCTGCTTCTGATCGCGGTACATCCAAGTGGAGCTTCGCTCGTCATCGACGTAGGGGAAATGGCCTTCCAGTTCCAGGGTCACGTTGTCGTTCAACTTGTAGGAGGCCGCGAAGATGTTCATCACCGTGGTATACGGCTCGCTATAGCGGGTGAGCAGGTTGACCGACAGGTTCTCGTTCAGGAACCGGTCGCCGGCGATGAGCACCAAGGCGTTGGTGGCTTCGGGCACCCCCTGGATGGCCGGGTCCCAGCGCAGCACCCGGTTGTGCACCGCCTCCAGCCCTAAGGAGAAGGTCCCGCCCCGGGAGAATTCGAACCCCAGCGAGCCGTCCACCTCGGGCTTTTCCAGGGTCCGGCCGTCGGCGGTCATGAAGGCCTTGGGATGCTTGGCCGCCAGTTCCCCTTTCACCAGGAGGTTCTCCAGGGAATAGTTGAAGGCGGCCCCGGCGAAGGCGAAACGCAGGTTCTCCTCGCGGACGGTATCCCCCGCGAAACGGAAAACGGGGTCATTATCCATCAGGCTGCCGCCCATGAGGCTGATGTCGCTGCGGCCCAAGGCCTTCTTCCACCGGGCGCCGTATTCGAAATCGTCCTGCGCGGGGCGTTCCGCCTTGCGCACCGGCATGCCGCCGAAAGGGTCGAACCAATAGGCCGTACCCACGCCCGGCATCTTGTTATAGGCCGGGAAGGGGACGAAGACCAGGCTCCACTCGCCCCACCGCGTGTATTGGCTGAGGGTGGCCATGGGCTGCCCGATGCGCGACTCCTCCTGGGAGACGAAGAACAGCTCCGAGTAATTGCGGGGGCTGATCTCATCGGTGATGGCTCCGGCCGCGTCCGATTCGCCCCAGACCAGGATCTGGTAGCCGAGCTTGAGGCTGGTCCCATAGGCGCTGGCCTGCAGGAACGCCTCGCGGAGCGTCTGCTCCCAGGCCACGGACTCCTCCTTGGCCACGGCAAAGTGATCGCGGTTCAGGTGGGCGGTCAGCTTGTAGTCGGCCTGCACGAAGAAGTTGCCCAGGAGGTATTTCGCGTACTCCGCCCGCACCGAGGACCGGTTGTTCCTGATGTGCACGGGCGATTGCACCTTCTCGGAGATCTCATGCTTCACGGTGAGCCGCAAGGGCTCCCGGATCCATTTCCGCCAGAAGCCGGCATCCGCCGGCACAACGGACGTCCCTCCGGCCGGCCCTTCCTCCATGGTCAGGTCCATTTCCCCGCCGTCCATCCCGGTTCCGGTATCGAGCGGGCCGGCGGCGGCGGTGTCGGGCTCCTCGGGATTGGGCCGCAGCGTGGTGCTCTGGGCGGATAGCATGGTGGCGGCGAGGATCAAGGCAGGGATGAGGGCGAGCGGCGGCTTTGGGGAGGGTTTCAAGTCGGATCCGTCCTCACTTCAGGCTGGCGCGCAATTGCTCCAGGTTCTTCTCCCGGAAGGCGAAGTCCATCAGGCTCCTCTGGGTCAGGAATTCGTCGGAGATCTTCACCCCGAACGCCACGGACAGCATGTCGATATTGGACACCCGGCCCGAAGCCAGGTTGTTCATGGTGGTCTTGCGCGGCAGCCATACGTTGTCGATGAACTCCACGTTGCGCATGGTCTGCTGCTTGGTCAGCTTCCCGTTGCGGTCGTAGAGATCTTCCTTCAGCACGATATGGCGCTCCTCATCCACCCAGGAAACCACCTTCCCGTACCGGGTTTGCCTGGACCGCTTGGCGGTAGGTACCGATTCCACCACCACGGCCTTGCGCCCGTTGCTGACCGTGCGCTCCAGGATCTTGTAGGTGTAATCCCTCAGCTTGCGGGATTCCAAGTCCTCCATGGCGAACTCCGAGCCGAAGAAGCTGCCGCCTTCGTTGCTGCTGGAGACGATGCGCTTGATCTTGGCCATGGCGGGCAGGTACAACCAGGTGTCGTTCTCCTTCTCGGTGGCGTCGTACTGGTGGGTCAGCATGCTGATGCCTTTGTCGCCGGCCGGTTCGATGACTACGGCCACCGAGCGGGAATCCCGCAGGCCGGCGCCGAAATCCTTGCGCACGCTTTCCACGAGGGACACCCGTGGGGTCGCCACGCAGCGCATGCTATTGTTGGACACCGTGTATTGGCAGGTGGAGAGCTTCATCCTGAGGATGGACGAGTTGAAGGCGTCGCGCGCCACCTGATCCACCTTGGCCATGATATCCACGGCCGGATCACCAGCCGAGGCCGGGACGGCCGTCAGGGAAAGGCCCGCGGCCAAAGCCGCCGGAAGGATCCCGATACGCTTCATTTCAGGTCCTCCGTGAGCGCCATGTGCTTGGCCATGCCGGATCCGGCCGGGACGGCCGCCGGCTTGCGTCCCTTGAAATCGAGCTTGAAGGCCAGGATCAGGGCGGGAAGCAGGAACAGGTCGTTGAGAAGGCCCGCCATTACCGAGAGGAAGGTGAATTTGCCGAGGTTCGACGTGTTGGGGGCCTCGGCTATCGCCATGATGCCGAAGCCTATCCCCATCACCAGGCTGGCGAAGGCGATGGACTGGCCGCATTCCTTGACGGTGGCGCGCAGGGCCTTGACGATGTCGCCCTCGTGCATCACATTGGTCTGGTATTGCGAGATGAAATGCACGGTATCGTCCACGGCGATGCCGATGACGATGGGGGCTATCATCATGGTGGTGAAATCGAGCGGGATGCCGAGCAGGCCCAGCAGGCCGAAGGTGAGCATGGAGGGGATGAGGTTGGGCAGGATGGCGATGAGGCCGGCCTTGAGGGAGCCGAACACCAGCAGCAGCACCACGGTGATCACCACCAGGGCGGTACCGAAGCTGGACACCTCGGCCTCCGTCATGTAGTCCGCGCCCTTCATCATGAGCGCGAAGATTCCCGTGATGGAGAAGCGCGCCTGGGGGTACTTCTGCTTGAGCCCGGCCACGGTGGCGTCGATGTCCCCCTGCATGCGCCCGATCAACTGCTTGCTCTCGTAAGAGCCGAGGCTGTGGGTTTGCACGCTGATATGGGATTGGCGGTAATCGTCGGAGACCAGCTTCCTCCGGTCGTCGACATTGGCGTTGTTGAACAGGAACAGGGTTTGCGAGAGCACCAGGGGATCCGAGGGCACGACGTACATCTCCTCCTTGCCCTCGTTGAGCTTCTGGTAGGACTCCTTGACGACGTTCACCAGGGAGGACACGCGCAGCACCTCCGGGTGCTTCTGCTTGAGCCGCCCCTGCAAGTCGTCGATGGCCTGGAGCACATAAGGATCCTGGAAGGCGTCGGGCCTGCCCAGGTCCACGTAGATCTCCATGTTCTGGGCTCCCATCATGTTCTCGTCCACCAGGCGCACGCTTTCGCGGATGGGGGCGTCCTTGGGGTACTGGGACAACGGGTAGGTATCCACCTTGACCTTGAGAGCGCCGTAGGCGCAGACCAGGAACAAGGCGGAGAAGACGGCTATGTAGGCGAACGGCGCCTTCTGGACCATGGGAATGACCCGATCCAGGCGGGCCTGGAGGAACCGGGAGAAGTTCGGCAACGCCAGCCCTGCCCATCCGCCCTTTACGGCCCGCGCGGACATGGGCTTGGGCGCCCAGAGGTCGAGGAGCAGGGGCAGCATGAACATGGTGAGGAAATACGCGACGACGACTCCCACCGAGGACATGACGGCGAAGTTCCTGACAGGGACGATCTGGGCCAGCCACAGGGACCCGATGCCGATGATGGTGGTCACCGCCGTGAGCGCGCAGGCGATGCCGGCCCTGAGATAGGTTTCCCGCATGGCGGCCCGGTGATCGAGGCCTTCGTTGCGGTAGAACAGGTAGCCGGACAGGATGTGTATCGCGTCGGCCATGCCGATGGTGAGGAGGAGCATGAGGGTGAGGATGATGAAGCCGCTCACCGTGTGGCCCATCCAGCCGTTGATGCCCATGGTCCAGATGGTACTCAACACCACGATGGCCAGGATCCAGACGACGGCGCTCAGGGACCGGAAGAAGAACCAGAGCAGGACGGCCATGATGACGAGCGCCGCCACGTAGAGCATGCCCATCTCGTTGAGCATGGCCAGGTCGTATTGCACCGAGGCCGGGTTGCCGATGGGGTGATACTCGAGGCTGCCGGCGTATTGGGGCTTGTCGAGCACGGGCTTGATGCGCTTCCACAGGGCATCGTATTCTGCCAAATCGACGGGCTTGAACTGGATCGGCTCCTCGCCGGCGGCTTGGGCGGCCGCGCCGGCCATCGGCGCTTCCAGGACATTTCCCAGTTCCAGGTCCTTGTTGCCGGAGGGTTTGTTCACGGGGATGGCCCCGAAATCCGTTTCGATCAGGATGCCGCCGAATTTCATGTCCTTGGAGTAGTACAGCAGGGGAAAGTTCTTCTGGGACTCCGCGGTGGCGCGGATCTTGGCCAGCTCCTCCGGGGAGCCGGGGATGACATTCCCCACCAAGGGACGGGAGATCAGGGCGTCGCCCTCGGCCTCCAGAACGGAGGCGTTCACCAGGGAGGTGATTTTCACGATATGGCCGAGAATGGAATCTTCGGCGTTGCGCAGCCCTGGCGCGTTGCGGTTGAGCAACTCGTCGGTGATGCCCTTCAACGCCTCCAGGGATGGCTTGGAAAACAGGTCGCCGTCCTTGGGCCTGTAGGTGATGAAGATGTGATCCTCGCTGCCGAACTTGGCATGGAAGCCGTTCAAGGCCACCAGCACCGGATCATCCTTCGCGAACCAGCCTTCTACCGTGAGGTCGAACTTGGCCCGGCCCATGCCCATGAACAAGAACACCGTGGCCGCCAGGAAAAAGAGGCCGAACAGCCACTTCCGCCTGCGCAGGACATCGGGTACCCGTGAGAAAAATTCCTGCATCGATTTCGTGATCTTTTCCATGATTCTTTCTTCCCTGGAATGTGTTTTCACCGGCTCTTCATGTATGGCTTCTTGGGCGCGCCGTTCCTGGAAAGGCCTTGGATACGCTTGGCCACTTCCTGGGAAGGCTCCTTGTCGATGATGGAGAAATGATCCGCCTCGATCTCGAGCACGCGCAAGGGTTCGGCCAGGAAGGCGTTCCACCCGTAATCGGCGGGAACGTCCTTGAACCCGCGGGTGGCCTTGAGCAAGGTGACGCCCAGCTTGCGGGGCAGCTTGGACGGGGCATAGGCGAGGTAGTTGCGCTCGTTGGCGAAGAGCGCCTGGTAGGTGGCGGCGAATTGATCCCTGGGCAATGCGAATCCCTGCCCGGACATGGTTCCATAGAGGAAAGAACATCTTTCCCCCTCGGGAACCCGTTGCAATTCCGAGGCGGTGAGTTCCAGGGTCTTGCCTATCCGGCCCATGGCCACGTGGCAAATCTCCACCACCGATTCCAGGAAATCCCCCTTGGCATGGGTAGGGCAAAGGCCGTCCAGCAGCCATAGCGCGGACACTTCGCCGCCCCGCTCCAGCAGGCGACGGGCCATCTCGAAAGCCAAGGCGCCGCCGCTGGAATACCCCAGCAATATCAGGGGTCCCTTGGCCAAATCGACGATGCCGGCCATGGCGGCGAGATTGATCTCGGCATTCTCCTCCAGAGAGGCGGGAGCGGGAATGCTGCCGTCCAGTCCGATGCCTTCCAGGCCATAGAAGGGCTGCTTGTCCCCCAGGGCCAGGGAAAGTTGCTGCAGGGAAAGCACGCTGCCGTCCACTCCGGGCACGGCGAAGATGGGCACGCCGCCGCCCACGGGCTGCATGGGAACCAGGACATCGGGAATAACGGCGCGAGCCGCAGGCACGGCCACCGGACTGCCCGCCTTGGCCACGGCCAAGGCGGCGACGTTCTCCGGATAGGCGGAAGCCAGATAGCCGCTGAATCCCCGCACCTGGGGATGCTTGAACACCGCGCTGGGGGACACGTTGATGCGCAGCAGTTGGTTGGTTTTGGCCAGGAAATCCCCGATGGCCAGGGAATCCAGGCCCAGCTCCAGGAAATCGGCATCGATATCGACATCGGCCATGCCCTTGCCCAGCTTGCGCCCGATTTCCTGCCGCAGGAACAGCTCGATTTTCAATGCGGGCTCCAGGGCTTCGCCGCCGGCGGCGCCCCATTGGAATTCCCATTCCGCGGCGCGAGCCTCGGCGGCGGCCGCGTTCGGCGCAGCGGGGATATCGGCCTGCAGCCGCGGGCCCCGCAAAGGGGAAGCCGGCACCTGGCTGCCCGGAACATCCATATCGACCCAATACCTTTGCTTGGCGAAGGGGTAGCCGGGCAAAGGCAAGGGACGCATGGCCCTGCCTTCCCACACCCTTTCCCAAGGAATCGTGACGCCGCTCACCCAGAGCAAGGCCAGGGTTTTCCACTGGCCCTGGAACAGGCTGATCTCGATTTGCCGGGCGAGGATTTCCCCGCTGATCACTTGGGCCAGCACGTTCTTGCGGGCCTCTTCATCGCCGTAGTAGAAGCCCCGGTTCTCCAGGGCGGGAGCACCCTGTTCCAGGGCCTTCGCGGCCGCCTCCAGCTTCTCCATCAGCTCCTCCGGGGTGGAAGCGATAAGAGCCAGCCTTTCCTCCATGGTCTCACGGCCCACCTGCAGGGTGTAAGCCCATTCCGCCAGGAGCTGCGGGCCGTCGGAATCCGAAAGGCAGGCGATCAGCTCCCGCGCATAGGCGGCCAGCCGCTCGCGATTCCGGGCCGAGAGGAGGATAAGTTGCGGGCCCGTGGGCATTTCCTTCCCGGCCGGGGATTCGGGGCGGTATTCCTCCAGGAGGATGTGCAGGTTGACCCCGGTGTCGGCGAAGGAATTGAGGCCCGCCCGGATGGGATTGCCCTGGGCATCCCTGAGCGCCTCGAAGTCCTGGGCGCGCTCCTGGATGAACAGGGGGTGGGAGGGATTTTCGATGTCCAGGAAGGAGCTGGCCTTCCGATGGGAAATCGTGGCCGGGAATTTCTTCTTGTGCAGCGAAAGGGCCAACTTGATCAGCGCGGCGATTCCGCTGACCGGCTCCAGATGGCCGATATTCCCCTTGAGGCTTCCCAGGGCGCAGGTTTTGCCGCGGCCGCCCAAGCCCCGGAAGGCATTCTTGATGCCTTCGAATTCGAAGGAGTCTCCCCACTTCGTCGCATAGCCGTCCACCTCGATGTACCGGAGGGTGTCCAGCCCGATGGCGGCCTTGCCGTAGCAGTCCTCCAGCATGCGGGTGATGGACTCGTGTTTGATCTCGGAGATGAAATTGGCATTCCCCTTATGGGATTGATGGCAGGTCTTGATCACGCCATAAATCCGGTCGTTGTCCCTGCGGGCGTCTTCCAGGCGCTTCAACACCACCACACCCACGCCTTCACCGCGGGTGTAGCCGTTGGCGGAATCGTCGAATACCCCGCAAGTCCCGTCCGGCGAGAGCACGCCCAACCGCGAGAGTACCGCATAATCATCGGGGAAGAGGTTGAGGCTGACCCCCCCCGCCACGGCCAGGTCGCTCTCCCCGTCGAGCAGGGAGGCATAGGCGCGGGCCACGGCCAGGGCCGAGGAAGCGCAGGTCATGTTGATGGACTCGCTGGGGCCGCGCAAATCGAAGACGAAGGAAAGGCGGTTGGCCAGGTAATAGGACGGGCTGGACGAGGTATAAGGCAGGGGGAAGCCCAGCCGGTGGCGGTTCTCCCGCAGGAATTGCTCGTACTCGGAATATTCGTAGCCGATGAAAGCACCGGTGCGGGAACCGCGCAGCTTGGCGGGATTAAGGCCCGCATCCAGGAAGGCGTTGTAGGTCTCCTGGAGGATCAGCCTTTCCTGCGGATCCATCAAACGGGCCTCTTCCGGCTGGATGCGGAAGAAGGCGGGGTCGAAGCAATCCACGTCCTCGATCAGCGCCGCCCATTTGGAAACGGTGTTCCGGGGACTGGCCGGATTCTTGTAAAAATCCTCCCAATTCCACCGGGTGGCCGGGATTTCCCGCATGCTGTTCTTGCGCCCCATGAGATTGTTCCAGAAGCGCTGGGGATTGGGCGCATCCGGGAAGCGGCAGGCCATGCCCACGATGGCGATGTCCCCATGAACCGGGGCGGCCTTCTCTGTCTCGGCCTCGCCGAGGCCATAATGGCCCAGCAGCGCATCGGTATGCTCGGTCACCAGGGCTTCGGCTATTTCATCGAGGGAGCCGAAGCTGCGCGATCCCAGGTCGATGGCGTACTTCCGGCCGATGAATCCCACCAGGGCTTGCAGGGAGTCCGGCCCGGCTTTGGACAACGGCTTGGCGGCGGGGCGCCCGGCGATGGGCTTGCGGGCTGGACGCTGGGGACGCTCGGGGAGCGGTGCGGGCTTCGCGGCCGAGGCGGTATTCGCCGTCGGGGTGGCGAAGGCCGCAAGGGCGACGGAGGCCGCATAGGTGGCGGAGGTTGCAGGGGCAACGGAGGCTGCAGGGGTAACGGAGGCTGCAGGGGTAACGGAGGCGGCCGGGGCCGCGATGCGGGGCCCATCCTTGGGGATAAGGTGGGTATCGATATACTCTGCCAGCTCACGCACGGTCTTGACGCTGGTGAAATGCGCCGGGTTCAGGGAAATGCCGAGCCTTTCCGAAAGGTTCCTCATCAGATCCATGGCGATGATGGAGTCTATCCCCAAGGTATCGAATTCCGCATCGGTGTCCAGCTTGCCGGAGGTCAGCTTCAGGGTGGTGACGAAAATTTCCTTCACCTTGCCGAGGACGGTGGTTTCGAGCACGGTTTCCATGTCAGCGCCTCTCCTTCTGGAACCCCTGCAGGTCCGCCTTGATCAGGTTCCTGAGCAGGGCCATCTGCTCTTCGGTCAGCGATCTGGCCACCTTGACCTGGATGCGCTCCGGCTCCGGCCCCGCGGGACCTCTTGGCCCCGCGGGACCTCTTGGCCCCGCGGGGCCAGGAAGCCCCGGCGCGGGCCCCGCCTTTTCCCCCACGGCCTCCGCGACGGCCGGCGCTTCGGTGAAGAAACCGGCCTCCAGCAACCTGGCCAGGCTGTCTTGCACGCCCTTGATCACGGCGCGGATGTCCTCTTCCCCATGGGCCGTGGTGAGGAAGCAATGCCCCTGGATATGGGTCTCCACGCCGTTCATCCGGAGCAGGAGGAAGAACAGGGCCTCGGTGATGCCCCAATAGCCGTTGAGGAACCGGAAGCGGAACAGGGAACCGAAATAATCGATCGTGATCGGCAGCCGCCGCGCGGCGAAGAAGCCATCGAGCTCTTCGGCAAGCTCCCGGGTCTTGCGGTTCAGGTCCTTCTGGAAGCAGGTGCAGGCGTCGCAGTTGCCCGCATCGGCGCAGCGGTCCTTGATCTCGGTCAGCGAGGCCAGCACGGCCGCCGCCTTGAGGGGATTCTGGATATGCGTTCCCGCCACCGAGGTGCGATTGGCCTTGGGCAGGGACCCATCGCCGAAATTCCACGACCCGCAGTCCACCAGGTCCATGTACCTGGCCAGGCCCGCCACGATGCCGGTGGGCATGCCCCCGCCGGGGATTTCCCCGTAGGTAGCGAGGTCGGCCTGGATGCCGAAATGGCCTTGCGCCCCCTTGGGGCAGACGCGGAACCCCGTGATCCTCTCGTCGAAGATGAGGGCGATGTCCTTTTCCAGGGTCAGCTTCCGCACTTCGTGGAGGAATTCCACCGGCTTGCGGCAGGGATGGCGGGATTGGACGGGCTCCACCAGCACGCAGGCGATCTCCCCGGCCCGCTCCTCGATGGCATCCAGGTGACGCATGTTCCCGTATTCCAGGACGATGATCTGCTCCGCGAATTCCTCGAGCACCCCGGGAACCGCCGAATGGCTGAGGCCGGCATCGTCGCGCGCCGCCGGCACCGCATCGGACAGACCATGGTCGGACTCCCCGAAGAGGACGATTTTCTTCCGCTGGGTGGCCGCCCGGGCGATGCGCACCGCCCAAATCACCGCCTCGGCGCCCGACTGGGTGAAGAGCATCCGTTCATGGCCCGTGATCTCGCAGAACAGCTTGGCGGCTTCGAAGGTCGACTCGGAATGGCCGGATAGGGGAATGCCGCGATCCAGGGCCTGCTTGATGGCCTCCACCAGGAAGGGGGGCTTGTGGCCGAAGATGTTGACCCCCATGTCGCCGGAAATGTCCACGTAGCGGTTCCCGTCGGCATCCCGGACATGGGCGCCCTCGGCGCTGCGGTAGGAAAGCTGGAAATGCAGGTCCTTCAATTCCTTGATCAGGCGGAAGGGGCGCTGCTGATCGACGAAGCGGTCCTGGTACTTCATGACGTTGGCCTTGGAGGCGGGCACGCGCTGGGCGTACTCCGTCGAGAGCTGCTCGATGAATTGCCGATGGCCATCGGTGAGATCGCCCTGATCGAGGGCCTTCAGATTGGGAAGGCCGGGATGACCCGCCGCCGCGCGTTCCCTCACAGGGCCAGCGCCCCGGTCCGGGAGCCGCTGCTTCAACAACGCGATCAACTGCTGCTTGCCCTCTTCCGACAGGCTCTCGAAGCTCTTCACGGCTTCCCGCTTGTCGATGTGGTGGCGTAGGATCTGGTCGGCCAGATCGTCGATGGGATTTATCATGGATCTTCCTTCCAGCGGATCTCGTCCAAGAGGTTCGCGAATACTTCCGTTGCGCTGCCGTCGTGCCCGCCCTGGGGCGAGTCGGCCGGTTCGGGCCCTGCGAGGGAGGCCAGCAAGGCGTTGAATTCGACCAAGCTGTCGTTCCCGGCCGCGGCGCTTCCGGCGAAGGCCAGCGACCTGACCTGCGCGACCACCCGGCCCTGCGGATCGAGCAGGTCGACGTCGAACTTCGCGGCGCCGTGCCGGGACTGGACGCGCCTGGCGGACCGGACCCAGGCATGGCCGCCTCCCGTGAGGGGGGCGAAGATCCGCAGCGACTCCAGGGATTCCGGAGCCGCCGATCCCGCGGTTGGGCCCGGTAGGAGCCGGGCGGCCGCCCGGAAGGCGGACTCCAGGACGCCGGGAACGATCACCCATGCCGACGTCCCGTCCTCTGCGATCTCCGGCCCCTCGAACGGCACCAGGATCTGCGAGGCGCCCGGCTGCCGGGGACGATCCCCGCCCAGCAGGCTTTTCAGTTTCGCGATGTCCTGGACCGGAGCGGCGGCGTTTTCGCCCGCTGCGGTCGGTCCGGCGAGGCCGCGGCAATGGAGGGTTTCCCGATCGTCTTCCCAACTGGCGATGCCGAAGTCGATCCGGCCCTCTTCGGTCTCGGAGAGCGTGACTTCGAAGGCACGGCCCTCCCGGCATTCCGCCGGCGGCCCCCAGGACACGTCGCGCAGTTCGAAGGGGGCGCCCGCAAGCCAGGGGGACGCGTCCTCGACGGCGGCCCGGGCCATCTCCAGGCAGGCCGCCTCCGGAAAAAGGCGCCGGCCGTCTTGTCCGCGCGATGCGAGGAACGGCTCGGCGCCGGAGAACACGGAACGGTACCGCTGTTGGTTGAGCACTGAGATATTCTCGTGCAGCAGGGGATGGATTTCCGCCGCCATCGGCGCCGAAACCGCCGCCCGGCCGGGCTTGGCGGCGGCGGCCCCTGGTTGGGCCATCTCGGCCCAATGGCTTTCCCCGGCGAAGGGATAGGTGGGCAGGGAGATGCGGCGGGACCCTTGCGGGAACAGGGCGGTGTAGTCCAGGGAATAACCCTGGCCGTAGAGATCGGCGAGGGCCGTGAGATGCTCCAGGTAGCGCGCTCCCCCCTCGTCCCCGGCGCTTTCCGCACCTTCAGCGCACGCGCGGAGGCACTGGTTGCCGAAGGCCTTGAGGGCGCCTTGTTCCCGCAACGTGCCGCGGTTGATGGCGTACGCGTTGGCCTGCGCCGCCGATCCGTGGGCCACCCAGGCTTCCAGGGTGCGGACCAGGTCCGCCGGGTCGCGGGCCACGCAGGTGAACCGGTGGTTCAAATGCGCGCGGCCCACGAACAGGGTATGGCACAGATCGTTCAGGGACAGGTCCGGCGCCCGCCGGCAATGGGCCAACAGGTTCTCCACCTGCCGCCGCAATTGCCCGGGACCGGCCGCCGAGAGCACCACCAGGTAGCCGGGCGCATGGAACCCGTTGGGCGCCGGCGCGGGCGCCTCCTCCAACACCAGATGCGCGTTGGTGCCGCTGAACCCGAAGGAACTGATGGCGGCCCGGCGCTTGCCGGTGCTTTCCCATGCGCGCAGCCGCGCGTTCACGAAGAAGGGGCTGGATTGGAAATCGATGGCGGCATTGCCTTGCTCGAAATGCAGGGAAGGCGGGATTTCGCGATGCTTCAGGGCCAGCAGCAGCTTGAGCACCCCCGCCACGCCGGCGGCGGTGGCGGCATGGCCGATATTGGTCTTGACCGATCCGATGGCGCAGAACTGCTTGCGGTCGGTGTATTTCCGGAAGGCGCGGGTGAGGGCCCCGAATTCGATGGGATCCCCAAGGCGCGTGCCCGTGCCGTGGGCCTCGATCACCTGGATGGTGGCCGGGTCGATCCCGAAGCGATCGTACACCGCGCGCTCCAGGCGTTCCTGGGAAGCGGCGCTGGGGGCGATGATGCCGTTGGTCTTGCCGTCCTGGTTGATGCCGCTGCCGGCGATCACGCCGTAAATGCCGTCATGGTCCCGCAAGGCGTCGCTGAGGCGCTTCAGCACCACCACGCCCACGCCTTCGCCGGGCACGAACCCGTCGGCCTTGTCGTCGAAGGCCTGGCATTTCCCTTCCGGCGAGAGCATCCCGGCGCGGTTGGCGACCTTGTAGAATCCGGAGTTGGAGGCCAGGAATACGCCCCCGGCCAGCGCCATCTCGGTTTCCCGGGCCCACAATCCCTGGCAGGCGATATGCATGCCTACCAGCGAGGCGGAGCAGGCCGTGTCGATGGCCACCGCCGGCCCCTGGAGATTGAGGTGGTAGGCGATGCGCGCGGGGAGGATGGCATCGGAATTGCCCCAGAAGGCCTGGGCCGGCGGCTCCTCGGCGAACAGGGATTCGTACCCCGAGCTGCCGCAACCCACGTACACGCCGCAATTCTTCCCGTCCACGCTGCCGGCGTAGCCGGCGTCTTCCAGGGCCCTCCAGGCCTCTTCGAGGAAGAGGCGTTGCTGGGGATCCATGTAATTGGCTTCCAGGGAGGAAATCTGGAAGAAGGCCGCATCGAACTTGTCGATGCCGTCGATGAAGCTGCCCCGGCTGCAATACTTGCCGTCCACGAATCGGGACATCACGCAATCCTGCTTGCGCCAGCGGGTGACTTCGGAGACCAGGTCCTTCCCGGCCCGGAGGTGGCTCCAGAACTCCTCCAGGTTGGCCGAGTCGGCGAAGCGTCCGCTCATGCCGATGATGGCGATGGGTTCGAATTCCGGCCGGACCGCGTCCGCCGCCCCCTCGGCCGCGGCGCGGGAGAGGAAGCGCGACTTCGGCATCTCCCGGGGACGGGAAGGAGCCTCCGCCGCGGGCGCCGCCTTGCGGACGGGTGCGACGGGCACAGCCAAGAGGGCCTCGATCTTCTCCTTGAAGCGCGACAGGATATGCCCGGTGAGTTGGTTGATGGTGCTGTAATCGAACAGGACCATCACCTCGAGATCGATCCCCAACGCCTCGTTGATGGAGTTGACGAGGTTCACGCCGATGATGGAGTCCACTCCGAAGTCGACGAAAGGCCCGTCGAACGGGATTTTCGCGCCGTCGATTTTCAGGGATGCCGAGAGCTTTTCCACCAGCACCCTTTGCACGGCGTCTTTGCCGGCTTCGGTGACGTCGGCGGGGGCGGCGGCTTCCTTGCGCCGTTGCGCTGGCGCGCCATCCGCCTTGCGCGGCTCCGGGGCCGGCGCGGGAGCAGGCGACGCGGCGCGGGCTTCCACCGTCTTGATCAGGTACAACTGGGGTATGTCGGACCCCACCAGGGATTGCAAGGCCTCCATGGCCTCGCCGGGTTCGATGGACCCGATGCCCACCTGCTCCAGGCGCTTGCGGGAAGCCTCGTCCCCGGCCACGCCCACATGCCCCCAATAGCCCCAGTTCATCACCTGGACCGGATAGGGCCGTTGCGCGGCCAGATGGCGGGCGAAGCTGTCCTTGAAGGTGCAGCCGGCGGCGTAATTGGACTGTCCGGGCGTCTTGAAGAACGAGATCATGGAGGAGAAGAAGAGCATGAAGTCCAGGTCCGCCCCGCCGAACACCTTATCCATGTTCACGCTCACGTCCACCTTGGCGGACAGGGAGGATGCGAACCTGGGCAGGTCCATGTTCATCAGGCTCTGGTCCTGCAGGACCAGGGCCGAGTGCACCACGCCGTGGACGGCGGGATACCGCAGCTTGATCGCCTCGGCGGCCGCTTGCAGCGAGGCCAGGTCGGCGGCATCCGCCTGCACGTACAACGGCGCGGTCCCCAACCGGCCCAAGGCGGCGATCCGGCCTTCGATATCCGCATCCGCGGCGCGCCGGCCGATCCAGACCAGGCGGGCCTGGAAGCGCTCGATCATGAACCGGCTCCAGACTTCGCCCAGGCCTCCCGCTCCGCCGATCACCACGTAGACGCCTCGATGCTTGTAGGCCGGCGCAAGTGCGGCCTTTGCGGCCGTAAGCTCCCGGGGCGCCAATTCCTGGCGATGCCATTCGCCGCCGCGCCAGGCGAGGCCTTCGCCGCCGTTGCGGGCCGCGGTCAGGCAGGCGCGGGCAGTGATGGATTCCAGCGAGTCCACGTCCAGCCAGCCGAGCTGCCACCGGGGATATTCCTTGGCCAGGCTGCCGGCCAGCCCGGCCATCCCGGCATGCGCCGGATGCAGGGTTTCCCCGGGCCGCACCGCCGCCGTGCGTCCGGTGATCAGGGTCCAGCGCAATTCCCGCTGCCCGTACTTCAGATGCAGCAGGGCCTTGATGAGGCGGAACACTTCCAGGACGCCGCGCTCCTGATCCTGGATCAGGCTCGCGGGCTCTTCCGCTTCGGCCAGGTCCGGCGCCATCCAGAGCAGGTGATCGAATCCGGCGCCTTCCAAAGCAGCGGAAAGGGCCGCGGCCAGCGATTCGGTATCCGCGTCCGCGGGCAAGGCGAGGCGGGCCGCCTGGGGATAGGACTTCCGCAACCAGGCCAACTGCTCCGGGCTGCCCCCCAGCAGGAGCGGACGGGTCGGCTCGGCGGACTCGCCCGCGGACGCGGAGGGGAGGGGTTTCCAAACCGGGACCAGGGCTTGCAATTCCGACTTGGGCGCCGGGGCACCGAGCCCGCCCGGAAGCTTTCCTGCGGCCTCGGCCCCGCCGGAAAGCTTCCGGGAGGCTTCCATCGAGAAAGGCTTCATGAAGAATTCCTTGACCCGCACCAGCACGCGGCCTTGCTCGTCCAGCAGCGTGATATTGAGCTTGCGCGCGCCGGGCTCGGCCCGCTCCTCGCCTTCCGCGAAGGTGGCGTAGGCGTATCGGAGGCGGGTGAGGGGCTCGAGGATCTGGATTTCCCGGGCCGTGAAGGGTAGGCCCGCGGCGAGCGCGGTGCCGTTCTTCAGGGTGAGCCCGATGCTGGTATGCAAGGACCCGTCCAGCAAGGCCGGGTGCAGCCAGAACCTGTCGGCGCCCGCTTGCAGGTGATCCGGCAGGCGCAGGCGGGCCAGGGCCTCGGTGGGCGTGGCCGAAATCCCCTGGACGATTTGGAATCCCTTGCCGAGATGCAGACCCAACCCGTGGAGATATTCGTACAGGCCCTTCCCCTCGATGACTTCCTCATGGCAACGCTTCCGGATGCCGTCCAAATCGAGGGCGTCCGGATCGCCGGAAGCCTCCTCATATCCCAGCTTGCCGGTGCAATAGGTCACGGATACCGGCTTGCCATGGGAGCGGATGGCGAATTCCACCCCGTCCCGGTCCGGAACCAGCGAGATCTCCGCCTTCTCCACGCCGCCTTCGCTGAACAGCGGCCGCAGCCAGACGATGTTCCGGAGCACTCGCACCGGGGCCTCGCCGGCGATTTCCCCCGCCGCCCGGGCCATTTCCAGGTAGGCCACCCCGGGCAGGATTTTCCTGGACTCCACGCGATGCTCGTCCAGGAAGAATTCCTCCCCCGTCAGCTCGGTGAGGAATTTCTGTTCGCTCAAGGTCGAGATGTTGCGGTGCACGAGGGGATGCAAGGCCGGGACCCGGCCTGGGACGACCGTGGCTTCAGCGGCCGGCAGTTCCGGGATGGCGAACCAATGGCGCTCGCGGGCGAAGGGATAGGTGGGCAGCGCGATCCGCTGCCGGGCGTCCCCCTGATGGAGGAGGCGCCAATCGATGGCCTCGCCGGCGATCCAGGCCTCGGCCAGCTTGGCCAGATCCTTCCGCTCCGCCATGGCCTTGGCCGCGGCGGCTCCCGGAGGCTTTTCCTTCGGCTTGCGGGCATTGCCGCGGTACACCGGACCGGCGTCCGGCTTCCCTTCCAACCATGCCGACAGCTTCCGGTGCAAATCCTCCACGCTGTCGGCCACCATCGCCAGGCGCTCGGGCATTTCGTCGCGGCCCACTTGCAGGGTATAGGCCATGTCGGCCAATCCCACGGCGTGCTTGCCCAGATGCGCGACATGCGAGGCCACATAGGCCCGCAGGCGATCCTCGTTCTTGGCGGAAATGACGATGAGCTGCGGGCCGGTGCCGGAGGCCGACGGACGCGCCGCCGGGTATTCCTCGAACACGACGTGGGCATTGGCCCCGCCGAAGCCGAACGAGCTCACGCCCGCCCGGCGCGGGAGGGGATTCCCCGCCTCGTCCTTCGCGCATTCCCAGTCCGTGGTCTTGTCCGCGATGAAGAAGGGGGTGCCCTTGAGGTTGATGTAGGGATTCAACTCCCGGAAATGGAGGTTGGCAGGGATCTGCTTGTGGCGCAGGGCCAGCAGCA
Organism: Fibrobacteria bacterium; assembly: GCA_035275285.1. Taxonomy (GTDB): domain Bacteria; phylum Fibrobacterota; class Fibrobacteria; order UBA11236; family UBA11236; genus Chersky-265. The sequence continues at coordinate 10,619 of DATENA010000178.1, read as the reverse complement.
CCTTGAGGACGCCGGCGATGCCGGCCGCGGTTTCCAGGTGGCCGATATTGGTTTTCACCGAACTGAGGCCGCAATGCGCCGCCGCGGGAACCGGCCTGCCATGGTCCTTGTAGAGGGTGGCGAAGGCCTTGGACAGGGCCTGGATCTCGATGGGATCGCCCAGGCTGGTGCCCGTGCCGTGGCATTCGATGAATCCCACCGTGGCGGGATCCACCCGGCCCTTGCCGTACGCTTCCACCAGCAGCTCGGTCTGGGCATTGGGATTGGGGGCGGTGAGCGCCGTGACGCGGCCGCCATGATTTTCCGCCGTGGCCTTGATGACGGCGAGGATGCGATCGCCGTCCGCTTCGGCCATGGCCAGGGGCTTGAGCAGGATGGCCCCCGACCCCTCGCCGCGCACGTAGCCGTTGGCGGCCTTGTCGAAGGACTTGCACTTCCCGTCGGGGCTGAGCATGCCGGCGGCGCTGAAGGAGATGTAGGCGGAAGGGGTCAGCATCAACTGCACGCCCCCCACGATGGCCATGTCGCAACTGCCCGAGTGGATGGACTCGATGGCCCGATGCAAGGCCACCAAGGAGCTGGAGCAGGCCGTATCCAGCGGGGCGCTGGGGCCGCGGAGGTTGAGCAGGAAGGAAACGCGGTTGACCAGGACGGAATGGGAGTTGCCCGAGGCCGTGTAGCCGTCCAAGGTGCATTGATGGCTGGCCAGGACATCGGCGTAATCCCGCGTGGCCGCGCCCACGAACAGTCCGGTCTTCGTTCCCGCCAGGTCGGAAACCTTATGCCCCGAATCCTCGATGGCCTTCCACACCGTCTCGAGGAAGATCCGCTGCTGCGGATCCATCATCTCCGCTTCCCGGGGCGAGATGCCGAAGAACAGGGGATCGAACTTGTCCACCTCCCGCATGAAGCCGCCCCACTTGGAGTTGGTCTTGTTCCGCTCCTTGAGGGGATCGCCCTCGAAGTCCTCCCACTTCCACCGGTCGCGGGGGATCTCGGTGACCAGGTTCCGGGCCTCGCGCAGGTTCTCCCAGAACTCCTCCAGGTCGTCGGACTGGGGCATGACGCCGCTCATGCCCACCACGGCGATGGGCATATCGACGAAGCGCCGCTTGGGGAAGTCCTCGGCGCCGGACGGGGAGGCCGCCGGGGCCGCCGGAGCCGGCGACCAACCCTTGTTGAAGCGGATCTCCTCGCCGGACCGCGCCGGGGCGTGCGTGGAGGCCGAGGCCACGGGCGCGGAGGCATTTGCGGCGGTTTTGGCCGGGGCGGCGCCGCGGCGATGGTAGGCGGCGATTTCATCCTTGCGCTCCGCGCACAGGTGCCGGGCGATGTCCTGGATGGAGGGGAATTCGAAGAACAGCACCGGCGTGATGTCGAGCTTGTAGAGCTCGTTGATGGCATTCGCGTACGTGGTCATCCCGATGGAGTCGAATCCCAGGTCCAGCAGGATCTTGTCCGGCGCGACGTCTTCCGCGTCGAGCTTGAGCATCTCCATGGCGATCCGGATCAGTTCGCCTTGCACCAGGGCGGCCAGTTCGCCTTGATCGGACGCGGCTCCCGCGGGGGCCGAAGCGGATGCGGCGACCGGCTGGGCGGCCGCGGGGGGAGCCGCCGGCTCCTTTTTCCTCAGGCCCCAGGCCAGCTCGATCTTCTCCTGCACCCCTTCCAGGACGGCGAATTGGGGGAGGCCCAGCGACAGGCCCATGGCCAGGGCCTCGATGCCGGCCTCCCGGCCCAGGGGCTTGATCCCCAAGTTGCGGCGGAAGAACAGCTCGGTTTGCTCGTCGAGCTTCATGCCGCCGTCGGCCCACAGGGACCAGTTGATGCTCAAGGTTTTCCCCGAGCGCTCTCCTTTTTCCCTGAGGCCTTCGCGCCACCAACTGAAGCCGTCCATGAAATGGTTGGCATAGGCATAATCAGCCTGCCCCGCGTTCCCGCCCAGGGCGGCCAGGGAGGAGAAGGCGACGAAGAAGTCCAGCCCCTCCGAGCGGGTGGCCCAATCCAGGTTCAGGGTGCCGAACAGCTTGGGAGCGAACACCGCCTCCATCTCTTCGCGCGTCTTGTTCTTCAGGTACGAGTCGCGCAGGACGCCGGCGCTGTGGATGATGCCCTGGAGGGACCCGTAGCGCGCCTTGGTCTCCTGGACCAGGCGGTCGGCGTCTTCGCGGCGGGACACGTCGGCGACGACATAGGCCACCTCGGCGCCCAGCTTCCGCATCGCCTCCAGCCGGGATTCCTTTTCGGCGGACAGCGGGGAGCGTCCCGTCAGCACCAGCCGGGCGGCATGCCGCTCCGCCAGGTGCTCGGCGAAGAGCAGGCCCAGCCCGCCCGCGCCTCCGGTGATCAGATAGACGCCCTTGTCCTTGAACCCCGTGGCCCGGGGCGAAGCCGCGCCTTGAGCCGCATCCTGGGCCGGATCGAACTTCTTCAAAGTGCGCACCTTGCGCCCGCCTTCCGCAAGGCGCACCGTGGTCACGTCCTGGGTGTCGCATTCCAGCTCGGCCAGCAGCAGGTCCAGGAGCCGCGCGGAGCCGGGAACCGGCTCACGGATCTCCAGGACCTTGGCGTTGATTTTCGGGTGCTCGATGTGCAAGGTCCGCGCGAAGCCGTTGATGGCCTCGTGATGGGGCAGGAAGGCCCCGTCCCCGCCCTTGAAAGCATAGAGGATTTGCAGCTTGCCGCCCGGGAAGTGCCTGGCCAGCGCCTGGACCAGGTGGAAGAGCGCGAAGACGCTGTGGTCCAACGCCTGCCGCAAGGCTTCTCCCGCCTCCGTCGCCTCCTCCGCCCTTGCCTGCCCGTCCTGGTCCGGCGACAGGGGCCAGGCAAAGCAAATCTTCCCCAGGGCGAACCCGGCCTTGGCCAAGGACTCGCAAAGCCGCTGGTAGTCCTCCGGAGCGCCGGGATCGATAGCGTAGTCCAGGTCCCCGGATTCCCCATAGGCGCTTCCCGGCCGGACCCGCGCGGCGCGGCGCGGATCGCCTCCCGCCGCCGCCAGGCGTTCGCGGTAAAGGGTTCCCAATCCTCCCTCGCAGTCGAAGAACAGGATGGGATCCGGATTGGGGGCCGCGGCGGCCGGCGGAGCGTCGATCCAGTCGGGGACATAGAACAGCTTCGGGAATTCCGCGGCATCGGCCGCATTGACCGAAGCGGCCGGCTTCTCGTGGACGCTGACCAGGGGCACGCCCACGGAATCGAGGATCTTCACCAGCACCTTGCCGGTTTCATCCACGATCAGGACGTTCGCCTTCGACACCTTGGAGCCGGGCGCGTTGGCGCTACGCACATAGCTGTAGCACAAAGGCTGCAGGGGATGCAGGATCTCCACCTCGCCGATGGAATAGGGGACGAACATCTCCTTGGCCGCGCCGCCCAGCTGCGCCGCCATGCCCGCCTGCAAGGATCCGTCCACCAGGGACGGATGGAGGAGGAAGTCCTGGAACTCGCCGAGGATATGCTCCGGAATCCTCAGCTTCCCGAGCACCTCCTCGTCGCTCTTGGAGACCTCCTGGAGCACCTGGAAGGAGGGCCCCAGGTCCAGTCCGAAGGCCTTGAACTTCGGATAGGCGTCCTTCCCATCGATGACTTTCCGGCACCGGGCCTGCACGGCGGCGAGGTCGATGGACTCGGTCGGCGCCTCCCCGTCGAGGGGGGCATAGGTGATGCGGCCCTGGGAGAAGGGCTGCCGCCTGCCGTCCTGCCCCTCGCCGAACACCTCGAATTGCACGGTATCGCCCTGGGGCTTGAGCTCGATGAAGGCCCGGGTGGGCTTCCCGCCCGCCACGGTGATGGGGCTTATCCACAGGATGTTGCGGATGCTCTTGACCCGGCGTCCCGCCGCCAGCTCGCCGGCCTTGCGGGCGAAGTCGAGATAGGCCACCCCCGGCAGGGTGGGGATGCCGGAAACCAGGTGATCGAAGATGAAGAACTGGCGATCATGGAAGGTCTTCCTGAAAACCTGCCGCTCGAAGGTGGATTCGTTGGCATCGATCATCGGGTGCAGGGCCGCGGGGCCGTTTCCCGGCGCCGGCGCCGCTTGCGGCTTCCGCTCCACCCAATGCCGCTTGCCGGCGAAGGGATAGGTGGGAAGGGAAACGCGCCGCCCCGTCCCTTCGGGTTGGGAGCCCTGCCAATCGGCCAGGAGGCCGTCGGTCCACAGCTGCGCCAGCTTGCGGGGGTCCCTGTCCCGCGAAAGCAGCTGGATGAACGCCTCCTTCTCCTGGCGGTTGAGCATCTTGGTGATGCCGGCGGCGTTCTTGACGTGGCCGGCCAGCACCGAGGCGTCCTTCCCGCCTCCGAGGAAGGTTCCCAGCCTTTCCAACAGTTCTTCCTTCGAGACGGCAACCACGGCCAGGCGATGATCGAAGGACTTCCGGCCCACGCGGAGGGTGAAGCTGATGTCGTCGAGGTCCTGCCGGCTTCCCTCCACGCGGGCGAGGTCGCGCAGGAGGTGGTCGCGCAGGCGGATCGCCGCATCGCGCAATTGTTCCTCGCTGCGCGCGGAAAGCGGGAACACCCGCTCGGCCCCGGAGTCTCCGCGGGGCCGCAGGGCGCCCTCGTAACGCTCCAGGATCACATGGGCATTGGCGCCCCCGGCGCCGAAGGAACTGACGCCCGCGCGCAAGGGGTGCTTGATTCCGTCCACCTCCTTGGCCAGCCAGGGCTCGGCCTTCTGCTGCACGTAGAAAGGCGAACCCGCGAAATCGATGAAGCCGTTCAGCTCCGCGGAATGCAGGGACGGGACCAGTTGGCCATGCGTCATCTGGAGCGCCACCTTCTGCAGGCCCACCAGGCCCGCGGCCGCTTCCAGGTGGCCGATATTGGTCTTGACGGATCCGACCGAGCAGCCCTGCTTCTCCACGTGGTAAGCCTGGAAGGCGTTGGTGAGCCCGGAGATCTCGATGGGATCGCCCAGCTCCGTTCCCGTGCCATGGGCCTCGATATAGCCGATGGTGCGGGCATCCAGGCCCGCCTGCTGGAGGGCCGCCTGGATCAGCCGGGCCTGGGCATGCGGGTTGGGCACCGTGTAACCGCTGGTCTTCCCGCCGTGGTTGACCACCACGCTGCGGATCACGGCCTGGACGTTGTCTCCGTCCCGCAACGCCTGGTCCAGCGGCTTCAGGAACACCGCGCCGATCCCCTCGCCCGCCACGTAGCCGTTGGCGCCCTTGCCGAAGGTGCGGCATATCCCGTCTTCGGACAGCGCGCCGCCGGCCTTGTTGATGTCCCACTTGCTCTGATGCAGATCGAGATTGACCCCGCCCACGATGGCCGAAGAGCACTCGCCCTTCCGGATCGCCTCGCAGGCCAGGTGCAGGGCGGTGAGGCTGGAAGAACAGGCCGTGTCCAACGTGAGGCTGGGTCCGGTCAGGTTCAGGAAATAGGAAACCCGGTTGGCGATGCTCCAGAGGAAGGAGTTGGGATTGACGTCGTTGCCGGCCAGCTTCTCCTCGGCCCCGAACATCTGGTACATGGCCCAGACCGCGCCCACGAAGACGCCCACGTCGCGGGGGGCTTTCTCCTGCACCAGGGTTTCCGGGTAGTAGCCGGCATCCTCGATGGCTTCCCAGGCGGCTTCCAGGAACAGCCTCTCCTGCGGATCAATGCCTTCCGCCTCCCGGGGGGAGATGCTGAAGAACAGGGAATCGAAGCGGTCCACGCCGTCGATGAATCCGCCGCGGTACTTCTTGGCGAATCCGTGCCGCAGCCGCTGCTGGAAACGCTCCTCGGGCAGGGTCTCGATGCAATCCCTCCCCTGGGACAGGTTCTCCCAAAGCTCCGCCATGTTTCGGGACTTGGGATAGCGACCTGCCATTCCCACGATGGCGATGGCCATGGGCGCCGTCCCTTTTACCCCCGCCCCGGCTGCAACCGGCTCCACAGGCTGGTAGGCCACATAGGCCGGAACCGGCTCGCGCCCATTCAAGGCTTCGGCCGCGCCCGGTGCCGCTGCTGCAGCAGGCCGGGAAGAAGCTCCATGCACGGCCGTCACCCGGTAGCGCGCATGGACATCGCCGGGAACCAGCGGTTTGCCCCCTTCCGTTACCAGATCCGGAATATCCGCTTTCGTCGCGAACAGGGCGGCGAACCGGGTGGCGATTTCCCGCACGCTCTCCTTGGTCATGCCCACGGGAATGGCCAGACGCACGGAATCGTTGAGATAGGTGCCCTTGAGCATGCCGGCGTTGTGGGCCGAACCCCGGATTCCCGTGCCCAGGTACATCCAGGCCAGGAAAGAAGCCACCGGACAGCGGAAGGAGCGGAACTCGGGAATGCCAGTGACATGGATTAGAATGCAATGCCCCAGGGCGGGACGGGCCACCGGCGCACCCTGCCGCGCCAGCTCGCCGGCCAGGAACCGGACCGCGTCCATCCGCTGCGATACCAGGGCCTCGATGGCATCCTTTTGCTGCAAGGACAGGGCCACCAGCTTCTTGTCGATGACGTCGAGGCCTATGCCCTCTTCCTGGACCAGGTCCTGCAATTCGTGGAATTGGGCCGCATCGTTCAGGGCGATCAATCCTCCGGCCTTCACGCAGAAATCCTTGGTGAGGCTGGCGAGCAGCACGTCGGCCTGCAAGCAGATTTCGCGCACCACGTCCCAGGTGGGCCTGCCCGCCATGGCAGGGTCCTCCGCGATCAGTTGCCGGGCATAGTCCACGATGCGGGTGCCGTCCAGGATCAAGGGAATGGCGTGAGCGGACAGCGACTCCTTCAAGGCCTTGAGCCGCTGGAAGGACATGGGGGAGCCGCCCGCCGCATTGTCATTCACTTCCAGGCACACGTAAGCGATGGATTGCGGGTCCGCCTCCAGCCGGCCGCGCAGCGCATCCCAATCCGGGCCTCCCTGCCAGGCGGCCGTCGCGGCGGGGTCGAGGATCTCGCGACAGGGAAGCTCCACGGGGGTGAAACCATTGTCGATCTGGTTGAAGAGGGTGCTGGGGAACAGGAGGTTCTGGAGCACTACCCCCTTGCGGCCTGCAGTCTTGAAGAAGGCATGCTCGGCCTCCCGTCCGGATCCGGCCAGGACGAAATGGCGGAACGGGAACACCGTTTTCAGGCTCCCTTCCAGGTCCGCTGGTTCCTGGAGCCGGCGATGCAATTGCGCAATATGCTCATCGAGGGAGGCCAGGGCCAACATCGGCCAAGAGTCGGTTTTGAGATCGAATTCGACCTGGGCATCGGGGACGTTGAGGGGATTGAATCCAGCCTCGCTCAGGAGGCCCCCGCGCCCTTCGGCTTCGGGAAGGCGCAGGGGGGACGCCTCGCCGCCGGCCGGAGCGGAATCGGACACGGGAGCGGGGAGAGGATCGGGGACGGGATTGGGATGGGTGGCGACGGGCTCCGGATCGGGCGATTGGAATTTCGCCGGATCCGCGATCATCATGATGATGTCGGTGACATTGTCGGGATTGCTCCCCGCGGCCGGCCGGCACAGGTAGATGGAGCGGTTCTCGGTGCGGAACTTGTTCTTGAATTGCAGATTCCCTTCGTCGTTGAAGAGATTCCGTTCCCGCAAGGTTTCCAGGATTTTCTCGATGCCCGGATCGGCATTGGGCGAAGAGTCGAGCTTGACCCCGTAAGTCCCGCCCAGGCTCAACAGGGAGCGACCCTCCGCCACCAGGATTTTCACGATATTGGCGATGGCGTATTCCAGGCCTCCCAAGGGCATTTCCGGGGGATAGAACTCCAGGTCCATGAGGTACCCATTGTCCTCGGGACGCAATGGCGTGATCAGGATGGCGTTCTGGAGAACGCCGCCCATGTAGGTGAGGAAGATGCGATGGTCGGGGGAGAGGGTGCCGGCGAGGATTTCCGCCTTGACGATGTGGATCAAGGGGTTCACCATGGTCTTGGCGGCGCACCAGCGGTCGATGAGGTCGGCGATGGCTTTGGCTTTTTCCGGATCGCTGCCACAACAGTGCTCTTCGGTACGACAAGCACCCCCGCCTTCGAACTTGGAAACCTGATAGCGCAGCCTGCGCATCCGGTTGCCCTGGAGCGTGAATGCGCCCAGGTTTTCGATGCGTTGGATGGCGCCGAAGGGGGTGGCCGTGAAGGCGGTTCCTCCCACTTCCCCGACCTGCTCGGCCGAGAAGAGGTTGAATTCGAGACCGTGCTCGCGGCAGTATTGCAGGGCCTGCCGGGCCAGATCGGGGAAATGCGCATCGGGTCCCGTATAGGCATAGGCGAGGAAGATGTTCCCGCCGCGGCTGAAATGGAAGAAACCCTGCCGCTCGGCCCCGATGAAGAGATGCGGGGCGATATTGCGGGTTCCGCGGGAAACCGAGCCTTCGTTCTTGTAGCGATCGAATATCGCCTTCACCGTGGCGGAAAGCTCCGGGCTCGCATACGCTTCGCGCTCGCGGATCAGGAGGGGCCGGGTGGCTGATGGGGCGGGACGCGGTGTTTCCATCGCGGCCGGGACCGAGGGGCGGGCGATGGGAGGACGTGCATTCCCGGCGAATTTCTTTTCCAGGATCCGGGGATGCTTTTCCAGGAAATAGCGGGTCAGGTCCAGGACGTTGAAATTCTCGAAGAGCAGGGTTTTGGGAAGCGTCCCGAAATCCGCTTCCAGCTTTTTTATGATTTGCAGGATGCGGAAAGAATCGATTCCCAATTCCTGGAATGGGACCGACAACTTGCTGTCATCGATATCCCTTTCCAAGGCCTCCGCGATCAGAGACAGGAGATAGGATTCCGTCAACCCTTGCAGCTTTTCCTGGACCACCATGGCCATCCCCTAAATACGGGCGAAATGTTTGGGGTTCACTTGGATGCCGGCGAATCCCAGGCCTTCCAAGATGCTGGGAAAGCGAATCGGAGGATTATCCTTGATAGCTGATATCGACATAGGTCCCTTTCAGGCCGGAGGTATGGCCTGCGATTCCCGGTTTACGAGGAGTGAATGAACGCGAGGAATTCTCGTTCCGTAGATTTCAGAATGTTTCAGGAGAAACGGAAAAGTCTACAGCGTGGTGATTATCTCTTCACCACGCCGCCCTTTTCATTTTCCGAAATACGGACTGACGAATCCGCCGCCGAACGTCCGCCTCTGCGGCTCATGCCAAGGCATTCGGCTTGCGGTTGAGCCACCATTCCGCGATGAGCAGGCTGACGACCCAGCCCATCCAGATCGACGCTACGGCGACGTCCGAGATCATCGCTTCGGCACTGCCGTGGTAGTATCCGTTCTTGAGCGGCAGAAAGCCGAAGTAGAAGATCCCGATCCACAGCCGGTTCTCGATGATCGACCAGCACAAGGCGAAACTGTAGATCATCATGCGCCGATGCTCGCGTAAGCGGCGCTTGCGTGCGTAGTAGAGCCCGGCGAACGTCGAGCCCAGCCATAGCAGCGACAGCAGGACGTTGCCGACCTTGCCCGCCACCGCGACCGTGGAAACGAGGCTGACGGCCAACGCGAGCAGTCCGGACGGAAGCACTCCGGCCAGCACGTAGATGCGTCCGGTGATCCGGTGGACCTTGGGGTAGGTATTGCGCAGCCACGGCCAGACCTGAAGGCTGCACGTTACGATCGCGATCGAACCGAAAAGGATGTGCATCGTCAAGAGCAGGTAATGCATCTTGGGGAAGCTTGGTTGCAGATGGACCACGGAGTGGCTGGAGTCGAAGGCCAGGTAGAAAGGCAGCCTTCCGGCTACGAACAGGACGGCGATGACCAGGAACACGATGTTCCATGGGCTGCGGTACCATTTGGATCTGACGGGTGCGGTCTGGCTTATGGGCTGGTCGAGGACTGCCTGCGCGTTCATGGGGGCCTCTGATCAAGAGGAAACGGAAGATTCAGGGGAATCGGAAAAGTCTACCGTCTGAAGTTTTTCTTACAATGGAAGCCCATAGTGGGTGGTTCCACTGTCCTTCCCGGAAAAGGATTTCCGGACCTATTAGACTTTCGAAGCGCAGAGATGGTAACGGAAAGTTTCGAGTGTTTCGTCGCTTGTCCGTTTATCTCTTTACTACTCCACCCCTGGTTGGTCACTAGTTCAATCGGGTGGCCGATGTCGGGGGTTAAACTAATCACACTCTTCCTCTTCTGCAATGCCTGATCGAATTTTTTTTTGTCAGGAATTGATCGATGCGCCGCGTTCCTTATTCTTGTTGTCGCCATTACTCTTAAACGGAGCGCGGGTCTCAAACATTGTTCCATTTTCAAGGGGCGGTACGCGAATACCAAGGCGTGGCGGGCGGAGAATCCCGCGTATCAGCGACAGTGGAGGAAAAAGCGGCGCGAGATACAAGACCAGGTAGGGACCGCAAGTCCATCGCGGGCCGTGCGTACGGCTCATCGTGGAGTGGCCCAAAGGAGAGAGCGAGCCGATGAAGTGCTTTCTCTCCATACCGGATTCAAATTCATTTGTCCTTCGGCGCCAATCCGGACCGGAGGTGTTTTTGTAGAAGCTCCGTGATGAACCCATTCCCACAAAGCTTTGCCAGATAAAGCGGTTCCAAATCGCCCTGGACTAAGGGTCCGTTAAGAAATAACTGAAGCAGTTCGCCGCCCATCTGAGGGCCATCTTGGCCCGATCGTCAATCGCAAAACCTTCGACATAGCGCTGCTATGCCTCAGGTTTTGCTCAATCCGATCGGGCCAATCTGAC
>DATENA010000177.1:0-5288 GCA_035275285.1 Fibrobacteria bacterium | reverse complement strand
GTAGCTGGGGTCTGCGGCGGACGGCGGGCGGGGGGTTGAGTTGGGTTGCCCGCCGTAGCCGGCGTCCGCGGTGGACGGCGGGCGGTGGGCCGGGTTGGGATGGGCAGATTCTCGTTCAGGCCTTCCAAATTCCTTTTAATCATGGGTTTCCGGCGTCTCATTGCCCCTTTCGTCGGGTCCATATTTTATATTCGATAGGAAACGGGAAGTGATATGGGATTCTTCAGTCGCATCGCCAAGGGGCTGACCAAGACGCGCGAGAGCGTGGTCAAAGAGGTCAAGGGGGCGCTTGGCAAGGGCAAGCTCACCGAGCAGGTCATCGAGAACATCGAGGAAAAGCTCCTGGCCGCGGACATCAGCATGGACGTGGCATCGCATATCATGGACGATGTGCGGGTGAAGGCCAAGGGGGAGGAGATCGACAGCCGGCAATTGCTGGCCTGGATGGCCGAGTCCACCCGGAACCTGATGCCGGATACGCCCGTGTGGACGGCCAAGGCCAAACCGCACGTGATCCTGATGATCGGCGTGAACGGAGCGGGCAAGACCACCACCATCGGCAAACTGGCGCATCATTACAAATCCAAGGGGATGTCGGTGATGGTGGCGGCGGGGGACACCTTCCGGGCGGGGGCCATCGCCCAGCTCGAGAAATGGGCCCAGCGGGTGGAAGTGGACATCATCAAGCATCAGGAAGGCGCGGACGCGGCTTCGGTGGCCTTCGATTCCTATGCGGCGGCCAAGGCCCGGGGCATGGACGTCCTCATCATCGATACGGCCGGGCGCCTGCACAACAAGGGCCACCTGATGGAGGAGCTTCGCAAAATGGTGCGCGTGCTCCGCAAGCATGACGAGTCCCTGCCGCACGAATGCCTGTTGGTGGTGGACGGCAATACCGGGCAGAACGCCATCCAGCAGGGCCAGGGGTTCAACGCCATCGTCAAGCTGGACGGCCTGGTGGTGACCAAGCTGGACGGCACGGCCAAGGGAGGAGCCATCATCCCCCTGTGCCGCGAGTTCGGCATTCCCGTCTGCTGGGTGGGGGTAGGGGAGGACCTGGACGATTTGATCCGGTTCAACCGCGACGAATACGTCCAAGGGCTGTTCCTCAAAGAAGAGGTGGAACTCATCCCCGATCCCACCGCCCTGCCGGCGGGCAAAACCGCCGCCGACTACTATTTGGGTGTTTGAGGCCGGGATCTTGCTGCACAAACGGGCCGTTACCGGACCTTCCCCGTTCCAATGGCCTTCCGGAAACGGCCGCCGGCCGCGGCTTGGCCCGGTAAAATGCGGTTTCGACTTGCCCCGCCCTACGCGCCATTTGTACCTTCCCTCTCTCCGGCCGAAGTAGCGGAAATTGTGCATAACACCCTCTAGGCCTGGGGGCTGGCGGGCCTCCGGATTGGGGAATTCGAATTGACACGCTTGGGCACCGGCGGTACTATAAAAAACGGAGCGCTAAGGCTGTTGCCGCTGGTTCTGTTGGCGCTGGTGGGATGCCGCAGGGGCGAGTTCGCCCCGGATGCCAAGTTTGTAGATTTATATGTTGAGTTGAAACTGGCTACGGTCGGGTATGCCAACGACTTGGAGAGGGTGAACGAGGTGAGAAGGGTGATCTTGGCGCAGCACCATATGACCCCGGCCGAGTTCCATCAAGAGACCGAAAAGCTGATGACGCATCCGGATACCTGGAGGAAGTTCCAGGAAGACGTCGTCGCCAAGGTCGAGGCCTTCCAGGCGAGCCACGCAGAAGTGAAAAAATAGGAGAAAAGAATGGCATCTGAATTCGTGATGGAACTGACCAGCGAGAACTTCGAAGCCGAAGTCGCGTCGTACACCGGCACGGTCCTCGTGGACTTCTGGGCGCCCTGGTGCGGTCCGTGCCGCATGGTCGGTCCCGTGGTCGAGGAATTGGCCAAGGATTACCAGGGGAAGGCCAAGGTCGGCAAGCTGAACACGGACGACGCCCCGGACATCGCCAGCAAGTTCGGCATCCGCAGCATCCCCACCCTGTTGTTCTTCAAGGACGGCGCGGTGGTGCAGCAGCTGGTGGGCGCCTATCCCAAGAGCAAGATCAGCGAAAAACTGGAAAGCGCCCTGAAATAACGTGGTAGCGATGCGGCGTATCCTCTCCATTTCCGCGCTCCTCCTGGGGGCGCATGCGATCTCGGGAACCTCCCGGGCCGCCGAGACCGTGAAGTGGAAGCCTTTCGAGAAAGGCCTGAAGGACGCCGCGGCCTCCAAAAAATACAGCTTCGTGGACGTCTACACCGATTGGTGCGGATACTGCAAGCAATTGGAAGCCACCACCCTCAAGGCCAAGCCCGTGCTGGCGGAGCTGGACAAGAACTTCGTCAGCATCCGCTTCAACGCGGAAAGCGAAGACGTGGTCACCTGGAAGGGGAAGAAGATGACCATGCGGGAGCTGAGCGCCAATTGGGGCGTGGAAGGCTTCCCGACCATGCTGTTCCTGAATTCCAAAGGGGAGATCATCGGCAGTTTCGCCTCCTTCGCGGAAGCGGATCTGATGGTCAAACTGCTTACTTACATCTCTTCGGGCGCCCGGGAGCGTAAGGTCTCTTTCGAGGACTTTCTGAAAGAAGCGTCTTGATGGAAATAATCTTCCTGATCAGTGCGGGCCTGCTGGTCCATACGTACCTCCTGTACCCGGTTTCCCTGCCGGTGCTCAGTTTGTTCTTCTCCCTGCGGCGGAAACAGGGGAATCCCGGCAAATTCAAGGTCTCGATGGTCATCGCCGCCCACAATGAGGAAAGGGTGATCGAGGAGAAGATCCGCAACACCTTCGACCTGGAGTTCCCCCGCAAGAACCTGGAAATCCTGATCGGCTCCGATGCGTCCTCGGACAAGACGAACGCCATCGTATCCAAGTACGCGCCGGACGTGAAGCTGTTCGCCTTCAACCAGCGCGGCGGCAAGGCCGCGGTGCTGAACCAGTTGGTGCCCCGCGCCCACGGGGACATCCTGGTGTTCTGCGACGCCAATACCATGCTGCTCCGCAACGCCTTGCAAAAGCTGCTGGCCCATTTCGAGGATCCCAACATCGGTTGCGTCTGCGGCCGGCTCATCCTGCACGATGCCGGGCATTCGGCCTTGGGGATAGGCGAGAGCATCTACTGGAACCTGGAATCGGAGATCAAGAAGCTGGAAGGCAAGCTGGGCATCGTCATCGGCGCCAACGGCGGCATCTACGCCATCCGCCGCGAGCTGTTCGAGCGCATCCCCGTGGGCAAGACCGTCATGGACGATTTCTTCGTCACCACCCGGGTGCTGAAGGCGGGCAAAGCCGCCGTCTACGAGCCCCAGGCCATCGGCAGCGAAGAGACCTCCCTGGAGACCTACGGCGAGTTCCACCGCAAGGTGCGCATCAGCCAGGCCAATTTCAACCTGCTGTCCAGGTACCTTCCGCTGCTGAACCCCTTCCACGGCCTGGTGGCCTACGGGTTCTTTTCGCACAAGTTCCTGCGCTGGACAGCCCCGGTGCTGATGATGGTGCTCCTGGTCTCCAATGCCTGCCTGCTGGGGCGGGGCCCGTTCTACTACTGCGCCTTCGCCGCCCAGGTCCTGCTCTTCTTCGTGGCCGGCCTGGGGTATGCCCGCAACGGCAGGACCCGCAAGTCCAAGCTGCTTCTCATCCCGTTCTATTTCGTATCCATGAACCTGGCTCTCTTGATAGGCATGTTCCGCGCCATGTTCAACCGGGAAAGCGGCAAGGGCGGCATGTGGAGCCGCATCGAACGCAGCGATATCTTCCGCCTGGACGGGCCCGTGAAAAAGCACCCGGCCGCCAGCCGGGTCAAGGTCAACGAACTCTCCTCCTGAGCGCTCCCGCTTTATTACCTTTGGGGTCATGAGCCCCGTGCGGTCTCTCGGCCGCTTACTCCCCATCCTGCTCGCGCTGTTCCCCCCGGCTTCCCGGGCCGGCCTGGTCCTTACCGGCACCCTGGGGGCCAACTCGGGCGATTCTTTCCGCGGCGCGCACTTCGCCTATTCCGCCGCCGCATATGCCAAGTTCGACGATATGACCCTGCTGGGGGTCCAATCCGGCCAGGGGACCGTGGCCGGGTCGGAGGCGATCCCCGTGCTGGGCAGCGCCATCATCCGCCTTCCCATCGGCCGCATCGTCCTTCCCGTCGCCACGGGGGAAGCCGGTTACGCGTTCGACGACGATCATTCCGGCTTCCTCTGGCGCGGCGGCGGCGGTTTCGACATCCGCAACGGGCGGCATTCCAGCATCCTGGCCCTGGGCGCGTACGAAAGCCAAGGCTCCCGCGCCGGGTGGCTGGGGCGCTTGGGCATTCTGTTGGAATTCTGAGAGGGCCGACGGGTCCCGTCTTCGTCCCGGATCCTTCCCATCCCCCCGCACTTACGGTACACTAACCCCATGGCCGGATTCCCCCCCGGAAAGCGCTTCGTCAAGAAAGGCCTCGATGCTTTGGGGTTGGAACTCCGCCGCGTCCGGCCCGTTTCGGGCTCCGGTTCCGCCAGCTTTTCGAACTTCAACGAGGATCCCATCATCCGCGGGTTGCTCGCGAAGATCCAACCGCGCCACCGTTTCGCCGTGGACATAGGCGCCGGCGACGGCGAAACCATGTCCAATTCCTATTCCCTGTTCAAGTCCGGCTGGGAGGGCATCGCGGCCGAATGGGACGCCGCCCGCTTCGCCAAGCTGGCCTACCGGTATTCGGCCTTTCCCGGGGCGCGCCTCATCCGCACCCGCATCACCCCGGACAACGTCCTGAACCTGCTGGCCTCCTGCGAGGCCCCCAAAGAGTTAGGCTTCCTGAACCTCGATATCGACAGCTACGACCATTACGTGCTGGAAAAGCTCCTCACTGCCTACCGTCCGTCCCTCATCTGCGCCGAGATCAACGAAAAGATCCCGCCGCCCGTCCGCTTCACGGTCAAATGGAACCCCGATCATGCCTGGACCCAGGACCATTTCTTCGGCCAAAGCCTCTCCATCCTGGAAGACCTGGGCAAGCGCCAAGGCTACGCTTTGGTCGGCCTGGAGTACAACAACGCGTTCCTCATCCCCCGCGAACTCAACCCTGTCCCCGTCATGGCCGCCGCGGAGGCCTATCGGCAGGGTTATGCTGACCGCCCGGACCGGCTGCAGCGCCTTCCCTGGAACAAGGACATGGAACCGCTCTTGAAAATGCCTTCGGCGGATGCCATCGCTTTCATCAGGGAAAAATTCAAACCCTACGAAGGCCGCTACGTCCTGGAATAAAGCGCCCCACACTCCCCGCAGCCCCACACTCCCCGCA
>DATENA010000176.1:0-18059 GCA_035275285.1 Fibrobacteria bacterium | reverse complement strand
TTGAGCGGCCAGGCGAACGGCTTGAAGCAGACCTTGTCCAAGTTCAAGCTGAAGCAAAGCGCGCCGAGGCTGGAGGGGCTCCCCGCGGGGGTGAGTCCGGAGATGCTGATGGCCATCCAGCAATTCCTTTCGAATCAGGGTATGACGGGAGGGGCATCGCTTCCCGCCCAGGCCGGGGGCATCACCGTGCGGTCGGACTGGTCGGCCGGGAGCGTGAAGAAGGGCGGTTCCCGGGACTCCAACGGATCCAGCCAACCGGGCAAGCCCGTGATCGCCCTGGACGACCGCGACTTCGGGAAATTCTGATTGGAAAAGGGGCCCTCTCGGGCCCCAAGACCCCTGGATATCCCTTCGCTGCTACGGCGAGTTGTACGGGTCCGCGTCCAGGATAAAGAAAAGCTCCAGGCGGAAGCTCCGGGTTTCCCGCTGCAATTGCCCCTCCAGGCCGGTGGGGAATTGCATTTCGGCGCTCATCTTGCTCTTATGGCTGTCCTAGGTATAGAACGGTCAAGGAGTGGTCAAGGAGCAGGGCATTCAACGGGCAGGCATATTTTTCATCGCAACTCATTGGAACGAAGAGGTTTAAGGCCCTTTCGGGCCCTAAACCTGGAACGGAGGAAAAGGGAAAGTGGAGGCGACAAGCGGATTCGAACCGCTGAATAAAGCTTTTGCAGAGCTCTCCCTTACCACTTGGGTATGTCGCCGCAGGGCTGAAGTTAAAAAAAAACGCGGGAATTTCAATCAATGCCGCAGCCGATGCGATTACACCGCCGGCGATGTAAGTACAACGGGGAATGGCTTTGGGTGGGCCTTACCTCGGGAACCGCTTCACTTTTTTAATTTACGGGGTATATTTTTCCGGGCTTTGTTTATTTTTAGAAGAAATGGAATGGCCCGGGGAGCCTGCTTCGATTTCTCAATTTTCTTCCATACGCATCGTTGGGAACTGATTTGAAACTGATATCCATGCCGACGGCTTGCGCCGCCCTTGCCGCCTTCACGGTCGCGGCAGCCGCCCCCAAAACGGAACCCTTGAAGGGACCGAGCCGCATGGCGATACTGGAATTCGTGGACCTGACCGACAATCAGCAAAAACCTGAAGTTTCGGATATGGTCCGCAAGGCCATGGCCGGCACCGGCAAATGGGCCATCCTGCCCAGGGATTCGGTCTACAAGCGCCTGGGCGAGTTCAACATCAACCCGCATCAAAGTTGCAACAATCCCCAGTGCAGCTTCGACATCGGAAACGTGGTCCAGGCGGAATACGTCCTGTTCGGCACCGCCTCCCCCCTGGCCTCCGTCAGCGCCGTCAGCATGAAGCTGCTGCACATCCCCACCGCCAAGATAGTCTGGACCAAGGTACTGGAGGGGGAAGGGTCTTCGGAAGGGGAGCGCCTGCGCGCCCTGGAGAAACCCTTCTCCGTCGCCGCGGGGGAGATCGCCCGGGTCAAACCGGACATGGACAAGGTCAAGCACGGCAAAACCCTGGCCGTCGTCGATCTCAGCGAAAACTCGGCGCAGTCCCGGGCCTTCTTCGAACGCGTATGCACGCGCGTCTACGGGAACCAGGCGTTCGATTTGATGAGCCCCACCGAGCTTACGGAACTGCTCACCGCCCTGGAGATCAACAAATACTCCGTGGTGCCTTCCCTGGAGAACATGATCGGCCTGGGCCAGAAGCTGGGCGTGTCCAACCTGCTCTACTCCCGCCTGTACCGGGACGGCCGCAGCTACATCTACCGCCTGGCCATGTACGACGTGGCCGGGAAGGCCCTGGTCCTGGAATTGCCTCCCCAACCGTCCGAAGACCCGATCAAATTGCTGGACTACGAAAAAGTTTTTTTCAATACTCTATTCAGCAAGGAAAAAGACGAACCGCGGACCGCGGTCGTGAAGGACGGTAGAAAATCCAACAAGGCGCTTTGGATCTCCCTGGGTGTTCTCGGAATCGGGGGCGGCGTCGCCGCGTATTGGGTGGAGAACCTCCGCAAATCGGACAACTCCAACCACACCGATCCGATTCCGTTGCCGCCCGATCCTCCCAAAGCCCAGGACTGACCGGCTACGGGCGAAGCCGATTTCAATATATTTTTAGGGACTGAATATGAGCGATACGAATTTTAGCTACATGGAAGTTTCCGCCAAGCGCAAGAAGCGGAACCAATTCATCTCGGTCCTGATCATCGTGGCCATCGTGCTGATGGGCGTTATCGTGTGGGGCTGGATCGAATTGCAGAAGAGCCGGAACGCCGAGCGCATCAAGAACGCCCTCAACAGCCAGATCGAACCCGGATTCAAGGAACCGGAAACGGCCTCCGAACCCGTCCCCGATACCGGCAGCGTAGTGGTCCAGGACACTCCCGCGGCGCCCCCGCAGCCCGCGGCGGAGGAGCCTCCCGCCGTCCCGGCCCATCCGGAGCCCGCTCCCAAGCCGATCGCGGCCAAGCCCAAGAAGGAACCCGTCAAGGCGGCCGATCTTCCCAAGGAACCCGGAAATGCTCCCGAGCCCCCCGTGGCCGAAGCCAAGCCCGTGCCGGCTCCCAAGCCCGTGGCCGCCAAGCCGCCCAAACCGGCTCCCGAGCCCAAGCCGATCGCGACCCCTGAGCCTCCTCCCCGGGTGGCCATGGTCAAACCGGATCCGATTCCGTCCACGCCTGCCGCCAAGCCGGCCCCCGTGGCGCCGGCGGCCCCCGCCAAGGTCTATCCGCCGGAAGATCTGCCGCTTCCCGCCAAGCCCGAGGCCACGGAGGACATCAAGCAGGCCGTGGCCGCCATTCCGGCGCCGGCCCTGCCGACCCCGGAAACGGCTTCGGCCGATGCTCCCAGCGCCTCGGGCAGCTTCAAGCTGGGCATCTCCGCCTACAAGCAGCAGGATTACGTGAACGCCATCCGCTCCTTCTCCGCCGTGCCCGCGCCCGCCTCCAAGAAGCGCGGCGCCCGGGACCGCGACGAATACGTGCAGGCCAACTTCCTCAAGGGCATGTCCCTGCTCAAGGTCGGCCATCTCAGCGAGGCCGTGAGCGCTTTCCAGAACGTGCTGGTATACGAGAAGTACTATCCGCTCGCCAACATGAACCTCGGCATCTGCTACGTGGAGCTGAAGCAATACGCCAAGGCCCACCAGGCCTTCGAGGCCGTGGTCCGCGATCAGAGCTTCATCGAGCCCGCGGTCTTCGACGATGTGATGCAACGGACCAAGTACTTCTGGGCCCTCGCCTGGACCCGTCTCTACAAGAACGCCAGCAATCCGGACAAGCAGAACTTCTACCGCCAGCAGGCGGTGCTGAAGTGGAAGGACTATGAAGTCTGGTTTTCCAAGAACGACAAGTACAAGAACGAGAACCTGAAGGCGGAAAATTACCTCAAAAGCCTGAGCAGCCTTTGAGCATGAAATCACTTATAAGCGGCAAGCGCGAAGCCGCCTATTATGGGGAGAAAAGGGTTTCCATGATGATCAGGATCCTGAATAGTTGCTTGGTTTTGGGTTTGGCGGCGGTCACGGGCTCCCTGGCCGCCACCGACGCCACCGATGCGAGCAAGACCGTGGTAGTGGTCTCCAGCGACAACCCGAAGATCTCCGGGCAGCTGTTCCACCCGAAGATCTGCCCGAACATGGTCAATTACGTGGCCTTCGTCCGGCAGATCCGCGACAACCGCCAGATCTGGCTCTTCGATTCCAAGACCAAGGAGTTGACCCAGATCACGCCGCGCGCCGCCTCCAGCAAAATCGAGGACGTCAACATCGACGAGGACACCGACCAGAGCATTTTCAAGGGCTACGAGGATGAGCTGGAATGGTGCCCGGTCCTGCACGACGGCGTCCAATACTACCTGTACGTGAGCGCCGGCGGCGTGAACAACCACGACGTGTACATCAGCGCCATCGGATCCAAGACGCATACGCGCCTCACCTTCGACCCGGAAGTGGACGGCACGCCCCGCTGGGCCCCGGACGGCAAGAGCGTGGTGTTCGTCTCCGCCCGCACGGGGGACGGCGATCTGTATCTGGTCCCGGACATCGCCAAGTACCTGGGCAAGGACGTCAAGCGGGAGGCGCGCAACGCTTTCGAGCGCCTGACCACCAACCCCGGCGAAGAGATGTTCCCGGCCTTCTCCCCGGACGGCCGGTTCCTGGCCTACACCACGCGCACCAGCGGAAACAAGAAGCGCGGCCTGTACACCATCGCCCTGATGGATTTCAAGGACGATCACAAGATCAAGATCTTCAACAACCAGATCACCAACAACAAAAGCCATCCTTCCTGGTCCTTCGACGGGCATTTCGTCGCCTACCAGATCTCCAACGACCTCAACGACCGCGTCGTCGACATCGGCGTCATGCAACTGAAGGTGGATCCGCAGGGCCACTTGGTGGAGGTGGCCGATTTGCACGGCAAGACCCCCAAGATCGCCGAGAACGTGTACCCCAGCTCCTATACGGGACCCACCTGGCTCCCGGGCTCCCGCGCCATCGTCTACGCCAAGCGCGAGTCCAGCCGGCTCAATCCCCTGGAAGTGGTCAACCTGGAGAAGTGGCTTTACGATCAGAACTACACCCGGGCGACCATCACCACCCAGTCCAACATCCACCGCGACGTGGATTGCCTCCCCAATCATCCCATCATCGTGTTCGCGGGCCAATCGGGCCTGGATTTCCAGATTTTCGCCTCGGTTCTGATCGGTGCCGATCTGAGGCTGGGAGCGGAAAAGGTGGATTTGGCCAAGTATGACCTTTTCAAGAACTAACAGGGTGTTGAAAAAGTCCCCGCGAGGCCAAAGGCCGTGCGAGCGGGCCGCGGCCAAGGAGGACGAAGGAGCGATATGCGGAGCAATATCGCGACTGAGTCCGACGCAGACCCCGGCCCGCGCAGCCGGCCGACCCCCGCGCGGACTTCTTCAACACCCTGCTAAGGGCCTCTTTCTCTTCCTCTTCCTCTTCGCTCTCGCCTGCCTCCCCGGCGAAGGAAAAGAAGACCCCGTAGACCTTATCCGGCGGCATCGTTACGACGAGGCCGTATCGGCTTGGGACAAGGATCTGGAAGGCGGCAAACTGGACGAGAAGGCCTTGCGCGCCCTCAAAGGCAAGTCCCTGGCCTATTTCCGCATGGGAAGCCTGTACGGAGTGTATTCCGGATTCTCCAACGCCATCATGGCCGAATATTACGCCGCCCTGGTCGAGACCGGCGCCAGCGCCATCCACTACCTGTACCTGGGCCAGATCCAGTACCAGATCGGCAAGTTCGCCGACGCCAAGTCCTCTTTCGACAAAGCCAAGAAACTGGGCGGGGCCGGACCCGGCATCCTGGAAATGGCCGAGGTGTTCCAGTTCTACACGCGCAAGCGCCTGGGAGAGGTTTCGGGGGAAATGAACCTGGGCGTCAAGGACAATGCCTCACAATGGCAGGCCATGGAATTGAAGGGTTCGGCAGCGGAGGACATCCCCCAGGGAATGGCCGGCCAGTCCCAGCGCGGCCGCCGGTGCAAGCTGCGGATCCTGTTGCGCAGCGGCGCCCCCGCCCTGGCGGACGTCGAGAATACCTTGAAGGCCGTGCTGAACGACGCCCAGCAACCGGAGAGGTACCTGGACCAGGGGAAAAACACCCAGATCAACTTCTACGATCCCTTCCTCATGGAAACCCTTTCGGACGCCTATTTCACCCTGAGCAAGCTCACCAACCTGCGCATCAAAGATGAGGAAAAGCGCTTCCCGGATCTGGCGGCGAAATTCAACACCGACCAGGCCCTGGCCGAGTCCTGCGCCCGGCT
This sequence comes from Fibrobacteria bacterium, assembly GCA_035275285.1. GTDB lineage: Bacteria > Fibrobacterota > Fibrobacteria > UBA11236 > UBA11236 > Chersky-265. The sequence goes on along the minus strand of DATENA010000176.1, from coordinate 12,293 downwards.
GGGCCAATGGAAGGAAGCTTCCGCCTATCTCGGCAAAAACGCGGACATCGAGGCGCAGCTGATCAAGGCCCAGGTGCTCGCCCATACCAATAAGGTCGGGGAGGCCAAGTCCTTGCTCGAATCCGTTTCCAATGCGGCGAAAAGCCCTTCCGATCAGAGAGATATCGCCGACTGTTATTATCTTTTGGGATTCGACCTGGATAAGGGTTTGAAGCTGGCCGGCCAAGCCGTTAGGGAGAAAAACGGACCGAATTATTACCGGACTTACGCTAATTTGCTGTTCGCGACGGGCCAGACCGAGGCTGCCATGCAACAATACGCCAAGGGATACAAGATCGAGTACCGGAATCGCATCGACCAAATCGACCCGGAATACATGACCGACTATGCGTTCGCGATTTTCAAGACGAACAAGCTGAGGTACGAGGAAATCGTGGAAACGCTGTACCATTTGCAAAAGGAATTCCCTGCCTGCAGGCAAATGCATTATTGCATGCAGGGGATATCGGCGGGATTGGCTCGGAGCTATGAATCCCAGAGGATTTTCCGTAAAGGCGGCTGATTTTCGGCCGACCCGGGCGGCTGGAACCAGCCGCCCCGGCGATCGTCCCGTGAAAGGGAAAGGCCAGGGTAATGGGCGATCCAGGATCGCCGCGGAAGCCGGAAACGGGGACCGTTTATGAAAGGAACCATGAAGGGACGGAAAGCCATAAACTCGGTGTTCAGGATGGGAACCATGCCATATTTCAAGACTTTGAATTACGTGGCGCTGGCCTTGATATGCTGCACGGCGGCCGAGGCCGCGGGAAAAGGCGGAGGGGGGGACGTCCAAAAGGGCGGCCGGCTGATCTACGCCGAACCCATCCTGCCGGACACCTATGATCCCATCACCACCTCGGACAACGAAACCTCCCTGCGGTTGTCGGAACTCCTTTTCGAGTCGCTGGTCTATATCGACTACCGTGGCGAGGTCAAGGGCCGTCTGGCCGAGAAGTGGAACGTATTCAACGGCAACCAGCGGATCACCTTCTATCTCCGCAAGGACGTGAAATGGCATGACGGCACGCCCTTCACGGCGAACGACGTCAAGTTCACCTACGACGCCATCATGAACCCCCTCTCGGACGTCCGCCCGGAAAGCCGCCAGGCCCTCGAGGTGATCAAGAGCGTTTCCGTGCTGGGCGATTACGTGGTCAAGTTCGATTTCGGCACCAGCGTGGCCGAACCGGAGCGCCGTTTCCTCTTCAAGATCGTCCCCGAGCACCTGTTCGGCGGCAAGCCGGTCCTGTCCAAGTTCTCCAAGTTTTCGAAGAACCCCATCGGAACCGGTTATTACAAGTTCGATCGCGAAACCAAGAACCACGACGTCATCCTCACCGCTTTCACGGACCATTACGGCGGCCCCCCCAACATCGGCGAGGTCAAAATGGTCTACCAGCCGGAAATGTCCCTGCTGGTCCAGTCCCTGCTCCTGAACGCCATCGACCTGGTGGTGGAGGTGCCCCCGGGCAAGATCGCGGAAATCGCGAATACGGGCAAGTTCATGATCATCCCCTACAACTCCCTGGCCTTCGCCTTCTTCGGCTACAACAACAACAATCCCATCCTCCGCATCAAGGAAGTCCGCCAGGCCTTCACCATGGGCATGGACCGGAACAAGATGCTGGAAGACATCTATTTCGGGAAGGGCGAAGTCATTTCCGGCCCGTTCTCCCCGGCTTCCTGGGGGTACAACCCGGACGTGGCGCCGTGGCCCTATGACGCTTCCAAGGCCAAGGCCCTGCTGGACAAAGCGGGCATCAAGGATACGGACGGCGACGGCATCCGCGAGTACAAGGGCGCGCCCCTCAAGTTCAAGCTGAAGATCCCCATCTACAGCGGCAATGAAGGCGGCCTTTCCGTCTGCCTGCGCTTCCAGAACTACCTGAAGGCCCTGGGCGTGGTGGTGGAGCTGCAGCACCGCGAATACGAGAAATGGAAGGAGGAGGTCAAGGCCAAGCACGACTTCGACATCGTCTTCGCCGAGTGGCTTTTCGACAACTCCTCGGACATCTCCTCGCTGTTCGCTTCCAACAAGAACCAGCCGCCTTCCGGCGACAATTTCATCTCCTACAAGAACGCCAAGGTGGACAGCCTGCTGCTGAAGTTCTCCACCACCATCAACCACGAAGTGCGCCGCCGCATCAACTACGAGCTGCATGAAATCCTGGCCGAGGAATGCCCCTATACGTTCCTGTGGACCCTGGAAAAGAACGCGGCCATCGAGAACAAGGTCAAGAAGGCGGTGGTTCATCCCTACCGGTTTTTCACTTTTATCAACGACTGGTTCATTCCAGAGGACGAAAGGGATTGAGTGCACATGGCACAATTGGCTGCAAGGAAGCGTAACGGCATGGGATGGGGGCTGATCCTCGCGCCCCTGCTCTTGGCGGGGTGCGGGACCACCATGAGCGGTCACGTGGTGAAGCCCGACGGTTCCCGCCTCACGGAACCGAACGTGGTCGTCTACACCAGTCCGCGCACGGAGTCCGTCCGCGTCGGCAAGGACGGCGCTTTCAAGCTGGGCAAGAACGTCATCGAAGAGAACGAGTATACCCTCATCGCCGAGGACAAGGACGGGAACATGGGTTACGTCCGCTCCTTCAAGCCCAAGAAGGGCTCCAACAAGAACATCGTCGTGCGCCTTTCCCGAGAGATCGACGGCAAGGATGCCGTCATGGAAGGCGGTCCCAATGAAGGCAATACCACCGGGTTGGGCGAGAAGATCCTGAAATCCAGCCCATAGCGCCTCCGGCGAGCGGGAGGAGGTTGGACCAAGGCATGCGTTCCATCGCCAAGATCGTCGGGTTTTTCGCCGGCTCCCTGTTCCTCGTTTCCCTGCTGATCTTCGGCATCATCCACCTGACTCCCGGCGACATCGCCGAGATCCACAACCTTTCCCCGTCCACGGCCCATCAGCTGTACCTGGACCGCCCCATGGCGGTGCAGTATTTCCTGTGGCTCAAGGGCTGCCTGACCCTGGACTTCGGCATCTCCATGGTGAACGGCGCCAAGGTCTCCAGCCAGATCGCCGAGTACATGCCGCCGACCCTGCTGCTGACCTTCGGTTCCCTGTTCCTTTCCCTGCTGGTCTCCATCCCCCTGGGAGTCTACCGCGGCCTGCATCCGGTCTCGCCCCTGGGCAAGTTCATCAGCCTGGCCGTGTACACGCTGTCCTCCATCCCGGTCTTCGTGCTCGGCTACATCGTGCTGGCGGTGGTGTTCGGCGTCTTCCGGTTCTACGTGACCACGCCGCCGGAGGGGCCGTTCCGGTTCTGGCCCTATGTGGGCTACTATTCCCTGCCCATTTTCGTGCTGGCGGTGGGCAACGGGACCATCGGCGAGTTCGTGCGCTTCATCTCCCTGGAGGTGCAGAACGTCAACGGGGCCATGTTCATCAAGGCGGCCCGCGCGCGCGGCAGCAGCCTCTGGCGGCATTTCTTCCGTTCCATGGTACTGCCCATCTTCAACATCATCGTCACCAACATGGCAGTCCTGCTGGGCGGGCTGGTGGTGGTGGAGCGCATTTTCAACTTCCACGGCCTGGGCTGGCTCAGTTGGGAAGCCACCCTGAAGCGGGACTTCTCCGTGATCATGGGGATCACCCTGGTGATGGCCTTCCTCATCCGCGTGTTCATGCTGGCGAACGATCTGCTGGCGGTCTGGCTCGATCCCCGGATGCGCGAATGAAGGGGGGCGCTTTCCTCAAGGCGATGAAGAAGCCCGGCAGCTACCGCATCCTCGCCGGCAGCGTCATCGTGGGCCTGCTCGCCCTGGCCACCCTGACCGGCGCCGCCTGGACCGATTACGGTCCCGATGAACTGGACCTGGACCATCTGCTCTCGCCCCCCGCGGTGGGGTGGCTCAAGCGGGTGCTGGCGACGGAAGAAGGCCTGCGCATGCAGGAGCGCAACCAGGCCGGCGGGCGCGGGGACGCGCATCCCCGCCCGGCCGCGGCGGACGACGAGGACCTGGATTTTCTGCAGGGCGATCCGGAAACGAGCGCCCCGGACAGCGCCGTCCAGGCCGGGACGGACGGCGGCGGCGACGGCGGGTACGGGCACGATGCCAAGCGCACCAACAAGCCCCATCTCCTGGGCACCGACAAGAACGGGCGCGACATGCTGGCCCTGCTCATCGCGGGAGCCCGCAACTGCTTCCTGCCCGGCCTGGTCACTTGCGCCTTCGCCCTGGGGCTGGGCGTGCCCCTGGGCCTGTTCGCGGGCTATTACGGCGGGCGGGTCCGCAAGATCGTCGGCACCTTCAACAGCACCATCCTCTCCCTGCCGCGCCTGGTCCTGATCCTGGTGGTGATCTGCGCGCTGGAGCCGAACGTGTATTACACCATGGGCGTGCTGGGGGCCACCCTCATCCCCCGCGTTTCCGGGCTGATCGCCACGCGCGTGCGCATCCTGACCAACATGGGTTTCATCCTGGCCGCCAAGGAGGCGGCCCTGGGCGATTTCAAGATCCTGTACCGCCATCTTTTCTGGTACCAGAACCGGTCCGTGTTCTTCATCCAGTTCTCCCTCATCATGGCGGAATCCATCCTGGTGGAGACCACCTTGAGCTACCTGCAATTCGGCACCAAGCCCCCGGAGGTCTCCTGGGGCAACATCATCGAAGGCAGCCAGATGTCCTTCTTCAGCGGGTTCTATTGGATCACCTTCTTTCCGGCCATGGCCATCATCCTGGCCATCCTGGGATTCTTCTACCTGGGCGACGGACTGAACGCGAGGCTGGCCTACCGTGAGGGGAGATAACCCTATGCGTTCGATCGCCTTTCGTCGGGCGTCGGGCGCCGCATGCCCGACGAATACCCGATTCGGAGTGCCCACATAGTGAACGCCCCTCTGCTCTCCATCAAGGATCTCTGCATCTGGTTCGGCGGCGGCGGGAATTACCTGAAAGCCGTCAACCACGCCACCCTGGAGGTGGGCCGGGGGGAGATCGTCGGTCTCATCGGGCAGTCGGGCAGCGGCAAGACCACCCTGGCCATGGGCCTGCTGGGTCTGGTCAAGGGATATCCCGGACTGTGGTCCGGCACCGCCGCCCTGGACGGGAAGGACCTGCTCCCCGATCTGGGGAGGCTGATCACCCGCAAGGGCGGAGAGGGGAAAGGCGATCTCACGGTCGAGAAACGCTACGTCCCCTACCAGCGCGCCCATCGCAAACGGCTCCACGGCGTGCTGGGCCGGGACATCGCCACCATCTTCCAGGAGCCCAAGGCGTCCCTGGATCCCTTCTACACCGTGGGCGAGCACATGCTGGAGGCCCTGGAGCGGAACCTGGATCGCCACGAGGGCGCGGCCGCCGGCGCCGGGGCCGGCAAAAGCGGCCTCAAGGCCGTGGGCATCGCCCTGCTCAAGGACGTGGGCCTGGTGGACGCGGAGAACCTGTGGGGGCTGCATCCCCATGAGATCAGCGGGGGCATGGCCCAGCGCGTGATGATCTCCATGGCCCTGTGCGCCAAGCCCAAGCTGCTCATCGCCGACGAGCCTTCCACCTCCCTGGACGTGACGACCCAGGCCAAGCTGCTGCAATTGTTCCTGCGCCTGCGCGACAAGCACGGCCTTTCCATCCTCATCATCTCGCACGATATCGGGGTCATCCAGGAGATCAGTTCGCGCATCTACGTGATGCACCGCGGGTCCGTGGTGGAGACCGGCGCTTCGGCCACGGTGCTTTCCTCGCCCAAGCACCCTTATACGGCCTCCTTGCTGGACTCCTTCTCCCGTTTCGGCGAAAAGCTGCCTTTGCCGCCCGCCAATCCGGACGCGGGCAAGGGCTGTGCGTATCGGGACATGTGCGCCGCCTACCGCGGCCTCCTGGGCGCGGAAGAGCGGAAGCGATGCGAAGAGGAGAAGCCCTTGGGCCAGGCGGACGGCGGCCCGGAGGCGGGCGGCGCGGCCCGGGCGCCTCAATCCGCGGAGCCGCCCAAGCACGCGGACGGGTCCGAACGTCCGGATTGGTCCAAATGTCACTTCCGGGACAAGAGCAAGGCCCATGGCCCCGGCACGCCGTCCACCGCCAACCTCGAGCGCTTGTCCAGGCGGGAAGGCTCGACGGAGAACATCATCGAGGTCCGCGCCCTGCGCAAGACCTTTTCCCAAGGCACCCGTTCCTTCCTGGCCCTCAACGACATCTCCCTGTCCATCCCCCTGGGCGGGACCTACGGGCTGGTGGGGGAGAGCGGTTCCGGCAAGTCCACCCTGGGACTCTCGCTGATGGCCCTGCAGGGCGTGGACGGCGGGGAAATCCTCTATAAAGGCGAAGATATCCTCAAGCAGAACGGCGCCCGCATGCTGGTCCTGCGCAAGGAGATCCGGATGCTGTTCCAGCATCCGGAAGGGGTGCTGAACAGCGGCATGACCATCGAAAGCATCCTGGCGGAGGGCCTGGAGCGCGAAGGCCGCGTGGACAAGGCGGAAAAGGCCCGGCGCGTCTCCGAGGCCCTGGAACAGGTGCGCCTGGACCCGGGGCACGGGTCCCGCTATCCCAGCAACCTGAGTTCGGGCGAGAAACAGCGCGCCACCATCGCCCGCGCCCTGATCACCAGGCCCGCCTTCCTGGTCTGCGACGAACCGGTGGCCAGCCTGGACCTGGCCATCCAGAGCCAGGTGATGTCCCTGCTGAAGGAGTTCCAGAGGCATCTGGGGCTGTCCTACCTGTTCATCTCCCACAACCTGGCTTTGGTGAAGATCCTGGCGGATCGCATCGGCGTCATGTACATGGGCTATCTGGTGGAAGAGGCGCGCGTGGAGCGGTTCACCGTGACCGGCGTGCGTCATCCCTATACGCGGCTGCTGCTGGCCTCCACGCCCAGCCTGGACCCGCAGGTCCGGGGAATCCTGGCGGCCTATCCCGACGTGGAGCCGGTGCGCCTGGAAGGGGGGTGCCCCTTCCGCAACCGTTGCCCGGTCTATCTCTCCAAGGGCTCCACCCTTTGCGAAACCGCCATGCCGCCCTTGACGGAGCATGCCGCGGGCGCGCGGGTGGCCTGCCATTTTCCTCTTGGATGAGCCTCCTCGTCCAACCCCCGGAAACGAAAAAGCGCCGCGTAGGCGGCGCTTTCGGAAGGACCCGGGAAGGGGACGGGAAGGCGAGCGACCCTTCCCGTCCCCGTATGGCATGCCCTACATGTTCTGGATGAAGTCGTTCACGTCCTTGACGCGGTTGAGGTCGATCTTCAGGTTGGTGATGTCGTCGCCCATGAAGTGGGAGTCCCGGATGGGTGCGCCTGCCTTGTGGGTGGCGCGCGCCTCGGCGGGTTTGACGATCAGGGAAGTGTGGCTCTTGGAGCTTTCGCGGGCGTTGATGTTCTTCAGGATCCCCTGCACCGTGGTCATCTGCAGGTTACCCTGGATCTTCTCGATCTCGCTCTCGTCGATCTCGAAGGTCTTCCCGTAGTAATACATCAGGGCGGAATTGCAGGACGGGCAGTTGAGCACGATCATGTAAGCCTCTGATCCCAAGAAAAGCTCGCTGACTTCCTTGCAGTGCGGGCATTTGACGTAGAGAGGTTTCATATTTCGCTCCTGACTCCTTATGAGGAAAATACAAAGTTCCCGGGCGCTTCCTGTAAATAAGTCTATTGCTTAGCATAAGGCGTGTCAAGTGGAAATATCGAGGGCCGCGGCGGCGCGGCGTCCCGGGCGCGAGGGGGCCGGAGCCTTCCGGAGCCCGTAATGACGGGCTTTCGAGGGCGATCGCGATCGCTCCTCACTCGATGATCGCGAAGGCGACCGCATATTCGCCTTGATGGGATATCGAGACGAGACAACGGGTTGCGCCTAGGCTGCGGAGCTTGTCCAGGGCGGCTCCGGAGAGGGTGGCCACGGGCGCGCCGGCGGCGTCGGGAAGGATCTCGATTTGACCCCATCCTAACCCTTGGCTCCACCCGGTTCCCAGGGCCTTGAGGATCGCTTCCTTGGCGGCGAAGCGTCCGGCGATCCTCTCGTCGCGGGCCTGGAAGCGGCCGCAGTATTCGGCTTCCGGGGCGGTGAGGATCCGGGCGACGGCTTCAGGACTTAATTTTTTTATCCTTTCCACATGGGATATGTCCGTGCCGATGCCTATGATCATTATATCTCCCGGATCGGGGCCGGACCTCGCGGCCCGGGTTTCCCGGCGTTCTTTTCCGGTCCGTCGTGGACCCTTTTGCGTTGCAGCCTCAAAAAGCCCGCTAATACCTTAAGATACGGCAATATAGCCTTTTGGGATTCTTTGCATGGATCCTGCAAGGCCGACGGAATCGGAGCTTTCGAGGCGCGGCATGGCGGAGGCTGACCTCGATTCCAAAATAGCTTTTTTGTCGGAGCCGGGCTCCCGGGAGCTGCTGAAGGCCATTTGCGCGGATCCGCGCGACGATCTCGCCTTGTCCGGATCGCCGTGGATGCGTTCCCTGCCCGCGCCCCGGCGCATCGCCCTGCTGGAGCAGCGCAAGCTGCGGCACAAGGCCGCGCGCAAGTGCCCCTTGGCCATGGACATGCTCTTCACCCCGCTGGGCCTGGAGCAACTGACCCATTCCGAACTGTCGGCCTACAAGGCTTCCCGGCTTCCCGCCGACGTGCGCAAGGTGGCGGACCTGTGCTGCGGCCTGGGCGGCGACTCCCTGTACCTGCCCGAAAGGGTGGACGTCGTGGGCGTCGATCTCTCTCTCGCCGCCTTGCGCGCCTATCGCCACAACGTCTCCCTGCGGCGCCGCTCCCAGGCCGTGCTGGCGGACGTTTCGGCCGGCCCCGTGCGCGCGGACGTGGCGTTGCTCGATCCCGCGCGGCGCGGCGCCGGCCGCTCCGATCGCTGGCAGGACCAGGACATGTCGCCCGGCTGGGACGCCATGGAAAGGCTCATCCCGCGCTTTCAGGGCATGGCCATCAAGCTGGGTCCGGGCATCGCCTTCCCGGAGTTCCTGGAATCGTATGAATGGGAGTATCTGGGATTGCGGGACGAGTGCCTGGAGGCGGTGGTCTGGACGGGCCGCCTGGGGCGTCCGGGCCTGGTGCGGGCGGTGGAACTGCCCGGCGGGACGTCCATAGAGGCCTTGCGGGCCGATCTGCAGGACACCTTCGGCGCATCCGGGCCGCCGGGGGAATATCTCTACGAGCCGGTGAAGGCCGTGGTGCGCGCCCACCTTTTCGGCGTGCTGGCGGCGCGGTTAGGGCTTTGGCAAATCGATCCCCGCATCGCCTACCTTTCGGGCACGGGCCTGGTGCGCCATCCGCTCCTGAAGGCCTATCGCATCGAGCGGGAGCTGCCCTTCGACAACAAGGCCATCAAGGAGTTCCTCCGCAAGGAGGAGGTGGGGCGCCTGGAAATCAAAAAGCGGGGCGTGAACCTGATCCCGGAGGAATTCCGCGCCGGCCTGAGGCTTTCCGGCGCCAACCAAGGCACCTTGATCTTCACCAAGGCGATGGACCGCAAGACCGTGTTCTGGACCCGGCCGGTCGCCAGGGACGTTTCCGGTTAATCGTCCACCAAAAATGTGGTTTGCCCCACGGTGAAGCTGTCGCCCGGATGGAGGATGGCGCTGGGCACCCTTTCCCCGCCCACGACCATGCCGTTGGTGGAGCCCAAGTCGATGACGGTGATGGTGCCGTCCCCGACCACGTCGATGGACAGGTGCTTGCGGGAAATATGCGGATCGGGCACGAAAACGTCGCAACTTTGATCACGGCCGACGATGTTCATGCCGATTTTCAGGGGAAATTTTGAGTTGTTGCAAACCAAAAACGGCATAGATCCTGCGACTATGGGTACATTCTAATCTTCATACGGCCTGAATTCCATGGTGCCGGCGAGAAATGAACAATCTCCTGCGCCCTGATCGTGGTGGAACGAGGCAAAAACTTAGTAAAAATCCCACTCCGCTTTGACCTGGGACCCCTCCGTATCATAAAATCCGGAAGAAGCCCTTATCCGCCGCTCCAGCCTGCGTGCGGCCATCCCTAACTTCGGCTCGGCTATGGCATATTCCGACAAACCGGTAATCTTGGTGGTGGAGGACTCGCGCGTCCTGGCCAAGGTGATCGAGCAGCGCCTGTCCCCGTTCTTCCGCGTGGAACTGGCCCATGACGGCGAAGAAGCCCTCCGCATGCTCGAAAGCACCCCTTATGCCGCCGTCGTGCTGGACCTGGTGCTTCCCAAGGTGGACGGGTTCGAGGTGCTGCGCCGGCTCCGCAAGCTGAGCAAGCGGATACCCGTGGTCATCGCCACCGCCAAACCGCGCCAGGCCGTGGAGCCGGACGTGGCCGATCTGGACGTGGAGGCCATCTTCTCCAAGCCGCTGGACTTCGGCATACTCACCGACACGCTGCAACAGGCCATCGCCAAGTCTTCCGTGGCCCTCCTGGAAGAGGCGGAAACCAACATGGCCACGGGCAAGAAGTACCCCTTCCGCGTCGCCCGGAAATGCTGCTTCATCTGCGGTTTCGAGGGGGTGGCGGTGTTCCAGCCCGTCAAGGACGGCTACAATGAGGACTGGAGCCGGGGTTCCTTCCCCCAGTTCCACAGCCGGAACGGCTACGAGGAATTCGACCTGCTGAAAATCCTGGTCATCGTCTGCCCGTATTGCTTCTTCGCCTCTTCCGATCCTTCGGATTTCGCCGACGGCAAGGATTCCGCCTATCCGTTCAGCGAGGAATCCAAGAAGATCCTCGCCCGCTCCATCTCCATCCGCAAACGCCTGGTGCCGGAAGCCCTGGACGTGGATCCGCGTTTCGACAACCCCCACCGGGACCGGGACACGGTGATGTATTCCCTGATCCTCGCCGAGAAATGCAGCAACGGCCTGATCCTGGCCGGCAAACCGGGCGCATATTGCCAGGCCGGCGTATTCACCACCCTGCAAGGCGCGCTCAATTATTCCTCGGCCGAGAAATTCTACCGGGAGGGGCTGACCAGTTTCGAGAACCAGCTCAAGCACAAGGAGTCGCCGCGCCGCGTGCTCGTGCGCACCTATTTCTTCTGCATCGTGCTCAACATGCTGCTCAACCGCACGGTGGTGGGGCGGGACATCATGAAGAAGGTGGAAGAGCTGTACGCGGACGCCCGCTACGAGGAGATCTCCGAGGAAGAGCGCGAGTGGCTGATGCGCATCAACCTGATCTGGAAAAACGGCTGCGGATCGGGAGCCCAGCGGGACATCGTGTGAGCCCGGCCGCCACGCCCGGGCTCCCGTCGCCTCCATCCGGGCCCAGGCCGCCCGGGTCCCGGGAACCGAAACGGTTCCGGGAACCGAAACGGTTCCTGATCGTCCATGCCTCCAATGCGGAAATCGGCGGCGCCGAGGCCAGCTTGCTGGCCGAGGTCGCGGATTCCCGGCCGGGTTCCGGAACGGCGGGACCTCTTTTCCTGGTGCCGGCCGAGGGGGCTTTGTCGCGCTCCGTCGCCGGGCGGGGCTGGGAATTCCGGGTGCTGCCCTGGCCGCGCGGCCTGGCCGGCCTGACCCAAAGACGTTGGCTCGCGCTGCCCTTGATCCTTCCGGGCCTGGTTCCGTACCTGTTCCGGCTGCATCGCGAATTCTCCGCCGCCGCCACCGTCTGGTCCAGCGGAGTGAAAAGCCACGGAGCCTGCCTCTTGCTCTCCCCTTGGCTGCGCTCGCGGCTGCTCTTCGACGTGCGGGATTTCCTGCGGCCGGCCCGGCTGCGCGCGGCCATCGCATGGGCTTCGCGGCGCTTCGGTTGCAAGGTGACGGCCAACAGCCGGGCCGTGGCCGCGGATCTGCCCGGGGCCCAGGTGCGGTATCCCAAGGTGCGATTGGTCCGCGCTCCGGTGGACAGGCGCGCGCACGGCGGCAAACGGATCATTTCGCACCTGGCCTACTTCGCCCCTTACAAGGGCCAGGACCTGTTCCTGCAATGCGCCCGGTCCCTGATCGACGCCGGAGTGGACGCGGAGTTCTGGATGATCGGGGACGTGATCTATCCCGCCGAGGCCTACGCGCGGTATCGCGAAGGGATTTACGAATTGGCGGCGAGGCTGCGCCTTACGGCCCACGTGCGCTTTCTCGGCAACGTGGAGGGCGGGGAAGCCGTGCAGGCGTTATTGGAGCGGACGCACCTGTTGCTGCATTGTACCCGCGATCCGGAACCCTATGGACGCGCGGTGATGGAGGCGCTGCTGTGCGGTTGCGAAGCCGTGTGCCACAGGGGCAGCGGCGTGACCGAGGTGGCTGAGGCGGTGGGATACGGAGAGTGGCTGAGGCCGTTGGGAGAGATATTGGGGGGGGAGTATGTCAGGGTGCGGTTGAAGGG
>DATENA010000175.1:0-22152 GCA_035275285.1 Fibrobacteria bacterium | reverse complement strand
CGGGGCAGTCCACGTGGGCGTAATGGCGGTTCTTGGTCTCGTACTCCACGTGCGAGGTATTGATGGTGATGCCGCGCTCGCGCTCTTCCGGAGCATTGTCGATCTCACCGTAGGACTTGGCGACCGCGCCCCCGGACTTGGCCAATACCGTGGTGATGGCGGCGGTCAGGGAGGTCTTGCCGTGATCCACGTGGCCGATGGTGCCGACGTTCACGTGCGGTTTGTTCCGGTTGAATTTTTCCTTGGCCATAATACGACTCCACTTGCTCTATTGAGACTGTGTCCAGGGCCGCGTTATCCTCGTAAGGAACCTCGGCTCGGTTTTTCCTTCTCTTTTAAGGAGGAACCCTATTTAAGGGGGTTGGAAGCTCAACTCGTCCTTGAAGCGCCTGGACTCAGGCCCTTCTCACGCCGTGTTTTTCGTACGTGAGGACGTAAACTCCTAACCCTCTTGTTAAGGAGCGGAGTAATGTAGTATAGCCGAACGTGTTTGCCAAGGGTATCTCCAGGAGGATTATCGAGTTATATCCATCGGAGTCCAGTTTGCGGACAATGGCCCCCCGGGCGGCCAGATCCGCCAGCACCAACCCGCAAAATTCATCAGGAATGATGATTTCCAGGCGCATGATGGGCTCAAACACCTCGAATTGGGCACAGGATAAATGCAATTTCAGGCAATCGGCGAGACATTTTGCCAATAAGGGCAGGGGGAGCGCGTCCCGGGATCCGGTGATTTCCGTGACCCGGCAGGTCAATCCCGCGATATTCCCGAACCCGCACATGCCCTGGCCGCAAAAATGCTCGAAAGTGGCGTCCAGGACCTCTTTGTATTCGGGCGCGACCGGGATCGCATAGGCGATTCCGTTCTTTTCGTCCTCGGCGCTCCCCTGCATGTCCACCACGATGCGGACCTCCGCTCCCATGGCCACGCTTACGTTGGAAATCCCCGTTTGCGGGGCCTTCAGCCGCTCCAGGTAGCGCACGGAAGGCGCGCCCACCTTCACGTCGCATTTGTGATCCTTTTTCAGCCGCTTGCAGAACACGTCCAATTGCAGTTCGCCCACGGTGCTGATGAGCCAGCCTCCCGTGCCGGGATCGGGCGTGATGGAGATGGACGGCTCGGAATCGGCGAGTTGCTTGAGGATGCGATCCACGTAAGGGAAGTCCGCCGCATTGACCAGTTCGATGCGGGATTGCAAGAGCGGCCGGTATTTCTTGGTCAGGATCCCCGCGGCGGGCCCGGTATCGGCCCTGCCGTCGGAAAGCAGCACCTGGCCCATGCGGTAATGCTGCGGGGATTGGATGGCCACCACGTCCCCGGCGCGGATTTCCCCCAGATCCTTGATTTCTTCCAGGCTTTCCGCGAAAACTCGGAAAAAACGCGCGGATTCCAGGCGGGCCAGGCCGGCGGGATCGTAGATCTTGGCCAGGAAGATCTTCCCGATGTCCTGGTAATGGCGGATCTTGATGATGAAGCCCATGGTCCCGGCGCCCGGGGCCGCCCCTCCCTGCCAGGGAGGGGGCAGCAATTGATTGACCCCGTTCATGAGCTGGCGGATGCCCACGTTCTTGAGGGCGGAACCCATGTAAACGGGGATGTGCCCCCCCTGCTCCATGGCGGCCTTGAGCCCGGACAGGATGTCCTCGTTCCGGAGCTCCTCCCCCGCCATCCACGCGCCGAGCAGCGCGTCGTTGTATTGCGAGGCCACGTCGACCAGGTCCTTGCGCGCGCGCGCATAGTCCCCGGCCAGGAAGGCCGGCACCGCGCCCTTGATGAGCTTGCGGGGGTTCTCCACGGAGCGGTAGATGGCCAGCTGGTTGAGCACGTCGACGACGCCGTCCAGCGCCGGCGGGCCGCCTGCGGCGCCCTCCACGTGCACGGGTAACGTCAACGCTACGGGTCTGGCGTTGAACATGACCTGGATCTGCTCCATGACCCTGCGATAGTCGGAACCGGCGATGTCCAGCTTGTTGATGAAGACGAGGGCGCGGTTGCGGTTGGCCTTGATCTTCTGCCAGGCCTCCAGGCTCTGCGACTCGATGCCGCTCACCCCGGACAGGACCAGGATGACCCCTTCCACGGCCTGCAGGGCGAAATCCACCTCCACGCCGAAATCCACGTGCCCGGGGGTGTCCACGAAGGTGACGCGGGTCCCCTTCCATTGGTAGGAGGCGATGCCGGCTTCGATGGTGATGCCGCGCTTCTTCTCCTCTTCCAGGTAGTCCATGGTCGCCAACCCCTCGTCCACTTCGCCCAGGCCGGGGATGGTTTCGCTGAAATACAGCAAACGCTCGGAAACGGTGGTCTTTCCGGCGTCGACGTGGGCCAGGATGGCGATGGCGCGCGTGTCTTTGGGAGCGGAGGGCATTTTGGGATGAAATCCTGTTCCGGGGGAAATGCGTTCCCGTAGTAGGAGTAATGTAAATAATGTGGCCGGGGCCGGGCACCACCGGGAAAACCGGAGCCTCTGCCCGGATCCGGCCGCTCGGGTTCCAAAGCGGCCCCCTCTCCAGGCGCCGGTCCTGGTCATGTATATACAATGCATTTGCATGCCGTGCATATACAATGCATGGGCCTACCCGCTGGAATGGTATTGACCGCTTAGAATGGCGACCACGCGGGCGGCTTTGGAAGCCCAGCCGCAGGATTATTTGAAATAGGACATGGCATCCAACCCCAAGAAGGGGGCCGGAGGATTGAACGGCAAGGCGATGTTGGCATAGTTCAAGGTGGGAGCCGCCGCGCCCACGCGGATGATATCTCCATCGGTCAGCAGAGGGTTGATATTGTTGATCTCGGTGGAAAAATAGGCTTGCGACCGATCCCCGTTCCGGGGCAACATCAAACCATCGCAACCGCGATCCAGGCCCGGGATGCCCGGAGCCGCCACCGCCGCCATCATAGCGGCATGCGGGATCACCACCCCCCCTAAGACAACCGTCCCTGCGCGCAGGCAGGTTTGACCGGGAAGTTCGCGAACAAGACGGCGTTGGGAACGACGGCGCCATTGGTGGCGAGCACGTCCCCATCCGTGAACAGGCCGGGCGCTCCCGCTTCCGTAGAGAAAGCCACCAAGCGAGTGTTGCCCGGCGTATCGTCGATCACGTCCACGGCATCCAGCCCCAGATCGCACGTATCCTGGCGGGGAAACGCGGCCAGCAGGGCTGCGGAAAGGAGCTTATTCATCATCGACCTCCAGGAATGTTGGATGGAATGTATCCACGATATCCCAATCGTGATCGGAGAGGGGATTCCGTCTCCATCCTGGTAACTAACTCGCGGTTTTTCCCCTAGGGAAGGACCCGGAACCCCTCTTTGGCCGCGGCCAGGCAGAGGCGGGCATCCAGGCAGACGAATTCCAGGGAAGGGGGATGGCCTTCGGAAGCGTGGAAGGCGGCGGCGAGTTGCAGGGCATCGCCGGCGCGCAAGGGATGCATCCTTAAAATCCGGATTGCATTCGTCTGGATCGATTCAGAGGGCATCACCTCTCCCCCCGCGACCAGCATCCCTTCCAGGTTCCGGAAGGCGGCTTCGATTTTATCCGGGTCCGCCCCCTCCCTTTCAAGCCTGGCCAATGCAGAAGCACATTCAACCCGGCTTCCCCACCAATATGCTTTTATTTTATCCATCGCGGAAACCTTTAACATCTGGTTGCTGGCTCCTTGCTCCATGACCAACGGAACCAAGGCCGAGGAATCCCAGAATCTCACCGGGAGTCCTCCCGCTCTTCCAGCAGGACCTTCAGGATATCCACCCCGGGAATCTTGATGGGGGGATGTTTCTCAAACCAGTCTTTCGGAAGCGATTTGATCGGTCCGCGCACGATTCCTGCCCGAATCAATCGCTCCATCCGTCCATGGGCCTCGCCCTCCGAAGGACGCTGGACCGATTCCAGCTTCGCCACGGGCACATCCCTATCGGTGATGATCACGGTTTCACCGGCCTTGACCCAATCCAGGAGCTGGCTCAATTTGTTTTTCGCTTCCGAAATCGTTGCGGTTTTCATATAGCTATTATAGCCTTTTTAAAGCGGCTAAGCAAGCGATATATATCACGCTCAAAAAGTGATGTCAAACGAAAAACCCCGGTTGCCCGGGGTTTTTCTTCAATCAAGCGGCATGGGGTGAAGGCGGGCCTTCGCGACGATCCTACCAGCGGAAGTGCGCGAATGCCTTGTTCGATTCCGCCATGCGGTGGATGTCCTGCTTCTTCTTGACCGCATTGCCTTCGTTGTTGAGGGCCTGGATCAGCTCGGCGGACAACCGGCGGGACATGTCCTTTTCATTGCGGCCTTGGGCGGCTTCCTTGAGCCAGCGCAGCGCCAGGGCGGTGCGGCGGGCGGGAGCGACTTCGACCGGGACCTGGTAGTTGGCGCCGCCGACGCGGCGGGACTTCACTTCCAGAGAAGGCTTGATGTTGTTGAGGGCGTTCTTGAAGAGGGTCAGTTCGTCGTCCTCGCCGCCGATCTTCTTCTTGAATTCCACCAGGGCGGAGTACACGACGTCTTCGGCGATGCTGCGCTTGCCGCGGCTGACGACGACGTTCATGAACTGGGTGACCAAGGTGCTGTTGAACTTGGGGTCCCCGTAAATCTTGCGCTTATCGGCTCTTTTTCTTCTGGACATCTTTTTCCTCTATATTCCTTGAGCCGTGATTACTTCTTGCCGCCCTTGGCGGGTGCGGCGGCGGCGCCGGCCTTGGGCTTCTTGACGCCATAAAGCGAACGGCTCTGCTTGCGGCCTTCGACTCCGGACGTATCCAGGGTGCCGCGGATGATGTGGTAGCGCACGCCCGGGACGTCCTTGACGCGGCCGCCGCGGATGAGGACGATGGAGTGCTCTTGCAGGTTGTGGCCTTCGCCCGGGATGTAGCAGGTCACTTCCATCTTGTTGGAAAGACGCACGCGCGCAATCTTGCGGAGGGCGGAATTGGGCTTCTTGGGAGTGGTGGTATACACACGGGTGCAAACGCCGCGCTTTTGCGGGCTGCCCATCAAGGCCGGGGCCTTGCTCTTGGCGACTTGCTTCTGACGCCCTTTGCGGATCAATTGGCTGATAGTGGGCACTGTGTCGAGTTCTCCGTTTTTCCGATGAGTGGTGAAGTTTAGTTAAACAACTCTTGAATCGTCAAGGCGTTAGCCCTGATTGCAGCGCTTTTTGAGGCGTTTCAAGTCCTCACGCGGGGCCGCTTTCCGAAACCATGCTGGTCTCGGGGCTGGATTCCGGAGCGTGATCCTGGCCGATTTCGGCCATGGAATGGACTTCTTCCGTCTCCGCGTCCAGATCCCGGATGCGGACGGCGTTGACCATGGCGTTGCCGGTTCCCGACGGGATCAGGCGGCCCATGATGACGTTTTCCTTGAGGCCTTCCAGGGTGTCGATCTTGCCGGCGATGGCGGCATTGGTGAGCACCTTGGTGGTTTCCTGGAAAGACGCCGCCGAAATGAAGCTGTCGGTGCCCAAGGAGGCCTTGGTGATGCCCAGCAGCATGGGACGGAAGCTGGCGGCGCGCAGACCCTGGTTCACCACGCGGAGGTTCTCTTCGCGGATGCGGGCCTTGGAGATTTCCTCCCCTTCCAGCAGCTCGGTATCGCCCGGGTTCTCGACCGCCACCTTGCGCAGCATCTGGCGCACGATGCTCTCGATGTGCTTGTCGGAGATGGTCACGCCCTGGAGGCGGTACACGGCCTGGATTTCTTCCACCAGGTAGCGCTGCACGGCGGCGTCGCCGGCGATGTGCAGGATATCGTGCGGATCGATGGGGCCGTCGCACAGCTTGTCGCCCGAACGCACGCGGTCGCCCGGATGCACGGTGACGTGCTTGCCGCGGGGAATCAGGTAGGATTCCTTCACCTCGCCGTCCTCGATCATGATGCGCTGCTGGCCGCGTTCCACTTCGCCGAAGGCCACGATGCCGTCGATGGCCGAAACCACGGCCGGGGACTTGGGACGGCGGGCTTCGAACAGTTCGGCCACGCGGGGCAGACCGCCCGTGATGTCGCGGGTCTTGCCGGCGGCGCGGGCGATCTTCACGATGGCTTCGCCCGCGAACACGGTGTCCCCGTTCTTGTACTGCAGGTACGCGTTCTCCGGGACCGCGTAGCGGCCCAGCTTGGTCTTGCCGTCCGGATCCATGATGATCACGTGCGGGTGCAGCTTGGCGCGCTTGTCGCGGATGACGCGGAGGCGTTCCATGCCGGTGGTGTCGTCGTACTCGGTCACGTAGGTCACGCCGTCCTTGAGGGCGTCGAACTCCACGATGCCGGCGCTGCGCGTGATGATGAGGGTATTGTAAGGATCCCATTCGAACATGAGGGTGCCGGCCTTGATCTGGGCGCCGTCCTTCACCTTCAGGATGGCGCCGTAAGGCACCACGTAGCGGACCTTGGTGATCCCGTGCTCGTCGAGCAGGGACATTTCGCCGGAGCGGCTGACCACCACGTCCTCGCCCTTGCGGTTGGCGACCGTTTCCACGTCGCGCAGCACGACCTTGCAATCCCACTTGGCCTTCTTCGCCGATTCCGCGGTCATGCGCGAGGCCGCGCCGCCGATGTGGAAGGTGCGCAGCGTGAGCTGGGTGCCCGGTTCGCCGATGGACTGGGCGGCCATGACGCCGACCGCCTCGCCGATGTCGATCATGCGGCCGTTGGCCAGGTTGCGGCCGTAGCACTTGGCGCAGACGCCGCGCAGGGCCTCGCAGGTGAGCACGGAACGCACCTTGACGCTTTCGATGCCCGCCTGGCTGATCTTCTCGGCCATGACCTCGTCGAACAGCTCGCCGGCATGGCAAATGACCTCGTCCGAGACCGGATGGTAGATGTCGTCGCAGGCCACGCGGCCGAGGATCTTGTCGCCGAGGGGCACGACCACGTCGTCGCCTTCCGTCGTGTCCGTCATGTCCAGGCCGAGCACGGTGCCGCAGTCCTCTTCGTTGACGACCACGTCCTGGGCCACGTCGACCAGGCGGCGGGTCAGGTACCCGGCGTCGGCCGTCTTCAGGGCGGTGTCGGCCAGGCCTTTGCGGGCGCCGTGGGTGGAGATGAAGTACTCCAGCACGTTCAGGCCTTCGCGGAAGCAGGAAAGGATCGGGTTCTCGATGATCTCGTGCCCCGTGATCTTCTTCTGGGGCTTGGCCATCAGGCCGCGCATGCCCGAGAGCTGCTTGATCTGCTCGCGGGAGCCGCGGGCGCCGGACACGGCCATCATGTACACGGGGTTGAACCCGTCCCGGTCCTGGGCCAGCTTCTCGTACACGAGCGTGGCCACGTCGTTGGTGGCGTGCGACCACAGATCGATGACCTGGTTGTAGCGCTCGCCGTCGGTGATGACGCCGTTCTCGTAGAGCTCGGCGACCTTGTCTACCTTGGTCTTGGTGTTCTTGATCATCTCGTACTTCTCGGGCGGGATGATCATGTCGTTGATGGCCACGGTCATGCCGCCCTTGGTCGCCCACTTGAAGCCGAGTTCCTTGATGTTGTCGAGGAACGCGCAGGTGCGCTCGTTGCCGGCGATGCGGAAATACCGGTCGATGGTGGCGGAGATGGTCTTCTTGTCGAAGCTCTTGTTGAGGAAGCCGAGCTCCTTGGGGATGATCTGGTTCAGGATGACGCGGCCGACCGAGGTTTCGATCATCACGCCGTCCAGGCGGATCTTGATGGGGACGTGCAGCTCCACGCCGCCGGCTTCCATGCAGGCGATGGCCTCGTTGGCGTCGGAGAACATCTTGCCCGCGCCCTTGCCCTTGGCCTTCATGGCGGTCAGGTAATAGCAACCGAGCACGATGTCCTGCGAAGGCACCGCGATGGGCTGGCCCGAGGCGGGATGCAGGATGTTGTTCGAGGACATCATCAGGATGCGGCACTCGAGCTGGGCCTCGAAGGAGAGCGGCAGATGGATGGCCATCTGGTCGCCGTCGAAGTCCGCATTGAAGGCCGTGCAGACCAGGGGATGCAGGCGGATGGCCTTGCCTTCCACCAGCTTGGGATAGAACGCCTGGATGCCCAGGCGATGCAGGGTCGGGGCGCGGTTCAGCAGCACCGGGTGATCGTCGATGATCTCTTCCAGGATGTCCCAGACCTCGGGGCGTTCCTTTTCCACGAACTTCTTGGCCGACTTGACGGTGTGCACGAAGCCCTTCTCTTCCAGCTTCTGGATGATGAAAGGCTTGTACAGTTCCAGGGCCATGGGCTTGGGCAGGCCGCACTGGTGGATCTTGAGATCCGGGCCCACCACGATCACGGAACGGCCGGAATAGTCGACGCGCTTGCCCAGCAGGTTCTGGCGGAAGCGGCCCTGCTTGCCTTTCAGCAGTTCGGACAGCGACTTGAGGGGACGGCGGTTCTCGCCCTTCACGGAGAAGGTGCGGCGGCCGTTGTCGAACAGCACGTCGACGGCTTCCTGGAGCATGCGCTTCTCGTTGCGCAGGATGACTTCCGGGGCCTTGATGTCGATGAGCTTCTTCAACCGGTTGTTGCGGTTGATGACGCGGCGGTACAGGTCGTTCAGATCGGAGGTGGCGAAACGGCCGCCTTCCAGGGGAACCAGGGGGCGCAGGTCCGGGGGAATCACCGGCAGCACGTCCAGGACCATCCACTCGGGGCGGTTGGGGGACTTGCGGAAGGCTTCCACCACCTTGAGGCGCTTGAGCAGGTCCTGCTTGCGCTGGCTGGAGGTCTCGTCCTTGATGCGCTTGCGCATGTCGCCGGACAGGGTCTCCGGGTTCAGCTCGGCGAGCAGCTGCTTGATGGCCGAGGCGCCCATCTTGGCGTCGAAGTGGCGGCCTTCGTCCTCGAGATCGATGTATTCGTCTTCCGAGATGAGCTGGCCGAGCTTGAGGTCCGTGTCGCCCGGATCCAGGACGATGTAGGATTCATAGTAGATGACGCGTTCGAGGTTCGTCACGGACATGCCGAGCAGCGAACCGATCACGGAGGGGAGACTCTTGAAGAACCAGATGTGCACGACGGGCACGGCCAATTCGATGTGGCCCATGCGCTCGCGGCGCACCTTGGAATGGGTGACTTCCACGCCGCAACGGTCGCAGACCACGCCGCGGTAGCGGATGCGCTTGTACTTGCCGCACGAGCATTCCCAATTCTTCACCGGTCCGAAAATGCGTTCGCAGAACAGACCGTCCTTCTCGGGCTTGAAGGAGCGGTAGTTGATGGTTTCCGGCTTCGTTACTTCGCCGTACGACCAGCCCCGCACCACGTCGGGAGAAGCCAGCTGGATGCTGATGGCTTCCTTGTCCTGGACCTCGGAGGAGTTCTCGAAAAATTCGTTCATTATGATCTCCTGCTCTTTTTTTCCGCTCGCCGTTTAAATTCTTCCGATCCCGTCCCTGGTTCCGCGGGGCTCCGGAATCAAGGGGGCCGGCCACCCGGCCATGCCCCCCACTCAATCACAGCACCGGGCTTTCTTCAATTTGCACTTTGCCTTTTGCAATTTGCACTTTGACTTTTTCCCCGGGAGGCCCCGTCAGACGAGTTCCTCTTCCTCCTGCATGAACTTGACGTCCAGGCAGAGGGCTTGCATTTCCTTGATCAGCACGTTGAAGGACTCGGGCACGCCGGGACGCGGCGCGTTCTCGCCCTTGACGATGGCTTCGTAGATCTTGGAGCGACCCATGACGTCGTCCGACTTGACCGTGAGCATTTCCTGCAGGGTGTAGGCCGCCCCGTAGGCTTCCAGCGCCCACACTTCCATTTCGCCGAAGCGCTGGCCGCCGAACTGGGACTTGCCGCCCAGGGGTTGCTGCGTGACGAGGGAGTACGGACCGATGGAACGCGCGTGGATCTTGTCGTCGACCAAGTGGCCGAGCTTGAGCATGTACATGATGCCCACGCATACTTCGTTGTTGAGCCGATCGCCGGTGCGCCCGTCGAAGAGCACCGTCTTGCCGGTCTGCGGCAGCTTGGCCTCCTTGAGGGCCTCGAGGATGTCCTCGTAGCTGGCGCCGTCGAACACGGGCGTCGCTATCTTGATGCCGAGCGCGCGCGCGGCCCAGCCCAGATGGGTTTCCAGCACCTGCCCCACGTTCATGCGCGAAGGCACGCCCAGGGGGTTCAGCAGGATCTGCACCGGTTCGCCGTTGGGCATGAAGGGCATGTCCTCGACCGGAACGATCTTGGAAATGACGCCCTTGTTGCCGTGGCGCCCCGCCATCTTGTCGCCCACCGCGATGCGGCGCTTCTTGGCGATGTAGATCTTGACCAGTTGGAGCACGCCGGGCTTGAGCTCGTCGCCGCGGATGATCTTGTCGATTTCCTTGTCCAGTTCGTCCTCGAGGCGGAAGATCATCTCGTTGGCCGAGTGGAGCACGTTGGCGGCCGTCTTGTTGGCCTTCTCGTCGGTGGTCAGGCCGTCCGGAACGTTGACGTCCGAGAAGTTGATCTTCTGCAGGGTCTTGTCGTTGAACTTCTTGCCTTTGCCGATGATGAGCTCATTGGTCGAGCCGTCGCGGATTTCCTGCGAGTCCTTGCCGTCCAGGAGCTCGAGCAGCTTCTTGTCGCGGGCGGTGGTGATCTCCTGGATGCGGGCCGACATGGTGGCGCGCAATTCGTCGATCCGGTCCTTGTCGCTCTTCTTGGTCTTCTTGTCGCGCTCCTTGCGGGAGAACACGCGCGTCTCCACCACGATGCCCTTCATGCCCGGGGGGGCCTTGAGGGACGAGTCGCGGACGTCGCCGGCCTTCTCGCCGAAGATGGCGCGCAGCAGGCGCTCTTCCGGGGACAGCTCGGTTTCGCCCTTGGGGGTCACCTTGCCGACCAGGATGTCGCCCGCTTCCACTTCCGCGCCGACGCGGATGATGCCCGCCTCGTCGAGGTTGCGGAGGGATTCTTCGGAGACGTTCGGGATTTCCCGGGTCAGCTCCTCGGGGCCGCGCTTGGTGTCCCGCACTTCCAGCTCATACTCTTCGATATGGATGGAGGTGAAGGTGTCCTTCTTCGCGAGCTCTTCGGAAATGATGATGGCGTCTTCGTAGTTGTAGCCGTTCCAGGGCAGGAACCCGATGAGGATGTTCTTGCCCAGCGCCAGCTCCCCCTGGGAGGTGCTGGAGCCGTCGGCGAGCACGTCGCCTTTCTTCACCGGCTGCCCCACCTTGACCAGCACGCGCTGGTTGATGCAGGAATCCTGGTTGGAGCGCTCGAACTTGCGCAGGTTATAGGTATCGTACTCGGGCACGTCCAGGAAGTCCGTGACCAGCTTGCCGGCTTCTTCGCGCTTGATGACCACGGTGCGGGCGTCCACGCTGTGGATCACGCCGCTGTGGGTGGCGACCACCATGGCGCCGGAATCGTAGGCGGCCTTGCCTTCCAGGCCCGTTCCCACGTACGGGGAATCGGGGACCAGCAAGGGCACGGCCTGGCGCTGCATGTTGGAGCCCATCAAGGCGCGGTTGGCGTCATCGTGTTCCAGGAACGGGATGAGGCCCGCGGCGATGGACACCAGTTGCTTGGGGGAAACGTCCATCAGCTGCACGGTGTCGCGGGGCACCAGGGGGAATTCGCCCTGTTTGCGCACGATCACGTAGTCGTTGACGAAGCGGTTCTTCTCGTTGATGACGGTGGAAGCCGGCGCCACGTGGTACTCGTCTTCCTGGTCGGCGGTCAGATAGATGACCTCGTCGGACACGATCCCGCCCTTGACCTTGCGGTAGGGGGTTTCGATGAAGCCGAACTGGTTCACCTTGGCGTAGGCGGCCAGGGACGAGATCAGGCCGATGTTCGGGCCTTCCGGCGTTTCGATCGGGCACAGGCGCCCGTAATGGCTGTGATGCACGTCGCGCACCTCGAAGCCGGCGCGCTCGCGGGTCAGGCCGCCCGGCCCCAGGGCGGACATGCGGCGCTTGTGGGTCAGTTCGGCCAGCGGATTCATCTGATCCATGAACTGCGAAAGCTGGGACGATCCGAAGAACGTCGAGATCACCGTGGACACGGTCCTGGCGTTCACCAGGTCCTGGGGGGTGATTTCCTCCGTGTCGCGCAGGGACAAGCGCTCGCGGATCGTGCGCGCCATGCGGGTGAGGCCCAACGAGAACTGGTTGCCCAGCAGCTCGCCGACCGACCGGACGCGGCGATTGCCCAGATGATCGATATCGTCCAGGTAGCCCTCTTGCAGGAACAGGGACACGAGATAACGCATGATGGCGATGAAATCGTCCTTGGTCATGGTCATGGTGTCCATGGGGACCTTGAGCTTCAGGCGGCTGTTCATGCGGTAACGGCCCACTTCGCCCAGATCGTACCGCTTGTCGTCGAAGAACAAACGCTCCAACAGGGTTTTCGCGGTCGCCACGTTGGGGGGATCGCCGGGGCGGATGAGGGAATAGATGCGGAACAGCGCCTCTTCCTCGTTCGAGGTGGGATCGGCCGAGAGGGTGTTGTGCAATACGGGATTGCTCTCCACTCCCTTGATGATCTTGACCTTCTTGATCCCCAGCTCGCCGATCTTCTTGGCGATGACGGGGGTGATCACGGTGTTGGCCTCGGCGATCATCTCGCCGGTGTCCTTGTCGACAAGGTCCTCGAAGAGCACCTTGTCCTCAAGGACCTCGGGGGTCTTGGGGTTGACGGCGATTTCCTCGGCCTCGTAGAACAGCTTGACCAGGTCCTGGTTGCGCGAGAATCCGATGGCGCGCAACAGGATCGTGGCGGGAATCTTGCGGCGGCGATCGATGTTGATGTACATGGCCTCGTTCACGTCGACCAGGAATTCGACCCACGATCCGCGGTACGGGATCACGCGCGCCTTGAGCAGGCGCTTGCCGTTGGGATGGGTCTCTTCGTCGAAGCTCACGCCCGGCGAACGGTGCAGTTGCGATACGATCACGCGCTCGGCGCCGTTGATGATGAACGTGCCGTTCTGGGTGATGAGCGGCAGATCGCCGATGTACACGTCGTTCGTGATCTTCTCCACGAACTTGCGCTCTTCGCCTTCGCCTTCGAAGATGTTGAGGCTCAAGGTGGCCTTGAGCGGCGCGGCGAACGTCATGCCGCGCTTCTGGCACTCCTCGATGGAGTACTTGGGCACGCCCAGGGAGTATCCTTCGAACTCGAGGGAATACATCTCCTTGATGTCCGAGATGGGAAAGACTTCAGCGAAAATCTTCTGCAGCCCCTCGTTCTTGCGCTCCTTGGGCAAGGTGCCCTGCTGGATGAAGCGATTGAACGAGTTCACCTGTACGTCGAGCAGGTAGGGCAATTCCATGTTGAACCGACTCGAGGAATATGTCCGTCTTTCCACTTAAATGCTCCGATCCCTTAAAAGTTCCCGCGCCGGTCAATCATTACCGGCGACGCCATCTTAAAAACGGAAAAACGCCTGCCCGCGACCGCGGGCAGGGCGTACGATTTTTTCCCTTTGTGGAAGGAAAAAGTCCTCAATGGTTACTTCAGGCTCACCTTGGCGCCGGCTTCCTCGAGTTCCTTCTTCCACTTTTCGGAATCGGCCTTGTTGACGCCTTCCTTGACGGTCTTGGGCGCGCCGTCGACCAGGGCTTTGGCTTCCGCCAGCCCCAAGCCGGTGATGGCGCGGACGACCTTGATGACGCCGATTTTCTTTTCGCCGGCGCTTTCCAGCACCACGTCGAATTCGGTCTTCTCAGCGGCGGCTTCGGCGCCCGCTCCGGCGGCGGCGGGGGCGGCCATCACGGCGGCGGCCGCGGCGGCTTCCAGGCCGTAGACGTTCTTGAGATAATCCGAGAGTTCCTTGGCCTGGAGCAGGGAGAGGGCGACGATCTTGTCGCCGATGTCCTTAACAGGTGCCGAGTAGTTTGCTTCTGACATTGAAATGTCCTCCGTTACTTGATTGATAAATCGTTGAAATTTCCGTTTAGTCTCTTCTTCGGGGCGGAGCTCCCATTGGGTAGCGCCGCCGTTACCTTCTCGTGATGGATTATTGAGCGCCTCCCTCCAACTTCTCGATTTGGGCCTTGATCTGGCCGGCGATTGCGGAGCCGGGGCCCTTGATGATGCCTGCGATCTTCTGTCCCGGGCCGAGCGCCAGGGAGACCACCGAGGCCTGCAGTTCGCGCTTGCCCGGCATCTTGGCCAGGGCGGCGAGCTGAGTGCCGGGATAGGCGGCTCCGTCGATGGAGACGACCTTGACCGGGAGCACGCCTTCGTTGGCCTTGTGGAATTCCACCAGGGCCTTCGCCGGCGCCATCGGATCCTGATCGTCCGAGAAGATCACCGCGGTCGGACCGACCAGGTGCTTCTCCAGGCCCTTGATGCCGGCCTGATCCAGCGCACGCTTGATGAGGGTGTTCTTGGCCACCTTCATCTTCATGCCCTTCTTGCGAAGGCTGGAGCGCAGGCCGGTCACGGTCTGCACGGTCACGCGGCTGAAGTCCGCGATGTACACGCCCGGGAACGCCTTGAAACCGGCTTCCAGTTCGGAAATGACGCTGCTTTTTTTCTCGAGTACCTTGGATGTCATTCTATGCCTCGCTTACCTGGCTACGGCCTTGTCCACGCGCACACCCGGGGACATGGTCCCGGCGAGGGTGATGCTGCGGACATAGACGCCTTTTGATGTGGGAGGCTTGGCCTTGACCACGGCATCGATCAGGGTCTTGGCGTTTTCCACCAACTGATCCTCCGTGAAGGAGACCTTACCGACCGGGGCATGCACGTTGCCGCCCTTGTCGACGCGGAACGCGATCTTGCCGGCCTTGAGTTCCTTGATCACCTGGCCGACGTTCATGGTCACCGTCCCGGCCTTGGGGCTGGGCATGAGTCCGCGAGGGCCCAGGACGCGGGCGATGCGGCCCACCAAGGGCATCATGTCGGGGGTGGCGATCACCTGGTCGAAGTCCATCCAGCCGCCCTGGATCTTGGTCACCAGCTCCTCGGCCCCGACATAGTCGGCTCCGGCGGCGGTGGCGGCCTTTTCCAGTTCGCCCTTGCAGAACACCAGGACGCGGACTTTCTTGCCGGTCCCGTGGGGCAGGACGACGTTTCCGCGCACGACCTGCTCGGAATACTTCGGATCCACGCCCAAGTTCATGTGGACTTCGAGGGACGAATCAAACTTGGTCTTGATTCCGCCCTTCAAAATCGTCACAGCCTCGGAGATTGGGTACTCCTTTTGCCGATCAATCTTCTCGGCCAGGCTGCGGTAGTTTTTGCTTTTCTTCATTGCTCCTACCTATGGTTGCCTTTGTGTCTCTTCCGGGTCTCCGACGCGAGGGTCATCGGAAGTTCATGACGGCTTGCCGGCATGAACCTCTGGGGATCCGTTCCGGGGTTTCCGGATCCCTCCATCGCGCCTGGCGCTCGTTACGCGATCTCCAATCCCATGCTCTTGGCCGTACCGGCGACCATGCGCATGGCTGCGGCGAGGTCGGAGGTGTTCAGGTCGGGCATTTTCATCTTCGCGATATCCTCGATCTGCTTCTGGGTCACCTTGCCCACCTTCTTGCGGTTGGGTTCGCCGGAGCCCTTCTCCAGGTTCAGGGCCTTCTTCAGGAGGTCCGGAGTGGGCGGCGTCTTGGTGACGAAGCTGAAGCTGCGGTCGGCATACACCGTGATGACGACGGGGATGATGTATCCCTTCTTGTCCTGGGTCTGCGCGTTGAACGCCTTGCAGAACTCCATGATGTTGAGACCCTTCTGACCCAGGGCGGGGCCGATGGGAGGAGAAGGGTTGGCGGCGCCGGCCGGCACCTGCAGTTTGATGTATCCCGTGATTTTCTTAGCCACAATCGCTCCTAAATCGTCTTATCTGTTTTCCAAAGCCGCCGGTTCAGACTGGTCCCGGCCATGGAAGCTTTCGCCTAGACCGAATCCACCTGCACGAAATCCAATTCCACGGGCGTGGAGCGCCCGAAAACGCTGACCATCACCTTGAGCTTGCCCTTCTCCGGGTTGATCTCCTCGACCACCCCGTCGAAATCCTTGAAAGGCCCGTCCTTGATGCGGACCTTCTCGCCGCTGGTGAAGGGAATCTCCACCACGCCGGTATCATGCGTTTCCACCGTCGTCTGGCCCAGGATCCGGTCCACTTCGCTCTTGCGGAGGGGCTGGGGCTTGCCGACGCCGACGAAATGCGTAACCCCGGGTATATCGGTTACGTAATGCATCGTCTCCTTGTTCATCTCCATCTCGACGAGGAGATAACTCGGATAGAACTTCTTGTCCCTGGTGGTCTTCTTGCCCTTCTGGACCGTCGTGACCTCGCGGGTGGGCAGAAGGATCTGGCCGAACGAGTCCTTCAGGTTGTTCTTGTCGACGAGCGCCTCAAGGTGCTGCTTGACCTTGCCCTCTTGCCCTGAATATGTATGGACCACGTACCACTTCTTCACTGCTATTCCTATCCGTTCGTTGCCGATCAGGCTCATCAGTTTCAAGGAAGTTTCCCCATCCCCTCAGCCGAGGATGAGGTGCACCAATTGACCCAACAAAGAATCCACGAGAAATACGTACGCCGTGCACATGAGGCTGAAGATGATGACCGTGATGGTCGAGCCCTTCAGTTCCTCGCGCGTCGGCCAAGTCACCTTGCGAAGCTCGGCGATGACGTCTCTGATGTAATTTTGAAATCTCTTCATTTTCAACTTTCAGGCCAGATAGGACTTGAACCTACAACCAACGGTTTTGGAGACCGCTACTCTACCAATTGAGCTACTGACCTAGAATTTCCCCTCAGTCCAGGATTTCCGTCACCACGCCGGCGCCGACGGTCTTGCCGCCTTCGCGGATCGCGAAGCGCAGGTCCTTGGCCATGGCGATGGGCGCAATCAACTCCGCCGTGATCGTCACGTTGTCCCCAGGCATCACCATCTCCACCCCGGAAGGCAGCTCCGTCTGACCCGTCACGTCCGTCGTGCGGAAGTAGAACTGGGGACGGTAGCCGTTGAAGAACGGCGTATGACGCCCCCCCTCGTCCTTGCTCAACACGTAGATCTCCGCCTTGAACTTCTTGTGCGGCGTGATCGTCCCCGGCTTGCACAACACCTGCCCGCGCTCGATGTCCGTCTTTTCCGCGCCCCGCAACAAAAGCCCCACGTTGTCCCCCGCCTGCGCCTCGTCCAACAGCTTGCGGAACATCTCCACGCCCGTCACCACGAACTTCTTGCTCTCCCCCAGGCCCACGCGCTCCACTTCTTCCTGAACCTTGATCTTGCCCTGCTCCACGCGGCCGGTGGCCACCGTGCCCCGCCCCGTGATCGAGAACACGTCTTCCACGCTCATCAGGAACGGCTTGTCCACCAGGCGCACCGGCGTGGGGATGTAGCTGTCCACCGCTTCCATCAGCTTCAGGATGGCCTCTTCGCCCAGCTTCCCCTTGTCCCCTTCCAACGCCTTCACCGCGCTGCCGGGGATGATCGGGATCACGTCCCCGGGAAACTCGTACTTCTTCAACAGGTCCCGGATTTCCATCTCCACCAGCTCCAAGAGCTCCGCGTCCTCCACCATGTCCACCTTGTTCATGAACACCACGATGTAGGGCACCCCCACCTGGCGGGCCAGAAGGATGTGCTCGCGGGTCTGCGGCATGGGCCCGTCGGCGGCCGATACCACCAGGATGGCCCCGTCCATCTGCGCCGCGCCGGTGACCATGTTCTTGACATAGTCGGCGTGCCCGGGGCAGTCCACGTGGGCGTAATGGCGGTTCTTGGTCTCGTACTCCACGTGCGAGGTATTGATGGTGATGCCGCGCTCGCGCTCTTCCGGAGCATTGTCGATCTCACCGTAGGACTTGGCGACCGCACCCCCGGACTTGGCCAATACCGTGGTGATGGCGGCGGTCAGGGAGGTCTTGCCGTGATCCACGTGGCCGATGGTGCCGACGTTCACGTGCGGTTTGTTCCGGTTGAATTTTTCCTTGGCCATTTCCCTGTAACCTCCTGTTTGACATCCCTATCAAAATTTCTTCAGCAATATCAGAGCAAAATCCAGCGCAATTTTTTTGGAGCAGTAATTGATAGCAAAATTTCCGGGAAATTTCACCTTATCTCCAGCATAATTCAAGTAGGGCCATTCACTTATGCCCCCGACCCGCTGTTTAGGACCTGCCCCGCCTTAATGGAGCCCAAATCGGGAATTGAACCCGAGACCTCTTCCTTACCAAGGAAGTGCTCTACCCCTGAGCTATTTGGGCCACATCAAGGCCGGAGGAAGTGGAGCGGGCTAACGGACTCGAACCGTCAACAGCCACCTTGGAAGGGTGGTACTCTACCAATTGAGTTAAGCCCGCTTGCTTGGGCCCGCTCTGACCAGATCGGGGCCCGCTCGCTACATTGCCCTCGTCGGGGTACATGAGTACTCCCTCCTCGGGCGGCTTTGCGATCGGACCCCGCTCTGGTCATATCGGACCCAAGCAATTCCCTGTTCCTTCTTCCTAACCTCTTCTTCTTTCGATCTATCCAATTCATTCTGGAAAGAGAACTTTTAAATGGGTGGGGGCGGTTTCGAACCGCCGTAGGCATAGCCAGTGGATTTACAGTCCACCCCCATTAACCACTCGGGCACCCACCCGTTTAAAAGACCCCATTTCCTTGGTTTTTCGAACTCTCTCCCGATCCATCGAGACTTTGAAAGCCAACGATAGGATTTGAACCCACGACCGCCTGATTACAAATCAGGTGCTCTACCAGCTGAGCTACGTTGGCCCGTGAGGATGCCTTGCAGCCTCCAAGTCCCTTCCCTATCCATGGCTCCGTCCGGGAATGACCCAAAACGAGACCAAAATCGCTGATCCTCAAAAGGGAGGGAGAAATTTAGCAAAAATGTTGCCGGTCGATCAAGAGAAAGGCGGGGAGAACGCAAAGAATATGCCGCGGAGGTTAGAATTGGCGTTTTTGGACGGAAAACAGGTTTGGAGTGAAGAAGGGGTTAGGGATTAGCCCCTCCCGAAGCCGAGACCCGCAGTCGCTCTATAGCTCCGATGCGCTCGGCCAAACTCGGGTGCGAATAATGAAATGCGCTGTACCAGGGGTGAGGGGTGAGGTTGGAGAGGTTTTTATGGGACAGTTTGATCAGGGCGGTTTGCATGGCGGTGCGATCCTGGAGAACCTGGACGGCATAGGCGTCGGCTTCGTATTCGTGCCGGCGGGAAAAGAGATTCTGCAGGGGCGAGAGCAGGAGGGAGAGGGAGGAAAAGGCGGTCATGAAGAGGAAAAGGCCCGCGGCGGGATTGCCGGCGAAGGGTTCCGGAGCCAAGAAGCCCTTCGAGGGGAGGGTCGTGAAACCGAACGCCGCGTACAGGGGAGGCCAGCGCAGCGCCAGGGAGGCCAGGAACAGCAGGCCTCCCTGGAGGACGGTTTGCGCCGCCATCATCTTGTAGATGTGCTTGCGCTTGTAATGGCCGATTTCATGGGCCAGCACGCTGAGCAATTCGGGGCGATCCATCTGGCGCAACAAGGTGTCGAACAGGACGATGCGGCGGAAGCGGCCGAAGCCGGTGAAATAGGCGTTGGAGTGCAGGCTGCGGCGGCTGCCGTCCATCACGTAGACGCCGCCGGCGGGAAAGCGCAGGCGGCCCGCCAGGGCGAGGAGGGCGCTCTTGATCTCGCCTTCCTCCAAGGGCCGGAAGCGGTTGAACAGGGGCGCGATGAAAACCGGGTACGCGATCATCATGGTGAATTGGAAGGCGAGGAGCAGGCCGAAGGCCCAGGCCCACCATCGGACGCCGAAAAAACGCATGAGCGCGAGCACGGCATAGACGAGCGGAAGCCCCAGCAGGGCGGACAGGAGAGACTCCTTGATCAGATCGCGCCAGAACAGTCCCCAGGTCATGGTGTTGAATCCGTATTTCCCCTCGATGCGGAAGGTGGCGTGGAGGGTGAGGGGCAGCTTGATCAGGACCTGGACCGCGAGGATGCCGGCCAGGAACAGGGCGCCCCGATGGAGTTCTCCCGTGAAGGTCCGGGCGAGCAGGCGGTCGAACCAGGGCAGCAGGCCGGAAAACAGGAGGACGAAGGTGACCACAGCGGAGTACAATAAGGAAAAGCCGTCGAAGGAAAGCCGCTCCAAAGCATAGGCGCGGCTCCTGGCGAAGGTGTCGGCATCGAAGCGGCCCGCGAACGGGGGATCCGTGAACCGGGCGGGCAGGGAAGCGTGGCGGAGGATTTCGCGGCGGTTGAGGAGGTTCAGGATGCACTCCACCATCAAACCCGACCCGAAAAAGGCGAGGAAAACGGCGCGGAATTGGGATGCGTCCATGTTATCGGCCCGTTCCGGAAAAGGGCGCGAACCTAAGTAGATTATTGCCCATGGAATTCCGGAAAAATACAATCTTGGCGGCCCTGGCGGGCGGATGGCTGTGGGGGTGCATCCCGGGTTGCAGCTCCGCGCCCATCAAGGTGGAATGCCAGGAGTTGCAGGCCCGCCTGGACTATGGCGATTTGAGCGGAGATCAGAAGCGGTTCGCCCGGCAGGAACTGGACGATTGCCGCGGCCGCGTGCAGGCCGCCGAAGCCAGGGATTCCGCCTTCATCGAAGGCACGGAAAGGCGCTTCACGCCGTCCGAAACGGACGGTATGCCGTCCGAAACGGACGGTACGCCGTCCGATTCGGGCGGCACCGGAGCCGGATCGAAATGAACGATTCCCGGAAAGTGTCCGGAAACGTGCTGCCCAAGCGCCTGCTGGACATCTCCGCGGAGATCAACCGGGCCGGTGGATCCATCTACGTGGTGGGCGGCTGGGTGCGCGATTACCTGCTGGACGAGCCTTCCCACGATTATGATCTGGAAGTGTACGGCCTGGACATGGAGAAGCTGTTCAACATCCTGGTGCGCCACGCCAAGCCCAACCTGGTGGGGAAATCCTTCGGCATCATCACCATGCGCATCGACGGCCTGAACTTCGACTTCGCCTTTCCGCGCACGGAGAACAAGACCGGACCCGGCCACAAAGGCTTCGCGGTCACGCCCGATCCCTACCTGACCTTCGAGGCCGCCTCCTCCCGGCGGGACTTCACCATCAACAGCATGGGGATCAAGATCCCGGAGATGGAGCTGGTCGATTGCCACAACGGCCATCGCGATCTGCAGGCCAAGGTGCTGCGCCACGTGTCCGACGCGTTCTCGGAGGATCCCTTGCGCGTGCTGCGCGCAGTGCAGTTCGCCGCCCGCTTCGAACTGGACATCGCCCCGGAAACCCAGGAGCTGTGCCGCAACCTGCCGCTGGCGGAGCTGCCCATGGAGCGCATCTACGGGGAGTTCAAGAAGCTGCTGCTCAAGGCCCGGCGCCCGTCCCTGGGCCTGGAATGGATGCGCAAGCTGGGCCTCTTGAAATACTTCCCCGAACTGGAAGCGCTCATCGGCGTGCAGCAGGAACCGGAATGGCATCCGGAAGGCGACGTGTGGATCCACAACAACATGGTGATCGACGAGGCCGCCAAACTGCGCCGCGCCGAGTACGGCGAGTTCGAGAACATGGCCCTGATGCTGGGCGCGCTCTGCCACGACTTCGGCAAGCCGCTCACGACGGTCTTTTCCGACGGCCGCTGGCGCAGCCCGGCCCACGACGCGCGCGGCGAGGCGCCCACCCGCGCCTTCCTGGATCGCCTCACCCACGAGAGCGCCTTGGTGGAAACCGTGGTCGCCTACGTGCGCGAGCATTTGAAGCCCGCCCTGCTCTACAAGGCGCGCGCGGAGCTCAAGCCGAGCGCCATCCGCCGCCTGGCCCTGCGGGTGGACATCGAGAAGCTGGTGCGCGTGGCGCGCGCCGATCATTTCGGGCGGACCACGCCGGACGCGCTGGCGCGGGAATTCCCCGCGGGCGAATGGCTGCTGGAACAGTCGCGCCTGCTGAACGTGCTGGACAGCAAGCCCAAACCTTACCTTACGGGCAAGTTCCTGCTGTCGCTGGGGATGAAACCGGGGCCGGAGGTGGGGCGGTTGATCGCGGAGAGCTTCGAGTTGCAACTGGAAGGCGATCTCGAGGACGTGGCGGCCGCGGAGTCCTGGGCGCGGGCGCGGTTGCTGGAGTGACCTCTCCCTGGGCCGAAGAGGCCGCGCGGGGGGTGCGGGGGTTCCCGCTCAGGCTTGGAGCTCTCCGATGCGCTGGGGCTTCCGTCCGCCGCGACGATGGGCCGGACCGCGAATCGACGCCCCTCGCAGCGCAGCCCCGGAGCCGCGGTCCGTCGATTCCCTGATTCGAAGCCCGTCGCCGCAGCTTCCCGCTCCAAATTCGCGTGAACC
>DATENA010000174.1:0-7218 GCA_035275285.1 Fibrobacteria bacterium | reverse complement strand
ACCGTCGCTCGCGGAAAAAAGGGGGGCGCAGCCGGGTCGAAACCGGCCGGTTTTCCCTCCGGAGGAGCCCGGCCGGGTTTTCGGCCTCGCAAAATGGGCAAAATCCACTTTTTTCAGGCCGCTTTTTCCCATTCGAAACTACCCGTAAAACCTTTCCAAGTTGTACAATTAGCGTGAACGGGGGACCTGGAATGCTGTGTTTCCGGGCGGAAATAACGATTTGAAGAAGAACGCCGGCTTCACCATGCTCGAAATCGTCATCGCCATCATCGTGATTTGCGTGCTGACCGGTTTGTGCATCAAGCCCGTCAACGCCCTGCTGGAAAAACTAAAACTCCAGAACGCGGCCGACGGCATGAAGCATTATATCCTCAACGCCCGCGTCCGGGCCGTTTCCAATTCGAACCGGCATTGCGGCGTGGTGATGCGCATCCATACGGGCACCATCGTCGACGATACCTTGTTCGCCTTTTTCGATAAGAACCCGCCGGACAACCTGTACGTTCCGGGCATGGATGAGCTCTATTCCACCCCCCTGGTCATCGCCAAGGAGAAGCGGCTGAGCACCAGGATCCCTTCCGGCTTCCCCAGCGTCTTGGTGTTCCGCGGGGACGGCTCCGCCAACACCAGCGCCAAAGTGGTGCTGACTCTGGGCGCCTTCGAGGACACGGTAGACGTGCTGGCAAGCACCGGCAGAGTAAAGGTGATCAACAAATGACTCTCCCCGTAAAAACGCCCCGTCCGGCCGCGCCGCAGGGCGGATGGTCCCTCATCGAAGTCATGGCCGCCATCGTGGTGGTGGGCATCGGGATCGCGCTGTTCGCCAAGGTGCAGAAGATGACCAGCCGGGACAGCTTCACCAACTCCCGCATCCTGATCGCGGGCAAGATGATCGAAAAGCACCTGGAGGACACGCGCATCTATATCGCCAAGGATACGGTCAGGAACTGGCCGCCCAGGAACAAGACCGTCCCCGCCGCCGCGCCGGACTATATCAGCCTGGTCAGCCAGGTGAGCAACGCGTATTCCCCCAAGGACGGCGCCCTGGTCCCGAACGTGGTGCGGATGGACATCACCGCATCCTGGGTTTATCCCACCACCGATTTCCTGAAGGTCACGACCTATGTTTCCAAGCGATTCTGAAGCGGAAGGGTTCACCCTGATCGAGGTGCTGATCACCATGGTGGTGGCCGTGATCCTGGGCGTGGCCACCGTCCGGTTCTACAGGGATTCCTACCGCACTTACAGCCTGCAGGAGCAGATCGCGGACCGGAACCAGAACGCGCATTTCACCTTGAACAAGCTCGTGGAACTGATCCAGCAGGCCGGCACCGCCCTGCCGGATACGGGTTGGACGGTGCTCTCCGTATCCTCAGGGATCCTCACCGTGGGGATCAATCCCCGCGGGGCCGAGCAATTCAACGGCGCCGACGCCGCTCTCAGCAGCTTCGTCCCGGTGTCCGACGCTTCCCAGTTCGCCAATACGGGGAACGGTTTCCTGAACACCACGCACGTGCTGATCGACTACGCGGACCCGCTGGTGGCGACCCGGAAGGTGGCCATAGACGTGGCGTACAACACGAAAGGGTTCGTGAACGGGGTGAAGAACAACCCCGCCGGCATGGACAGCCTGCGCCTGGCGGCCGCGGTGACCCTGAGCGAAGGGGACCGGATCTTCGGGTACCGGGAAGACCAATACCTGCTGGTGGGCAGCGACCTGGTCATCAGGCCCAACGGGGTGGCGACCAAGCAGATGGTGCTCGCCCAGGACATCGATATGATCAGTTGTACGTTCCTGAACGAGGCCGGGAGCGTGACCACCAACTGGAAGAACATGCGCTCGGCCAGCATCATCGTGCGGGCCCGGACGGAAAAGCCCGATCCCAGACTGCCCGCCCCCGGATACCATTTGATCAGTCTGCCCATGAACGTCATCCTCCGGAACAAGGTCTGAGCCGGAGGCGGAGGAGATATGCGTAGAGAAGAACCCATGCAACCCCGTTCCGGAGGGACTCCGGGCCCTGCCGCGGACCATGCGGGCTCCCGCGGATTCGTCCTGGCCTTCACCATCCTGCTCGTGCTGGGCGTGACGGCCATCGCCGTGGGCACCATGTACAGCGGCAAGATGGGCCGGATGTCGGCCGTCAATTACAAGCACAAGATCCAGACCTTCACGGCCTCGGACGGCCTCATGACCCTGTTGGCCCAGGAGCTCATCAACGGCAACGGCCTGAAATACGTGGACGAAACCCGTTTCGGCAAAATCAACGGCCAGGTCTGGGACGGCATCCACGACGGAGACGTCAATCGCTTCAAAGCCCTCACCGGGACCCGGGCGGCTTCCTATAACGTCAGTTCCTATTACCTGGGAGCCCATCTGGACAAGGACTTCTACGGGGTCAAATGGACGGGCTGGATAGTCCCGCCGCTTTCCGGAAGCTACACCTTCTTCACCCGTTCGGACGATGAATCCGCCTTCTACCTGAGCACGGACGCCTCCCAGACGAACCTCTCGTCGTCGCCCACCTGCTATCTCCATGGGTGGGTCTTCAGTTGGCCCTCGAGCGGGACGGCGGTTTCCAAGCCGGTACCCCTGATCGGCGGGAACCGGTACTATTTCGAATATTACCAGACGCAAATCGGCGGATTCGACGTGGGCCAGATGGGTTGGGACGGGCCCGAATACTTCAGCGAAAGGCCCATCACGGGCAAATACATCAGCCAGTACGGTTTCGATCCCGCCTGGTCGGGGACGGTGAAGGTAGGAGCCATGCCGGTGCGCTACCAGGTGCTGCGCACCAGCATGGACAAGTACCGGCTCTTCACCGAATCCGTGGACACCAAGCCGGGAGCCCCCGGGGACACGGCGTTCCGGACCCCGTTGGTGCAGGCGATTTCCCTCAAAGGCAACATGGTGGTCCCCCCGAAAAAACTGGCCTTGCGGGTCATCCACTACGATTTCTGGACGGTGCACGCCAACAAGGAGTTCAATCCGTCCCACTATACCGATGGGGTGATCAAGGACATGGTCGAGGACAAGCTCACCAATTTCACCACCAAGGACGCCGATTGGTTCGGCCGGACCACCATCCCCAAACCCACCCATAAAAATGCCACCCCGAATTACGGCTGCGGGGTGGGCCGGTGGTTCTCGGACATCTTCACCACCCGGACCGAGTACAACTATTCCACCCCCTCCGATTGCAGCACCACCTTCAATCCGCTCGGCACCAATGCCTACAACAACGTCAAGCATTACGATTCGCTGGTATTCACATTGGATCAGACCCAGGGCCCCAGCACCTACGTCTACAGCCGCATGGGGGATTACAATACCGGGAATCCCATCACCAGCTTCCGCGGCGACGCGGAGGAATACTTCCCCCTGGACAAGTACGGGCAGGATCCTCCCGGCTCCGGGCACAACTTCAGCTTCTGCACGGAGCTGCACACCACCTTCCAGTACCAGAGCGGGCTCAAATTCGAATTCACCGGGGACGACGACGTGTGGGTGTTCATCAATGATGAACTGGTCATCGATCTGGGGGGCCTACACCCCGCAAGCACGGAATTCCTGAACCTGGACGATCTGACCGGCCTGCAATTCGGCTATACCTACAACTTCGACCTGTTCCAATGCGAGCGGCACATGGACCACTCCAGCAGTCGCATGGTCACCAACATCAAGATGGCGCTCCCCACCGGGAATCCCGTGGCCAGTTGGCGGCGGGACTACGGCCGCCTGGACTGACCCGGACGGCCGAATTTCCGTCCGGCCCGGCGCCTTAACTTAACGGGGATTCCTTGCCGCTCCCCGGTCCACCGTCCTGCCGTCCAGAGAGTATCCTCCCCGTTCCCATCTCCATCCATGGAATCCCGCGCCGCTTTCCGCCGGGAAAGCGCCTTGCCGCGGTTCCGCACCGCCGTAGGCCAGGGCGGCGGGCTGGGTGGCGAAGAAATCCCCCTGCCACATGCTGGTCTGGCTCGTATACCACCAGGTGTTGGGAAGCTCTTTTTCGGGGAGGAGGTATTCGTTCTTGCGGATGGCGTCTTCGATCATGAAAAAGCGGTTCACCTTGTCGATTTGCGGGGACATGATCCCGTAGTCGGTATGGCCGAGGCCGAAGGTATGTCCAATCTCGTGGAACCATCCTCCCAGAGTGGTGGAGTAATTACCCATGTAGGTGGCATAGTCCCAGTCCCGGCACAGGGACGCTTCGGGGACGCGGCGGTTGGAAAAAGCGGGGACGAATTCCGCCAGGCTGGGGGCCCAGGCGTAAAGGGTGCATCCGGTGGTGGCGCCGTTTCCGGATCCGTCCCGCGAGCCGCCTCCCCAGGCCACGCCCGTGCCCGCGGCCTTCTGCGCCACGTAATGATCACGGTTCGAAAAGCCCATGATCACCGCCTGCTTGAACGTCCCCTCGTTCCCCAGGATCTTCCGGATCTCGTCATGGACCTCCCCGTAGGCGGTATTGGAAGGCTGGGCCCGCCACTCGGCGGCGGTACGCCTGACGGATTTGACCACATGCACCACGGGCTCCCCGTCCGCGTCCAGTTCCAACCGGAAGGTCCGCTTCTGCAAGCCACGGGAGCCGTTCACCGCTTCCGTGGTCCGCTTTCCGCTTTCCGCGTAGAAGGTTTGCATGAGCAATCCGCCGAGCTTGATGCGCGCCACCGCTTCGGCCACGCCGTTGGGCATTCCCGCGGGAGCCGGGAAGCTTCCGTCCTGATCGGAGCCCAGGAAATAGACCAAGCGGACGTATTTGGGGTTGCTCTTGGGCTGGTAGCGCACGGCGAAGGATTCCTTGGCGGAGCCGAAGTCGAAGGCCAGATCGTTGAGGCCGGGCTTCAGTTTCGCAAGGACCTTGAAATGGCCATTGCGCACGGGCCAGGAGATCCCGTCCACCTTGACCGTTCCCGAATCAAGGGCGGCCGATCCGTACAGGAACGCCAAGGGATATTCCAGGGTCTCGGAAGGCAGGGCATTGAGGATTTTCATCGTCTGCGCCCTGGGCGACGTCGGACCCGCCGCCAAGCACAACAAGGAAGCCAGGAGGGCGGCGGAATTGCTTCCGGCGCGGACGGTTTTTCGATTCATCGGGTCCTGCCTTGTTGGAGGGTTTCTGAAGTGCCGTTCCCAGGTCGGCGTGGCGAGCGCATCCCGCTCAGTCGGAATGGATCCCCACGTTGCGGCCGGATCGCCGGATACGGCGCCCGGTTCCGTCCCGGGAGTCCGGGTTCCGGAGGGTGCTCCCAGGCTTGGCCGGAACGCCGACAGGCCCGTCCGGACCGGGCCATTGGATGCAGGGAACGCACACATCAATTTCATTTACTGGATACACAATCTATGCGCCCCCTGGGGAACCGGTTTGCCGAATTCGCCGGAATATATATCGATTTCGATTCCCGGCCCTCTCTGGGCAACTGCGGGCCATGAATAAAAAAGCCAAAAAGGATTCTCCCGGCATAATCGATTCCGATGGGTTTTCCGCCGGAGATGCCATCCCCGCCCGCAACAACTCGGCTAATTTCTTCAATAATGGTCCGGGTACCGTGGATGCGAGCCTGCTCGCTCCCACTTCCGCGAAAAACCCGAACAACGCAACTTTGGGGGGGAGACGTGAGGCGAAGCAAGGTTCTGGCGGCATGGGCGGCGTTGGCGTTCCAGATCGGTTCCCTGGGGGCCCGGGAAGCGGCGGCGCAGGCGGCCTGCGCGGATCCGGTGCCGGGGGATTTCGTCAAAGAGATCCTGATCGGCGGCGACAGGCTGGACCAGCCCATCGAGATGACCATCGGCGGCGACGGCAAGGTGTTCGTCGCCGAACGGTTCGGGAACATCTGGATGTACGATCCGGCCACGCACGCATCCAAGGTGGTGGCCAAGCTGGATACCTATATCAATACGTCCGCCTATGACGTGGGCGGGATCCTGGGCTTGGCCGTCCGGCCGGATTTCCCCGCCAACGATACCTGGGTTTACGTCTATTACGCGCCGCGGTCCTTGTGGAACGGGAACGCCACCCAAGCCAAAGGGAAACTGGTCTACCGGCTGGCGCGCTTCCGCTTCCTGAACGACGTTATAGATACCACCTCGAAGCAAGTGCTGCTGGAGATCCCCTCCCAATGGGAGACGCACAATGCCGGGTCCATGAAGTTCGGCAAGGATGGGAACCTGTTCCTGTCCACCGGGGACAATAGTTGCGCCGGTTGCAATGCCCAGTACTCCCCCCAGGACGAGCGTCCCGGGTACGAGTACTCGGACGACGGGAGGAGCACGGCCAACACCAACGATTTGCGGGGCAAGGTACTGCGCATCCATCCCGAAGCCGGCCTGGTGGACGGCAAATACTACACCATTCCCGCCGGGAACCTGAAAGAGAAATATCCCGGTCTCTGGACCGCCGCCAACGGCGACAAGTTCCGCCCCGAGATTTATACCATGGGGCATCGCAACCCGTACCGCATCTTCCCCGACCCGGTCGGCAACCGCCTGTTCATCGGCGAGTTCGGTCCCGCGGCCCAGGAGGCTTCCGACCGCGGTCCGGCCGGCGCGGACCAGATCAAGATCACCGATTCCGCGGCTTTTCTGGGCTATCCGTTCTTCCTCAAGGACAATCAGCCCTACTGCCATTGGGACTATGCCGCCGGCGCCTGCACCCCCATCCGGGGCCAGACCGGCATGAAGTTCGATCCCGCCCGTCCCGTGAACATGTCGCCCAACAATACCGGCCTGGAAGTCCTTCCACCCGCCAAGCCCGCGGTGCTGTGGGAACATGATGGGCCTTCCAAGGATCCGGTGCCGGGCCTGAAATCCTGCGGCATGGGCGCGGGTCCCGTGTACCATTACAATCCCGCTTTGGCGAATACGGTCAAGTTCCCGCCCTTTTTCGACGGCAAATGGATCTTTTTCGCGGCGGGTGGATCCTTCCAGCCCAAGCTGGTGACCGTGCCCGCCGTGCTTTCCACCCTGACCCCGGACCGCGTTTCCCGCACTCCCTGGGACACCACCAAGATCTCCCTTTCGGGCGATCTGCAAGATATGGAATATGGTCCCGATGGTACCCTGTACCTGGTCGATTACGGCACCACCTTCTATTCCAACAACAGCAACGATGGGTTGTTCCGCATCACGTACAAAGGCTGCCTGCCCCCGGCCAGCCTGGCCCAGGCCTCGGCCGAGTTCACGCGTATCGCGCGCATGGCGGTGGTCACGCCGCA
>DATENA010000173.1:0-19693 GCA_035275285.1 Fibrobacteria bacterium | reverse complement strand
AACACTCCCACCAGGAACGCAGCGAACAACCCCGAAGCCACGTACTTCACCCCCATCACCTTCCCGTATTCTTCCGGGGCCATGCGCAAGGTACGCAGCGCGCGCCCTATGCCCAGCCCGGAGACCGAACCCAGGATCAGGAACGCGGCGCCCAGGCGGCGATCGAGGGTGGCCATGGAGCCGGCCAGCAGGATCACCCCCAAAGGGAACAACCATGCGTATGCGCGCTTCACCCCCGGCAACCCGTACCTGGCCGTGAAGGTCAGGTCGCGCCGCTCCAGGTCTTCCTCCACCTGGTAGACCTGGGACATGGGAAACAGGCTCACGATCAGAAACGTCACGCCCAAGGCTCCCGCAAGGCTCGCCGGCGTGATCGTTTGCCGTCCGTCATAGAGGTAACCCAGGAAAAATCCCCCCAGGCCCGTGCCCGCGCCGATGGCGATGAGGCTCAACCAGGGCCTGCCTTTCCAGCGGATCCGCGGGCGGCTGTACAGCCAGAAAAAAACCATGGAACCGGCGTAGACGGCGGCCGAGGCCGGGGAAATGCCCAGGGCCAGGACCAAGCCCGACCCTTGCAGGATCCAGGCGGCGGGCAGGGTCCAAAAGGCCAGGGGAGGCGGAGCCCGTAATCCGCCGATGGGCCCGGTGTCCTTGTCCCAATAGGAATTGTATACGGTCACGCCCCCGAAGAGCAGGATGTGGACGGACAGGAACTGGATCAGGAACGGAAGCCCCGGCAGCGGGCGCGCCGCGGGCCCGGGCGCAAGCGCGCCCCCCGCGAACACGGCGCCGGAAAGATACGCGCCGGACAGGATGAGGAACTGGTACCGCAGCCTCAGATGCGAAAGAAAGGCCTTGAGTTCCGTGCGCGTATTCATGTTCCGGAAATATCCTCAGAATGTGCTTCGGATCCCACCCATAAATATAATGCTCCGCGCTTGCGCCATGCGGAAAAGCCCGGGCCGTTACCCATTGGCATGCAAGGAGTTGGTGTTATATTTTGTCAAAGCTGGAATTAGTGGTTCCACCTCGATTCGAACTCCACGTTTAGCAGAGGTCTCAATGAAGAAGCTTATTCTATCCGCTTTGCTGGTTTCCACCGCATCGGCCGCGACCATCGATCGGGACGGCGTGGTGGGAATCAACAAGACCTTCTCGGCCCAAACCCTGCACCACGGCAAATTGGCCATCGGCTTGCATTCCCATATCGTGGATGACGTCATGCAACTCCAGGACGGCATCATCAACCGGGAAGGGACAGATGCCCAACTGAACGATTACCTGACCCTGAGCTCCAGCATTTTCCTGGGCATAGGCATGGGACCCTACACGGACATCGGCCTGGCCCTCCCCTTGTACTTCGAAAAATTCAAGAGCGACAACTCCGCCCTGAACATGGATGAACAATACCAGGGCGACCTGCGCTACCGCCTCAAGGTGCAGCTCCCGTTCAAGGACATCCAGGTCCTCAACGTGGCCATCATGCTGGGGGGATCCGTCCCCACCCAATTCGACAACCGGGGCGTCATCCCCCGCGAACTGGAATACATGACCGATGATCCCGCGGAGTTCAACGAAGGCTCCTCCCCGTTCGGCGCGGGCCGCCCCACCTTCCTGGCCGGGCTGGGCCTGACCCTGGACCTGAGCCAGGTGGCCGAAAAGTTCCAGTTCCTGTGGCATTTCAACCTCGGGGTCCGCAAGACCAATGTCACCAAACAGCCCCCCTTCCAGGACATCCTGTTCTGGTCCACGGCGGCGGAATACGAGGCCAGCTCCTTCATCCGGTTCTTCACCGAGTTCTACCATGAGGCCCGTTTCGACAAGATCGGCGACGCGGAATTCTCCACGGAACCCACCACCCTGACCTTGGGCGGCGTGGCCCAGACCCCGGTCGGCCTGGACTTCTACGCCGGCCTGGAACTCGGCTTCAACGACAACTTCATCCCCGTGCAATACACGTTCGAGGACGGCCCGACCCACACCTTCGCCATGAAGGGCAGCCCGGACCTCTCCATGTTCTTCGAGGTCACCTGGAA
The DNA here is from genome assembly GCA_035275285.1 of Fibrobacteria bacterium. Classification (GTDB taxonomy): domain Bacteria; phylum Fibrobacterota; class Fibrobacteria; order UBA11236; family UBA11236; genus Chersky-265. The sequence goes on along the minus strand of DATENA010000173.1, from coordinate 17,657 downwards.
CGGATTCATCCTCAAGCAGGACAATGACGGGGACGGCATCAAGAACAAAGAGGACAAGTGCCCGGACGAGGCGGAAGACAAGGACGGCTACCAGGACGAGGATGGCTGCCCGGAAACCGACAACGACAGGGACGGCATCGCCGACGCGAACGACAAGTGCCCGATGGAAGCGGAGGACAAGGACGGCTTCCAGGACAACGACGGCTGCCCGGAGGTGGACAACGACAAGGACGGCATCCCCGATCTCAAGGATCGCTGCCCCAACGACGCCCAGGGGGCGGACGGCAAGGAAGGCTGCCCGAACCAGGACAAGGATTCGGACGGCATCGTCGACGTCAACGACAAATGCCCCTCCGAGGCCGAGGATAGGGACGGCTTCGAAGACGAAGACGGCTGCCCGGAAGCGGACAACGACAAGGACGGCATCGCCGACGCCAACGACAAGTGCCCGGGCGCCCCCGAGACCTTCAACAAGTTCGAGGACGAGGACGGGTGCCCGGACAAGGTGCAGGAAATCGTCAAGACCATGGTGCTGAAGGGCGTGAACTTCAAGACCGGATCCGCGGAACTGACTCCCGAATCCTTCCGGGTTCTGGACGACATCGTTCCCCAGCTCCAGGCGAATCCGAACATCCAATTCGAGGTCGCGGGCCATACGGACAACCGCGGGAATGCCACCAAGAACCAGATGCTCTCGCAGGCGCGGGCACAATCGGTCGCCAACTACTTCATCAGCAAGGGAGTGGACACCAAGCAGTTGAAGGTGATCGGCTACGGTTCTTCCCGCCCCATCGGGCCCAACACCACCGCCGAAGGCCGCGCGCTCAACCGACGGGTGGAGCTCAACCGCCTCAACTGAGGCCGGGACGGAACCGCGGGCCCGGGGAACTCCGGAGCGGCTACCGGAGCGGCACGGGCGCCACCAAGGCGCTTTTCCCGTCCCTGCGCAGCTCGGCCCAGTAGAAGCCCCCCGCCGCGCCCAGGGCCGACCGGGGGATTTCCAGGGCGCCGGCCGCCGCCGGAAGCCGCAAGGCTTCCCGTCCCGACGCGTCCCGGATGAGGACCTCCACCGTACCCGGTGCGTTACCCAGGCCGGTGATCCCGATCCTCAGGACGTCCCCGTCCCACATCGCCCGCAAGCCCGGTCCCGCGGCGCGCGCGGCCGCCCGGCGCACGCCGGCGCCGCAGGTCTGGGCGGCCTTGTACCCCGGTTCCTTGCCCTCGGCCCAGGCGTCCAGGGATCCCCCCAGATCGCAAAGGCGGTTCGAGGCCAGACGCACCCGGGTCCCGGCCTTCATCCCCGTGATCAGGCCGGGCAGGGTTTCCAGCAGGTTGGAGGACAGATCGAGGCTGTCCAGGTCCATGGCGGCCAGGGTGTAAGGGACGGATTTGAGCAGGTTGCCGGAAACGTCCAGGTAGGAGAGGAACGCGAGATCGGCGACGGCCTCGGGAAGCGTGTCCAGCGCGTTGCCGGCCAGGAGCAGGGTGGTCAACTGGGGCAGGGTATAGACCGCGGGCGGGAGCGAAGCCAGGCCGTTATCGCGCAAGCCGAGGATCAAGAGGTTCTTCAAGCCCGCCACCCTCGGGTCCAGCGCGCCGATCCGGTTGCCGCCCAGATCGAGTTCGACGAGGCCGGAAAGGTCCCAGACTTCCCCGGGAAGCGAGTCCAGGAGATTGTCGGAGAGAACGAGGTACTTGAGCGCGGAGAGCACGCCTATCTGCGGCGGCAGGTCCACCAACTGCAAGCCCGAGAGCTCGAGGGCGGCGACGCGCTGCGCTTGCACCGTGATCACCTGGGACACGGGCATGGCGGTGAGGCCGTTCTGATCGAGGAGGATGCGCACGGCCAGGGTGTCCTGGACGAGATCCTGCGCGGCGGCGGGAGCGGAGAGGGAAAGGAAGGCGGCGGCGGACAGTTGTAGAAAACGGTTTGGGATCTTCATGGTCATCAATTATAGCGCAAATCGGAAAGCCGGCGACTGAACCGATTGGTACACCCCTGTCCGCCCCCGTGCGCTCCCGGCGGTACGGACGGTTTGGGGACCTTTGGGAACGATGGCGCGTACGTCCTGGAATCACGATACTCCACGATTGGCCGGAATTGGCACCTCCCTTGCTCAAGTCCGGATCAGCCCATGGAACGGGCCACACTAAACCAGGAGTTCCCACATGATCATGAAGAAGCTTATTCTCGGCACCCTGATGGCCGGTTGCCTGTCCATCGGCGCCTCGTTCGCCGATGACACCAAACCTGCCGGACCCAGCGACGAGCAGAAAGCGAAATTGGAAGAGTTGAAAGCCAAACTCGAAGCCAAGCGCGAAGCCTGGAAGGCCGGCCACGACAGCCTGACCGCCGAGCACAAGGCCGAAATCGAAAAGCGCATCGCGGAACACAAGGCCGCCATTGAAGCCAAGAAGGCCGAGATGGACGCCATCAAGGAGAAGGTCAAGGCTCTGATCGAAGAGTACAAGGAGAAGATCAAGGCCGCCAGCGATTCCGGCAAGGCCGCCCTGGCCAAGGAACTCGCCGGCAAGCTCAAAGAACTCCACGTCAAGATCGGCATGGATCACAAGGGCAAGTTCGGCGCGGACAAAGCGAAGCGCGAACAGGATCTCGAGGGCAAGAAGGAAGACATCGAGAAGCGCCTGAAGGACCGCAAGGCCGATTTCGAAGCCCATAAGAAGGAAATCGAAGCCAAGCGCGCCGAATGGCTCAAGGACCACGCCCGCGATTCCGGCGCCGTGCATCCCAAGCTGACCCCCGAACAGGAAGCCGCCCTCAGGGCCAAGTTCGAAGAGTGGCTGAAGACCCACAAGGACGCGACTCCGTAAGGCCGGCTGAACGGCCTGGATCCGCGAGGAAGGGTCCCGGCCGGCGCGGCCGTCCCGGGGGGCACCCTTCCCTGGACGCGCCGCTTTCGCTATCTTCAACCCGGGTTTCTCCCGGGTTTTTTATTTCCAAGAAAATGATCCGTTTCCGATATCTCCTGCGCGTCCTGCTCGTCCTGGCGATGGCGTTTTCGCTTTCGCAAGCCAAGCGCGCGCCCGCCAAGCGCTCCGGGGAGCAGCCCCGCGGGGATTGCAAGACCATGGCGGATTCCCTGGTCCATCTGTACGAGGCGGGGGATCCGGCCTATCTCACCTGGGATTTCTCTTCGGCCAAATGCGATTCCAGCCGGTTGTACACCGCCTACTATTACCAGGGCATCGGGTTCCTGTTCATTTCCGCCTGGAAGGAGGCCGTGTATTTCCTTTCGGCGGCCAGGGACATCGGCGGGCCCATGGACGAGGAAATCCTTTACCATCTCTGGACCGTGTACCAGAAGCTGGACCGGTACCAGGAGATGGAGCGCTTGACCCTGGAATTGCACCAAAGGTATCCGAGCTCCCTGTTCCTGCTGGAGATCCTGGACCAGTGGAAGTCCGTGAAATCCACCACCCGGGTCTGGTCCTGGGGCTATTCCTCGAAGGCCGCGTGGGCGGGCACCCGCACCCCGTACCTGGACAAGGTCCTGACCAACCGGCTGAGCGGGGAGACCGGGCAGAAATGGGGCGTCCACCAATTGCGCGAGACCGGTTCCATGTCCCTGAAATCCAAATGGGACGAGCGCCCCTTGCAGGGGTTCCAGGCCAACCTGGGAGCGGAGTATGAGCACGGGGGGTTTTCCGCCGAGGCCAACTGGGGCATCGGGTACGAGTCCCGCAAGGATTCCGCCTCCGTATTCATCTCTAACGGGACGCAGTCCTTGCTGGTGGACTCGAATTGGAACTTCCAGCAGGGGCGCGTGGCCGCGGGCTATTCCTTCACCACCCATTCCGGCTGGAACCTGGGCTGGAACGCGAGCCTGTTCCAGCTTTCCCCGGACTGGCGGGCGGGCGGCATCAGCCATTCCCAGAGCCTGCTGTTCTCGGATTTCATCCTCATCGGGTACGTCGATCTGCAAAAGCATTGGATCCGGGAGGCGCGCGACCCCACCGGCTATCCGTTCGGCTACGGCGACCTGGACGGCATGATGATTTTCAGCTTCAGCCTGACGCCTTATTTCTCCTCCGGAAAACATTCCCTGGGAATCGGCCCCACCTACTATGCGGCCCGCTTGCATTACGGCGGCAGCGACTCCCTCTACAGCATAGACGATTCGAACTGGCAGCACAGCCTCACGGGAACGGCCTCGTACGGCTACGATCTCCGGCCCTGGTGCCGCCTGGACCTCAGCGCGTCCTTCGGGTACGATTTCGACAACAGCGTGCAGACCACGGCGTATACCCGCAAGGTCATATACCGCCTGGACACGGGCTTTTCCCTGTCGTATTGAAGCCCGATCGTACCGTTTGGTACGCACCGGTACCCGGCGGAACGGGAAGAACGGAGGAACGCTTGCAAGGATTGCGTTTTGCAGGGGATTTGGGCGATACTGTGGTATGTTTTTCGCTTCGGTAAGACAACACCTATTCCTATTTTAACCGACATGGCACCGATCGCGCGCATCCTCAAACTCCTCACGTCCCTGCTTCTGGCGGGCGCCCTGGGCCCCGCTGCCGCGCGCCCCGGCGGCCTGGACAGGGACGGCACGCCTTCGGAGAAAGGCGTTCCGCCCACCGCCGTGTTCCCTGCGGAAGCCGCCAAGCAGAGGTTGGAACGGGTCACGGACAATTTCTCCCGGCTGCAATCGCAGCCCGCCATCCGGAACACCCCGGACGTGGCGTCCCAATTGGCGAACATCCAGGATCTGATCGCCAAGGCCCGGGAAAGCCTGAACGCGGGCAATACCCAAGCGGTCTTCGAGCTCTGCGCCCAGATCGACAAGCGCATCGGCGATCTATTCATGAAGGAGAAATTCCGCGTCCGCACCGGATACGGATCCGGGCCGGGAGGCGGCGACGATTCCGAGCGCGCGAAAGGCGAACTCAAGGCCCGCGCCGAGCTGGATTTCGAGCGCGCGGCCGAGCGCTTCGCCTCCCTTTCCCAGCGGCTGGGCGCGGGGAAAAACCCCTGCGCGGCCGAAGTGATGGGACGCATCAAAGCCCTGCTGGACAAGGCCTCCCAGGAGATCGCCGCCGGCCGGCCGGCGAATTCGCGCGGCTTCCTCGCCCAGGTGGAGGCCCTCACGCCCGAGCTCCAGCGCCTGGCCCAGGAAAGCTCCAATTCGGAAAAGCAGGGCGCTTCGGCCCTGGCCCATGGCTCCTGCGAGGATCAACAGCCGTCCACCCAGGCGGCCCTGGCCCAGGCTTCCGAGACGTATCACCGCCTGTTGGAACGCTTTACCCGGCTGACCGAGCAATCCGCGGGCCGCGGAGCCCCCAAATCCGACGCCGTGAAAGCGCGCGTCCAGGAGTTCCTGGACAAGGCCAAGGAAGCCTTGGCCACCGGCCGGCCCGAGGCGGCCAGGGAATTCTGCCTCAAGGCGGAAAGCCTGCTGCCCGAGCTGCGCGTGACGGTTTCGGCCATTGGGGGCGATCGGTTGACGCCCGCCGCGTGGCAGCGCCTCAAAGCCAAACTGGACCGGGCCGCCGAGATCGTCTCCACCTCCGGGAACGACAAGGCCGCCAAGATCCTGGAAAAGGGACAGGAGCATTTCGAACGCGCCGAACGGAACCACGCCGAGGGCCAGGCCGCCCGCGCCGAGGTGGAAATGGACATCGCCCTCAAGCTCGCCGCCAAAGCGGTGGACATCGCCCGGACCAGCGGCCGCTAGCCGGCCTCTTTCCGGTCCCGGAATCCCTCCCCTTCCGCAACTTGGGCTTTTGTTTTTCCCGTAATCGTGATAGCTTTTAAATGCTTGGAAAACCAAAAGCTTTTCACCTTGCTCGCGCTTTTCTTTCTCTGCCCGGCTTTCCCTGCGTTCGCGGCGGAAACCTCCCTGGCGGCCGAACCGGCCGACTCCCTGGCGTTCGAGGCCAAGCGGCGCCAAATCCTGGAACGGAACCCGGACGAGCGCGCCACCTTGATCCTGCAGGCCGCGGAGGACCTGGCCCGGGACGGGTATTACGCGGAAGCGCTCGATCTGATCTTCTCCCTGGAAAATCCCCGGACCGCCGCCGATTGGGACGCGGACTTCGCGGTGGACACGGCGGGCCCTCCTCCCCCCAAAGCGCCCGCCGAAGCGTCCCGCTCCCTGGCGGCGTTCGCTTCCGGATACGTGCAGACCGTCGTCGACTACGACGCATGGGACGGCCTGGACACCTCCGTTTCCGGCCGGGTGCGGACCAAGATGGAGTGGGATCCCGCCGGCGCGCCGGTGGACCGCGTCAGCAGCGTCTTCCAGGGTTCCGACCGCAATGCCTATTTCGACTTGTCGGCCAAAGGATCCGCCTGGAGAAGGATGCTGAAATTCGAGGCCGACGCGCAAGCGGAGAAGAAACTGTGGCAGACCTACCGCGACTCCCTCGATCGCTTCTACCTGCAGGCCAAGCTGGAAGGCAACACCCGTGCCCTGGGGAAACCCCTGTCGATGGTGACGCCCGTCTTCGCCGAATTGCAGCAATACCGCTACGGCCGCTTCGGCTCCCAGTCCTACCGCGTGCTGGGCGCCACTCCCGGGCTGGAGGCCATCTCCGGGGACCTGCGCAAATCCCTGATCCTCTCCTGGGAGCTGCGGCACACCACCTATCCCTCCGCGCGGCCCGACGGGAATTTCCGCTCCGGACCGGTGGCCTCGGCCGAGTGGTACGGAAACCGCATCACCCTGGACGCGGAGACCCGCTTCCAGACCACGCGCTTTTTCCGCGACACGGCGCGCTACCGCCTGAGGGAATTGGAGACCCGCGGCGGCGCCTTCGTGCGCACGTGGAGCTGGCTGCGGGCGGGGGTGCGCACCTCCGGGGTCACGGAAACGGGCGACTATACGGACAGCGTCTACATCCCCATCTTCACCCGCATCCTGGCCTCCTACCAGTTGAAGGGATCGATCTGGATGGTGCAACCCCAGTTGATCGCGGATTGGACTCCGGCCGTTTCCATGACCCTCTCGCTGGCCTATGCCCAGGCCCGCTTCCCCATCCTCGCCGAGGCGGAGGGCTTCGCCCTGCAAACCCCCAAATACCTGGAAGAGACCTACGACGATTGGAAACCCGCGCTCGGCGTGACCGTGCTGACGAAAGCTATCTTTTTCACCTTGTCGGCGGACTACGAGGAAAACCGGGTTCCGGCCACGCCGGAATACAACGTGGGCTCCAGCCGGGGGCTGGGTTTGAACTGCGATCTGTTCTGGAAAATCCGGCCCTGGCTGGAAATCGATCTGTCCGGCGCGTTTTCGAGAGCCCGCGATTCCGGGCCCCTGCAAGGGCGCCTGCAGAACATGCGTTCCCTGTCCCTGGGATTGATTTCGAGATTCCCATGAGACGCCCGCTGCTGGGAGCCCTTTCCGGCGCCGCCGCCGCCCTGATCCTGCTCTTCGGGTTCTCCGCCTGGCTGTTCTCCCGCAACATGGGGCAGGCGCGCCATAAATCCGAGGAGCGCATGACGGGCCTGGCCGTGTACATCGCGGAGCATCTCAAGGAGGACATCTTCTCCTTCCCGTTCGAGTTCCAGCCCTCCCTGTTCCCGCAGTCCTATGCGGAGCAGCAGGGGGAGTGGCTCGGCCGCCTGACGCGCGCCACCGGCCTGGAGCGGGCCGTGATCACCGATTCCGCCGGGCTGGTATACGCCAGCAGCCAGAACCTGATCGGCAGCGGCGAGGAGATCGGGCCTTACCTGGTGGACAAGTCCCTGTTCGCCCTGGCCGCGCGGGAGGACCGCGCCCTCTTCACGCCGCTTTCCGAGATCGACGGCGTGCATTTCCAATCCCTCTACTACCCCTTCACCTTGCGGGACAAGCGGCACGTGGTGGTGCTGGAATCCGATCAGAATTTCATCGCCTACGTGGAGCAGTTCCGCAATTACCTTTGGTTCGCCTCCCTGTTCCTGCTCGCCCTTTTCGCCCTGCTGGCCGCGGGCCTGTTCTTCCTGGAAAGGCAATTCCAGGCCGCCCTGGCCGTTTCCCGCCGCAACGAGCACCTGGCCTTCCTGGGGAGGACCAGCGCGGAACTGGCCCACGAACTCAAGAACCCGCTCGCCATCATGAAAGCCTCCGTGGACGTCTTGCGCAACCGGCTGGATCCGCGGCGCGAACATGCCGCCTTCGGCTATCTCTCCGAAGAGGTGATGCGCCTGTCCCGCATGATAGGCAACATCCTCGGGTTTTCCCGGGACCGTCCCCTGGAAGCCGAGCCTTTCCGGCCTCTGGCCGCCCTCGGGGAAGCGCGGGAAACCCAGCGCCTGGACTTCCCCGGCGTGGAGTGGATCCTGGAGGTCCCCGGGGACCTGACCCTGCTGGGCGACCGCGACGCCTTCCGCCAACTGGCGGAGAACCTGGGGCGCAACGCCTCCGGCGCCATGGGCGGAAAGGGCAGCGTGACCGTTACCTGGGAGGCGCGCGGTAGGGGAGGCGCCCTGCGGTTCGAGGATTCCGGACCGGGGCTCCCCAAGGCCATCCGCGGGCGCCTGTTCGAACCGTTCGTATCGGGCTCCAAAACCGGGACCGGGCTGGGGCTCGCCATCGTGAAGAACCTGTGCGAGCGCGCCGGCTGGACCATCGCGCTGGTTTCGGACGCGGGCGCGGACGGGAAGCCGACGTGCTTCGAGGTGGGCATCCCCGGGAACAGGATGGCGCCGCCGGCCAAAGCGGCGGAAGGGGCATCGGCAAAGGATGGAACCGGGACCCCCAGGGACCGGGCGAAGGAGGCTTGATGGCGAGGATATTGATAGTCGACGACGAACCCAAAATGCGCGCGCTGCTGTCCATGGCTCTCGCCGCCGAGGGCCTGGACGTGGCCGAGGCGGACTCCGCCGAATCGGCCCTGGACGCGCTGGGCCGCGGCGACGCGTTCTCCATCCTGGTGACGGACGTGCGCATGCCGGGAATGTCCGGCCTGGACCTGGTCAAGAAGGCCCGCCGGGATCGGCCCGGGCTGGAATGCATCGTCATGACCGCGCACGCGGACGCGGGCACGGGCGTGGAAGCCATGCGCAACGGCGCGTTCGAATACGTGGCCAAGCCGTTCGAGATGGACGAGATGATCCTGCTGATCCGTTCCGCCCTGGAAAAGGCCGGACTCCGGGACGAGGTGGCGGACCTGCGCGTGCGCGAGGCCGGGCGCCATCGCCTGGACCGGATCATAGGCGATTCCAAGCCCATGCAGGAGGTGATCCGGCAGGCCAAGATGGTGGCCAAGCGGGACACCATCGTGCTGGTGCGCGGCAAGAGCGGCACCGGCAAGGAACTGGTGGCGCGCGGCATCCACGCGGAAAGCGGCCGGGACCCCTTCGTGGCGGTGAACTGCGGGGCCATTCCCGAGAACCTGCTGGAGTCCGAGCTGTTCGGGCACGAGAAGGGCGCCTTCACGGGGGCGCACGCCCAGAAGACCGGGTATTTCGAGCGCGCCGGGGCCGGCACCATCTTCCTCGACGAGATAGGGGACGTGACTCCGGCCATGCAGGTCAAGCTCCTGCGCGTTCTGCAGGAGCGCGAGTTCACCCGCGTGGGCGGATCGCGCGTGATCCGCACCCTGGCCCGCGTGGTGGCCGCCACCCATCGCAACCTGGAAGAGGAGGTCAAAAAGGGCGCGTTCCGGGAAGACCTCTATTTCCGCCTCAACGTATTCCCCATCCAGGTCCCCTCCCTGGTGGAGCGCATCGAGGACATCCCCGCCATGGTGGACGCCTTCGTGCGCCGCTTCGGCCATGCCGCCGGGCTGACCGAAGGGGTGATGTCCAGGCTGATGGAGTATTCCTGGCCGGGCAACGTGCGCGAGCTGGAGAACTGCCTGGAACGGGCGGTGATCATCGCGGCGGGCAGGCCCCTGGAAGCCGCCCACCTGCCCGAGCACATCCGCCAGAAACGGGTGCTGGAAACGCCCTCGGCCTTCCGGCTGCCGGAGACCGGGCTGTCCCTGGACGAATTGGAGAAAAGCCTCCTGTTGCAGGCCCTGGAGATGACGGCGGGCAACAAGACCAGGGCCGCGGGCCTGCTCGGCATCACCCGCCGCGCCCTCTATTCCAAGATGCACACCCACGGCATACGGGGCTACGGCCCCGAGGAGACTCCCGGGTAACAGGTAACACGCAAGGTACCCATGGGCCCTTCCGTCCCCGGGCGATCGGGCCCCCCGCGTTCCGGGGCCCGCGGGTGTCGCGAATGCCGACGCCGTCGGCCGCTCCGACAGGGCGGCGGGACATTTTGCGGCTTGCTTCCGCCGCGGCGCGGCGTTTATCTTAAGGATCCACATGGACGGGATTCAATACGGACATCCCATGCAAGGAGATTGCCATGAATACGAACAATTTTTCGGGCGGCCCGGCATTCAAGGGCCTGCTGATGGGCGGATTGGTGGTTGGCGCGATGGGGCTGGCCCTTTCCGGCCAGGGTTCCAACTACGGCAAATGGGTGGCCTCGGATCCGGCCGCGAACCAGGGTCCGGCGACCGATCCGGCGCCCAACGGCCGGAACGCGGAACCCGGCGGGGATTCTTCCGGTTCTTCCGGCGGACTCGGCGGGCAAGGCGGCGAGGGAGGCGCCGGCAACGAAGCCGCGACGCCCTCCATCGCAGGGGTCGCCAGGGCCATGCTTCCGCCCAACGTGACTCCGGGCTGGAAGATCCGCGTCTGCTCGGAAAAGACCAAGGCGGCCAACATCAACTTCAAGATCTCTTCCGAGGACAAGCCCGCAACCGGATCCATGCCGCCCGGCGGTTCCGGCGGTTCCGGCGGCGTTGGCTCCACCGGCGGTTCCGGCTCCGCCGCCGACAACACCGGCGCGCAGCCGGCCGAATCCCAGTCCCAATCGGGAGAAGGCGGAACCGGCATGCACCAGACCGCCATGTGGTCCCAGGGCGAACCCACCGAGATAGCCTTCCCGGCCGAGTTCAAGGATGCCCATAAGATCAAGCTGGAGGCCACCCCCGGGGAGAAGAACAAGGAAGCTTCCGTGTGCGTGATCTACAACGATCACGTGGCCAAGAAGCTGAAGTTCGACGACAAGGAAACCAGCACCGTCAAGAGCACCGAAACCGGCGAATGCGGCTGCTGACCGCGTAGACGAACGGCCTCCGGAAATCCCCGTCCCCGCCCGGCCTTCCCCTCCCCGGCCGCCTATCCTTGTGGGCGGCCTTGAACCGCATCGTGCGCCGCGGCCGGCGCATTGTTACATTTCCCTCCATGTCCTGTATCGCCATGCTCACCGATTTCGGAACGGAAGACTGGTTCGTGGGGACCATGAAAGGCGTGATCGCCTCCATCGCCCCCAAGGCCCAGGTCATCGACCTCTGCCACGACATCCCTCCCGGCGACATCCGCGCCGGGGCCTTCGCCCTGCTGTCCTCCTACCGGTATTTCCCGCGCGGCACCATCTTCATGGCCGTGGTGGACCCGGGCGTGGGCGGCCCGCGCGAGGCCCTGCTCGCGGAGGCGCACGGCTGCCACTTCATCGGTCCGGACAACGGGCTGCTCTCGTACGCCCTGGCGGGCGGGCCTCCCGGCACCGGCGGCCCCCGGCACGACACGTCCTCCCCCCTGAAGCCGCCTTCCCCGGAAGGCCATGGGAACCGCATCCGCGTGATCGAGAACCCCGCCTACCGCCTGCCGGGGACCGGATCCACCTTCCACGGCCGGGACATCTTCGCGCCCGCGGCGGCCCATCTCAGCCTGGGCAAAACCGCGGGCTCCTTCGGCAAGCGCAAGGAGGATTTCCTCGAACTCGCCTTTCCCGTACCTTATAAGTTACGGGGCACGGTGTGCGGGGAAATCGTCCACGTGGACCGCTTCGGCAACGCCATCACCAACCTCACGCCCCGGGACCTGGAAGGCCCGCCCGGCAAGGGATCCGCCAAGGGCCCCATCCTCAAGGCGAAGGGGAAGGCCTTTCCCCTGGCAGGTTTCTACGCCCAAGCCGCGCCGGGCAAACCCTTGTGCGTGCCGGGGTCCTCGGGATTCCTGGAGCTTTCCATCAACGGCGGGAACGCGGCCAGGAAGTTCGCCTTGAAGCGCGGGGACGCGGTGAAGGCCGCGTAGGGCGCGATGAGGGGCGCCGGAATGCCTTCACCGGATCGCCAAGGCAGGTTCCGGCCGCCGTCCGATCCTGAGTACCGCGAACGCCGTCAAGACGCAAAGCAGGCCCGCTGCCAGGAAGGCATGGTCGTAGTTCCCTTCGCGGGTCCGGAAGAACCCCGCCAGATAGGCGGCCAGGGACGCGCCGATCTGGTGCGCCACCATGATCCACCCGAACATGATCGCGGCCCTGTCCCGGCCGAAGGCTTGCGCCGCCAGCCCCAAGGTGGGGGGCACGGTGGCGATCCAATCCAGGCCGTAGAAGACTGCGAAAATGGAAAGCCCGGTCTCGCTGTGCCGGAACCCGTGCGGCAGGTAGATCAGGGCCAGGCCGCGCAGCGCGTAATACATGAACAGGAGCTTGCGGTTGTCGAAGCGGTCCGAGAGCCAGCCCGATCCCGTGGTGCCCAACAGATCGAAGATCCCCATGATGGCAAGCAGGCCCGCGGCCTTCACTTCCGGGATGCCGTGGTCCATGCAGGCGGGAACCAGGTGCGTGCCCACCAGGCCGTTGGTGCTGGCCCCGCAGATGAAGAAGCTCCCGGCCAGCAGCCAGAACTCCCGGGAGCGCAGGCCGATGCGGAGGCCCTGCACCGTTTCTGCGAAAGGATTGGCCTGGACCCGGGAGGCGGGCGGAGACGCCGGCGGCCGCTCTTTCGGCCACCCATAAGGCCTGAGGCCGACGTCCTCCGGTCTGTTCCGCATCAGGAACCGGACCAAGGGGACGAGCAGGATGAGGTAGAGCAGCACGGCCGAGACCGTGTATCTCCAGCCTTGGTGGGAGACGATGTAAGCCATGGCCGGCAGGAAGAGAAGCTGGCCCGTCGCATTCGCCCCGGTGAGCGCGCCCAGGACCACTCCCCGCTTGGAATGGAACCAGGTGTTGACCACCGAGGCGCCCAGCACCACCGTGGCCATGCCCGTGCCCGCGCCGACCACAATCCCCCAGGTGGCCACGAGCGCGTACGGGCTTTCCATCCACAGGGAGGCCAGCGCGCCCAGGCCCGTCACGGTCAGGGAGCACAGGATCACCCTCCGCGCGCCGAACGCCTTGATGAAGCCCGCGGCGAAAGGACCCATGAGGCCGAAGAGCAGGATGTTGATGGAAGCCGCCAGGGATACCGTGGCCCGGCTCCAATGGAACTCCTCTTCCCAAGGCACCATCATGATGGAAGGCGAGGAGCGGACGGCGGCCGTGCTGAGCAGGACCAGGAAAGTGACCCCGGCCGCCACCCAGGCATAGTGGAACCGTCCGGCGGGGCCGGAACGCGCGGGACTATCCTCGGGCACGGAAATCCTCCAGGATGGCGTCCATCACCCGGCTGGTCCGGGCCGCGGTCTCGCCCGTGCTGGGGCAGTTCCCCGTCCCGTTCAGCTCGGCCACCACGCTCTCGATCAACGGCTGCTGGACATGCGGCGGGTTGCCGATCGGGAATTCCCGCGCGCCTTCCGCCGCCTCCCATCGCAAGGGCCCGTCCCCGAAGGTCGCGAAAACCAGCCGGCCCCGGCTGCCCGTGATCTCCACGCGGTCCTCCCGCGCGCCCGCCGAGAAGCTCCAGGCCCCGGCGCCCAGGGCCCCGGATTCGAAGGCGAAGGCGGCGGCCACGGCGTCTTCGACCCGGTGGATCCCCGCCTGGTTGGCCGCGACGCTCTTGGCCGAGGCGATGGGGCCGAGCAGGAAGTCCAGCAGGTCCAGGGTATGGCTGGCCAGGTCCAGGAACAGGCCTCCGCCCGCGATTTCCGGGACCACGCGCCAGGGCGGGTCCTGGGCGCGCAGGAAGGCCGCGCCGGGCGCGTGCGACAGGGTAACCGAGACGGTACGCACCGTCCCGATGCCGCCCTGGTCCAATATCTCCTTGGCCTTGAGGAAGCGGGGCAGCCGCCGCCGGTAATAGGCCACGAAGAGCGGGACGCCCGCCTGCCGGCAGGCCGAAATCATGGCCTGGCATTCCGCATGGCTGCGCGCCATCGGCTTTTCCACGTAGACGGGTTTGCCCGCGCGGGCCGCTTGCAGGACGTATTGGGCATGGGAGCCGGGAGGGGTGGCCACGTAGACCGCGTCCACGTCCGGATCCGCGATCAGGGCCCCGGCGTCCGCGTGCCATTTCGGCACGCCGTGGCGCGCGGCGAAGTCCGCGGCCTTGGCGCCGTCCCGCCGCATGACGGCGGCCAGGGCGGAATGCGCGGCTTTTTGGAAGGCGGGGCCGCTCTTCACCTCGCAAACGTCCCCGCAACCGACGATGCCCCAGCGGATTGTCCTGACACCCATATCGGGGAAAAGTAATATCTTATGAAAATGAAAGACAAATACGGCGAGTTCCTGGGCGCGGCCATCCGCGCGGCGGAGGAAGCGGGCGGCATCGCCCGTTCCATGCAGCATGCGCTCCGCGACATACGGTTCAAAGGCGAAAAGGACGTGGTGACCGAGGCGGATTTCGCCTGCGACGCCGCCATCCGCAAAAGCCTGGCGGCGGCCTATCCCGGCCACAACATCGTCACGGAGGAGGACGCGGCCGTCGAGCAGGGCAGCGAATACACCTGGTACGTGGATCCCATCGACGGCACGGTGAACTATTCGCGGGGGTTCCCGCTCTGGGGCGTCTCCATCGGCCTGCGCAAGGGCGAGGCCATGGTGGCGGGATGCATCTGGCTGCCCGCCCTGGAGGAGATGTTCACGGTCACCTTGGGAGGCGGGGCCTATCTCAACGGCAAGCGCATCCAGGTCAGCGCGGTGGAGGAAATGCACGCCGCCATCATCTCCCACGGCGATTTCAACGTCGGCAACACCGACGCGCAGCGCAAAGAGCTGAACGAGAGGAACCTCCAATCCCGGGGCCGCGCGGCCGCCGCCCTGCAAAGGGTCAAGTGCCTGGGCTCGGCGGTGGTCGAAGGCTCCTTCGTGGCCGCCGGGCGCATGGAGGCCTATTGCATGCTGGCCATGAAACCCTGGGACGTGGCGGTGGGAAGCCTGCTGGTCACCGAAGCGGGCGGGAACGTGACGCACCTGGACGGCGGGAAATTCTCCATCGACGGCCATGACGCGCTGTTCAGCAACGGGATCCTGCACGATCCCATCCTGAAGGTATTGCAACTGGGCTGAGGGGTCCCCGGGACCCGGGGCTATCCGCCTATTTGTCCTTGTCGGACATCGAAGGATCCAGCAGATCGCAGACCTTCTGGAGCAGGCCGTTGGGGCTGAAGGGCTTGGGCAGGAAGTCCGCTTCCGCGTCCCATACCTCTATCTGCACGTTCACGTCCGCATTGTACCCGGAAATGTAGAGCACCTTCATCTCCGGGCGCTTGGGCCTCAGGAAGCGGGCCAGCTCCATGCCGTTGATGCGGGGCATCACCAGGTCCGCGATCAGCAGGTTGATGGGGCCCTGGTGCGATTCGCTCACCTGCTTGGCCTCGTCGCTGTCCTTGGCCTCCAGCACGTTGTAATCGTTGATTTTCAGGATTTCCTTGACCAGGGTGCGGTTGGAAGCGATGTCGTCCACCACCAGGATTGTAGGTTGTTTTTCCGTACCCATCTCCAGCTTGTCCGCGTTCCGCCACCAACCGGGGGCTTGAGCCTGAAAACTATATTATTCCCGGCTTGCCAGTATAAAATAGCGCCGAAAAGGCCCGGGGCAAGGGATTCTTCCCCGGGGCGGGGCCGATCAGGGGCGGAACCCCGCCAGCCGCTTGGACCGAGTGGAGTGTTTCAGTCTTTTGAGGGCTTTTTCCTTGATTTGCCGCACCCGTTCCCGGGTGAGGTTGAACCGCTGGCCTATCTCCTCCAAAGTATAGCCTGTATCCACCCCGATGCCGAAGTAGAGCTTCACCACTTCCTCTTCGCGGTCGCCCAAGGTCCCCAGCACGTTGCGCACCTCGTCCCGGAGGCTGCCCACCAGCACGAATTCATCCGGGCTTTCCGCGTTCTCGTCCTTCAGCATGTCCCCGAGCTTGCCCTCCTCGTCGGCCTGGAGGGGGGACTCCAGGGAGATGGGATTGGCGGAAAGCTGCAGGCATTCCTGGATTTCGTGCTCGTCCACGGCCAGATGGAAGGAAAGCTCGGAAGGCGATACCGAGCGGCCCAGCTTCTGCTCCAGCTTGACGCCGGACTTGCCGATGCGGTGGATGGCGCTGACCCGGTTCAGGGGGATGTTGATGATGCGGGATTGCTCCGCCAATGCCTGCAGGATGGCCTGGCGGATCCACCAGACGGCATAGGAGATGAACTTGAAATGCTTGGTTTCGTCGAACCGCTTGGCGGCGCGGATCAGGCCGAGATTGCCTTCGTTGATGAGGTCGGTGAGGGGCAGCCCCTGGTTCTGGTAATTGCGGCACACGGAAACGACGAACTTCAGGTTGGAGCTGATGAGCTTGTTCAGGGCGCGACGGTCGCCTTGGCGGATCCGCAGGGCGAGATCGGCCTCTTCGTCGAGGGACAGGTTCTTGGTCTTGCTGATTTCGCGTAGGTAAAGAGTGAGTCCTGTATCGTCGCCCAGGAATTTCAGGGGACGATCCACTCCCCCTGCAGTCGGCTTCTTCTCTTCCGCCAAAGCTGTCTCCTTGATTTGGGGCCCCTTTTGCGGAAGCCTCACCTCTTCGAGCATCGAAAAAGTATGACGAATATGGATTTCTACCCCAAGCAGTGCAACTAAATTTTAAAAAAGCCCAAATGAGTTAAATTTGGGTAAATTCGGGGGTTTTAAACTCAAATTCAAATAATTTTCCCTCAATAACCCCAACTTCGGGAACTTTAGGATAGGCCCGAAGCCCCTGCTTTGCCGGGATCGGGAGAAAAACGGCATATTCCATGGAAAAGAATTACCGCGACCGCCGTCTCCGGAGCCTCCGGCGCGAAACGCCGCCGCGGGCGGATACGCTCCCGGCCGCGCGACCATAGGTAACATGCAAGTTACTGTGGGCCGGAACCCCCGCCCGCGGCCCCGCCAGGGCCCCTCCCTCCCGAATCCCGGAAAACCGCCCTTTCCCCCGCGGCCGGAAAAATCGTAATTGATCTCATGTTCGCGGGAATGGGGAAATGGCCGTATCTGCTCGCTTTTCTGGCGCTGACGGATTGCGCCGTGGAGCGCCTTTCCGGCAACCCGGTGGCAGGGAATTCCGGCCGCCGGTCCAAGGTGAAGATTCCGTCCCGGGACGCGACTCCGCCCCTGGCGGCCCTGGACGCCATCGGCCGGGACACGACCTGGCTTCTGAGAACGGGCCAGGATCCGGAGGTGGTCTCCCTGTCCCCCGACGACAGCCTGGTGCTGGTGGCCGTGGGCGAAGATCGCGACGGCGGCATCAAGGACCTTTCCCTCACCGGAAACGCCGTGGTGAAATGCAAGGACCCCCGCGACGGCCGCGCCTCTTCGCGGACCACCGGCTTCCTGAGGCGCCACGTGTCCGGCGCGGTTCCCGCCCGCCGCGCCGACGTCCGTTCCTCGTCCCGCTTCGTGCTGCGGGCGGGCGATTTCGCCGCTTTGTGCCCGGGCGGAGGGATCACCGGCCTGGTGGGGCAGGCGACGGTGCGCGCTTTGAACTTCCACGGCGGCCACGCGACCAGCCCGCGGCTGGAATTCCGCCT
>DATENA010000172.1:0-2832 GCA_035275285.1 Fibrobacteria bacterium | reverse complement strand
GGGCCAGCTTGTCCGAGCCCTGGAAGTCCAGCAGGATGCAATCGACCTGGATCTCCGCCGGCGCCGGCGCGTCGGGGCCGCCCGTGGCGGGCGGCCGGGTCTTGATGCGCTTGACGCCCACGAAGCGGCCGATGCCGTAGTCTTCGTGCACCACGTAGTCGCCGCGGGAGAGGGCCTCGAAGTTCTGGATGGCGACGCCGCCGCCCTTTTGCTTCTTGCGCTTGATCTTGCGGCTGAAGCGGTTGAAGATCTGGTGATCGGTGAAGATCGCGACGCCGTCGTCCCGGGAGATGAAGCCGCAGGCGAGGTGCCCCACCGCGATGCCGGCGACGGGATGGTCCGCGATCAGCTTGCGCAGGCGCTCGGCCTGGCCTTCGTTGGGGGAGAGCAGGTAGACGCGCAGCCCTTCCCGGTCCAGCTCGTGGAAAAGGTGCTCGACCTGGGCCAGGCCGCCGCCTCCGCGGCCCTGCTCCCGCATGTCCAGGGTGCGGCAGCCGGAGCCCTCCCAGCTCAGGCGCCCCAGGCGCAGGGTGGGCCGGGCGGAGAGGATGCGGTTCAGATCGGCCTTGGAGAAGAACAGCTCGTCCGGCCGGGCGACCCACTTTTCCAGGCCCTGGGCTTCGGCATAGCCTTCCCGGGCCGCGCTCCACAGCCGTTCCACGCCGGACTTCAGGTTGTCCTCGTCGCCCACCACCACCTTGGCGTCCGGCCCCAGGAAGTCCAGCAGGGAATAGCCGAGGTCCTTGAAGAAGGCCTTCTGCCAATGGATGCCGTCCAGGTTGCGCTTCACCAGCAGGCGGTGGTGCTCGGCCTCGAAAGAACCTTCCCCCGTGAAGCGGTCGAGATGCTTTTCCATCCCCGCTTCCAGGTCCTTGTGGCTGAAGCAGCATTCGTCCAGGGGGAACACGTCCACGGAGGGGACCTCCTTCACCGAACGCTGGGTGAAGATGTCGAACTCCTTCACGGATTCGATTCCGTCGCCGAAGAGGACGATGCGGACGGGGTTTTCCAGCAGGTAGGGATAAATGTCGATGATCTCGCCGCGCACGGAGAATTCGCCGATGTCCTGCACCACGGCCTCTTCCGTGAAGCCCATGTGCAGCACCGCATCCTTGAAGTCCTCGATGTTCAAGGACTGTCCCTTGGCCAGGTTCAGGATCTCCAGATGCAGGGAATCCGGGCTGGAGAGACGGGTCAGGAAGGTGGGCAGGGCCGTGACCAGCACGGAACGCTTCTTCTTGTACAGGGCCTCGAAGCAGGCCAGGCGCTGCTCCAATACGTGCCCGAAGGGTTTGCGCCACTCGTACGGCTTGAGATCGAGGCCGGGAAAGAGCAGCACCTGCTCCTCGCCCAGCCAGGATTCCAGATCCTCGGCCACCAATTCCGCCGTTTTGGCGTCCGGGGCCAGGTACAGGAAGTTCCCTTTCGAGTCCAGGAATTGCCGGGCCACCAGGGCGGAAACGGCGGAACCCGCCACCCCGGCCACGTACAGGGGGTCTTCCTTGCGGAACTGCAGCCCGGCCAGGGCCGGGAACGCCTCCTCCTGGAAAAGCCGGTCGAGCGGAAAGGGGGCTTGGGGCTTGGAGGTCCGGGCGTTCAAGGGACGCTTAAATTAGGAAACGGCGCCGGAGGCCGCAATGCCCGGGTGCCGGAAGGCCGGTCCCGGGTCAATGCTTGGCGGCCACCTGGAACAGTTTTTCGAATTCGCCATACCCCTCGGCCGCCAGCTTTTCCTTGGGGATGAACCGCAGGGCGGCGGAATTGATGCAATAGCGAAGTCCGGTGGGCGCGGGGCCGTCGTCGAATACGTGGCCCAGATGGGAGTCCCCGATCCGGCTCCGCACTTCGTCCCGCTGCATGCCGTGGCTGTCGTCCGATTCCTTCTTCAGGCTGCCGGGGTCTATGGGGCGCGTGAAGCTGGGCCAGCCGGTGCCGCTGTTGAACTTGTCCTTGGAACTGAACAGCGGCTCCCCGGTCGCCACGTCCACGTAGATGCCGTCCTCGTGGTTGTCCCAATACTCGCCCGAGAAGGCCCGTTCAGTGCCGCTTTTCCGGGTCACGTCGTACTGCATGGCGGTCAGCTTCTTCTTCAGTTCCGCGTCGGACGGTTTCACGTATTTCCGGTTCGCTTCCATGCCGATCCTCTCCTCGATCCCGTCGTTGTCCTTGGTCACCTGGATGACGGGCGCATCCGGGTAATCCTTGCCCCAGGTCTTTTCCAGGAATCCCTGGCGGCCCGATCCCTTGCGGTAGGCGCGGTAATGATCAGGATCCTTCTTGTAGTAGTCCTGATGGTATTCCTCCGCGCGGTAGAAGGATTTGAACGGCGTGATCTCCACCACGATGGGCTTCGAAAACTTGCCGCTCGCGGCCAGCTTGGCCTTGGACGCCTCTGCCAGGCGCTTCTGCTCGGCATTGCGCGGGAAAATGGCGGGGCGGTATTGGGCGCCGCGGTCGGCGAACTGCCCGCCCGCGTCGGTGGGGTTCATGGATCGCCAGTACGCTTCCAGCAAGGTGGCGTAGCTCACCTTGGCGGGATCGTAGAGCACGTCCACCGATTCGGCGTGGCCGGTGCGGCCGCTTCCCACCTGCTCATAAGTGGGAGTGGCCTCGTCGCCGCCGCTGTATCCGGAAATCACCGCGGACACGCCGGGAACCTTTTCGAAGGGCGGCTCCATGCACCAGAAACAGCCGCCCGCGAACGTGGCATGCGCCATGCCGTCCGCGGCGGCGGGATCTGCGACGGCGGCCTGCATCGCCGGCATGGTCTTGGCGGACCCCGCCTGGGGGGCGCGCAACCATAAGACACCGAGGAGCGCCAGGCATGCGGCG
>DATENA010000171.1:0-7574 GCA_035275285.1 Fibrobacteria bacterium | reverse complement strand
CGGAACCCCCGCCCGCGCCCCCCAGGCTCTGCCCAAACCGACCCCGCAGCCTTGGCCCCCCGGGGAAGGGGCCGCGGGACCGCCATCGATGGTGAAGGGGGGCGCAACCCGGTGAGGCAGATTGAGGAGGGAGGTGGGTCTGTAGGTAACCTTACCGCCAAATTTATTTTCGAATCCCGCGTTGGCCGGGGAATCGCAGTCCGCCACCCCCTCTTTCTTTCCCCTGGCGCGCCCTCCCCCTTCTTAACCTGTCGCGCGAAGACGCGAAATCACGCTCGGACTGCGGGGGCGGGGCTTATAGGGGGACTTTGGGCGCCCCTGCTCCTGCACGGACGCCTGTCTGAGCGCGTGCCCGGCGAGCGCCTAAGAAGCGGATACGCGCGAGTTCGGGAGCGCGGGGCATAGGCGCGCAAACCCCATTTTCGACCCCCGCCCCCCGACCCGAACGTGATTTAGATCACCGCGTGATACAAATCACCACTTTAAAGCGTCCAATAAGGGAGATTGCAGGCAGACAGGGAGGTCGGTATGATCACGTTTCCGCAGGCAATGACGAAGGCCATGAAGTTCGCGGAGGCCCGTCGGTCCGAATTCTGGCTGGGACGGTTGGAAAGCGCCTTGGAACGCCGCGGCATCGACGCGGATCGGCGCGCCCGTTGGAAGCAGGCCTTGGCGCCCTTCCTGGCGCGGCATGCCCTGCGCCCGGAAATGCTGCGGCCCGGCCAGGTGCAGACCTTCATCGAAGAGCAGACCAATTCCGGGAGGTACGGTGCGCGCGCCCTCATCGACCTGATCCAGGCCTTGTCCTTCTTCTACGATAGCGTGGTGGAGCAGCGGGAATTGGCGGGCGAGGCGGGGCATCCCTTCGACGTGCCCGCGGAGGAATGGGCCGTGGCCACGGTGGCGGAAACCGTCGGGGCCATGCGCACCCGCGCTGCCGGCGGGGACGGGTCCAAGCGCCGGTTCTATTGAAGGCGCCGCTCCCGGGCCATCCGGTCGCGGCATCCGGTCCGGGCCCCGGTTCCGTCAATAGCGGTAGTTGAGCCCCAGGAACAGGATGGGGATGGGGTAATTGGCGTCGATGAACTTCCACTGCCCGGTTTTCTGATCCCGCATGATGAAGTTCGGCGTGTTGAAGGCGTTCCAGATTTCCATGTAGGACTGCATGGGGCGGCCGAAGAACGGGAACTCCTTGGACAGGCGGATGTCCCAGCGGCTGTAGGGCGCGTACCGGGAGGTGTTGCGCGGCGCCAGGTAGAACAAGGTGTCCCCGCCCACGGACGCGCCCGGCAGATCGGGGAACTTATAGTCCGTATAGGGCAGGCCGGCGGCGAAGCGGCCGCGCAGGGAAAGCTCATAGTTGCTGGGCATGTGGAAATAGTTGACCCAGTTGAAGGCCCAGGGACGGTGGTAGCGGAAATCGTACGTGCCTTCCCCCGGCAAGTCCCGGCGCTTGGAATAGCCGGCCTCGCCGGAAACCCAGCCGCTCCAGAACCGGGCGGGATCGTAGAAGAACGAGAGCTCGCCGCCCGCGGACTTGCCCACGCCCTGATTGACGTAATCCAGCCGCTTCTCCCCGAAGCGATCGAGGATGATCTTCCGGATGGCGGGATCGAGCCGTTCGAATTCCTCCCGGCTGATGCCGATGGGACCGTTCCGGAAATCCAGCTCGCCGGTGTTCTGCAGCACCGGCACCACCAGATCGTAATAGTTCTTCTGGTACAGTTGCGCCTCCATGCGGTAACTCTTGGAGAAGCGATGGGTCCATTCCAGGTTCAGGTGGAAGGCCTTTTCCGGACGCAGGTCCGGGTTCACGTCCCGCAGGTTGAAGGGGAAATCCGATTGCGAGTACAGGCCGCTGGCGAAGGTGATTTCGTCCCGGTCCCCCAGGCCCTGGAAATAGGCGACGCGCGGGCTCAGGAAAGCGTCTCCGGACCAGGTGTCCAGTTCGGAGCGGAAACCCACGGTGAGCCGGTGCGCGTCGTCCGGGCTCCAGGAATCGGAGAGATAACCGCCGGCGAACGATCCGGAATGCTTCCCGGCGTAATCGAAGCGGAGCAGGTCCGGCAGGGCCGAGAGATAGTCGACGCCGGCATCGGCGCCGGGATCTCCCTGGCGGATGACCGTGCCTTCCGGGTCCAGGTATCCCAGCCCGTCCGTCACGTCCACGCTTCCGTTGACGATGAGCTCGTAGATGGGGCGCTCCAGGCGCGTCTCGAAATCGAAGCCGCGGATGGATTGGAACAGGCCGAACTTCGCCAGGTGCTTTTCCGTGGCCTGCCACTTGGCGTTCAGGTTCCAATCGTAGGCCTCTTTGCGGAGCTTCAGGTAGCGCACGCTGGGGCCGTAGGTGCGGTATCCCGCATAGCCCCCGCCCGGGGCGACGGAGTCGTGCCAGGTCTCCTCGTCGGAGAATTTCACGTGCCAGTCCTGGCTCTGGTAGGCCAGGCTCTGGTCCACGTCCCATTTGCCGCCCGGGCGCCAATGGAAATGCAGGCCGTGCACCTGGTTGTCCACGGACACGTTGGCCACCGTGTCCAGGTCCTGGCGCTGGACCCAGACGCCCGGGGGAGCGCTGGGATCGGATCGTTCGCGGAACCAGTTCCGGGACACCTCCCTGCCGTTCTGGTAATAGCGCGTCTTGGCGTCGCGGGAATGGAACCCGTCCTTGGAGACCAGGCCGGAGTAGTCCATCTTGACGCGTTCGTTCACGTTGAAGGCCAGGCCGAATTGCATGTCGCGGAAATTGGGCAGCTCCAGGTAGCGGCGGAAATCCTGCTTCTGGGCCGAAAAGGAGCTGTCGCTTTGGATGAGGTCGGCCATGTCCCAGGCGCGGTTCACCACCCAATCGTACCAGAAAGCCTGGTAGGAGAAGGAAGCGGCCACCTTGTTCTTGAGGATGGGGACCCCGATGTAGGTGCTGCCGCGCAGAAAGGAGAGATCGGCGAAGAACCGCAAGCTGTCCAGGGGCGCCGGGCGCGCCTGCATGAACAAGGCCGCGGAGAGGGCGTTGCCGGCCTCGACGGGAAAGCCGCCGCTGTACAAGGTCATGCTCTCCAGGGATTCCGTGCTGAAGACGGAGTAGATGGATCCGAAGTGGTAAGGTTGCAACAAGGGCACTCCGTCCCAGAGTATCTGGGTCTCTTCCGCCTTGCCGCCGCGCACGAAGGGCCGCACGCTGAGATCGTTCTGGTTGGTCACCCCCGGCAGAGTGCCGAGCACCTTGAGGGGATCGCCTTGGGAGGCGGCCACGCGCTGGATGTCCTGCCGGGAGAGGCGGATGCGGCTGACCTCTTTTTCGCGGTGGACCTTGGTGCCGCGCGCCTTGACGGATTTCTCTTGCAGTTCCAGGGCCCCGCCGGTCGAATCCGCGGCGTCGATCGAATCCGCGGCGCCGGTCGAATCCGCGGCGCCGGTCGAATCCACCGGGTCCACCGCATAGATCGGCTCCGGCCCGTACTCCGTTCCAGGGGTTTCCGCCCCGGGGACGAAGGCGTATAGGACCGCCAAGAGGGCCGGGAGAACCGCCGCCTTGCGCCGGCCCGTCAGAAAGTCCATCCGAAACCCAGATTGAAGTTCACCAGCACGGGCTCGAGCCTGTCCGAATCGAGGGTCACGAAGGGCGAAACCACCGGGAAAGTGAAATTGGCTTGCGGCGTGAAAAAGTCCGGCGCCAGGAACCAATCCGGCAGCTTCACGTACAGACCCAAAGCGGCCTGATGGATGGAACGGCGGTGGTGCGCGAATTTCCAGTTGTCGAAGGAAGAATCCAGCTCAGCGGGCTGGGTGGCCAGGTAGGTATAGCGGTAGCTCCCGTACAAGGCATGGGGTCCTAAGCCGCGGGAAGCGGCATATTCCGCGAAGTAGGAGTTGTCCGCCCACATGCCAACGCCCCAGCCGGCGGAAAGGGAATGCCGGGCCTTGAACCTTCCGGCCAGGGGCAACCCCAACTTGAGATCGAACTCCACCGTGCCGGGATTGGTGGGCGCTTCCAACAGCCAGCCCATTTCCACGCCCGTGAACGGGCCCCAGGGGCCGCGCACGCCCAGGCGGTAGCTGAGGCTGAATTTGGGGATGGTCTGGGACCGCACCCCGGGGGCAAGGGTGGTGGTTTCGGGCGGGGTAGAGAAAGAAACGCTTCCGGGCCGGGGCTTGCAACGCAGCGCGCCCTGGGGGTTCCGGAACCCGTCCTTCGCGTCCTGGCAGTATTCTTCGTACAGCTTTTCACGTCCCATTCCGAAAGTCACCGCGGTCTTGCCCGGTTCCAGGATGCGCCCGGAATTGAAATGGTGGGTGGTGTAGAGGCAGCCGCACAACAGGGAGGCGGCGAAACCGGCGCAGGCCCGCAGGATGGAGGCGATCTGGGCTTTTTTCCCGCAGTCACTGTTCAAGCGCGAATCCGTAAGCTGGAGACATGGGCAACCGGTTCCGGGGAGATCGGAAAATACATATCTTCCCGGTCCGCTTCGGTTCCATATGTATATTTTCCTGGTTTTCAGAAGCCGAAATAGTCATCTTTGGAGTGTCTTTCCAAAACACGACACCTTGCCGAAAGGGAAACCATGCATCCCAGAATCCTGTCCCTCGCTTTCACCTTCTCCTTCGCCTGCCTGCCGGCGCGCGCGCTCAACGTGTACGGCAACGTGATCGACAAGATGGGAGAGCCCATCGCCGCCGCCAAGGTCTGCGTCAAATCGGATGCCTCGCAATGCGTCAATACGGACGCCCAGGGCGCTTTCCACATCCAGACTTCCGTCGGCGTGCGCGGGACCGCGCCGGAATCGGCGCCCTACATCATGGACATCCGCAACGGGACGCTTTCCCTGACTTCGCCGACCGCCGCCAAGGCGCGCGTGGAATGGATCGCTCCCGGGGGACGCGCCATCATCCATGAGGCCGCCGTCGATCTCGCGCGCGGCCGCAACGCCCTCGCCCTGCCCGCGAACCTGCCGGGGAACGGCGTGTGCTTTCTCCGCCTCCAGACCGCCAGCCTCTCCCTGGCCTGGAAAGCCGTGCTGATGGGTTCCCGGACCCAGGCGGCCGCCGGGGCCGGAGCCCCGGTCGCGGGCCGGGTCATGGCCGTGTCCAAGGCCGCCGCCGCAGGCACCCTGGAGATCTCCAAGGCCGGATTCCGCACCCGCATTTACGAACCCTCCAGCGATCCGGAACTCGACGCCCTCATTTTCCTGAGCGCCGCGGACGACGTGAGCCTCTCCTTCACCGGAAATTTCCACGCCAAGGTGATTTCCATCGATAGGACCGCCAAGAAGATAATCGAAGAGAGCGTCGAGGCCCATTGCGACTCGAGCGTGGTGGTCGGGGACACTACCCGGGACACCAGCCTGTACGCGTTCAAGGACGGCAAGCTGTGGCTGTGGACCCAGGGCGATTGCGTCGGCCAGGTCTTCACGGGAACGGGGACCGATCCGGTGGGCACCTGGACCCTGACCGACGCCAATGCGGAACTGCCCCTCGATCTCCGTACCGGCTGCACTCCGGACACCACCACCGGCGCCAGCCCCTTCGAAAGCTTCTCGGCCACCTATGTCGTCACGGAGACGGCCGTCACCGCCAACGTGACCATCGGCTATTGCCCCAGCGACGTCCTGGAGCCCTTGCTCGCGGAAGTATTCGCTAAGGATACTTCCATCTCCCTGGCCAAGAACACGTGCAAACAGGTCGTCTTCAAGAACGGCAAAGGTGAATCCGGCACCCTGGACTTCTCCAAGAAGGACGGTTCCCTGGCCACGGAGTTCACCTACAAGACCACCACGTGTTCCTTCACCCAGGACATGGCCCTTGGCGACGGGGATCTCACCTGCCCGGTAGAGGGTAATTTCATACGCTTCTTCATCTGCATGGCCGCATCCGGCTTCGCGGAATTGGGAGCGCCGCCCGCAGGCGCCAAGACTTCGGCCGCCCTGCCCATGTCCGTGGAGCCGCGCTTCCGGTTCCCGCCCGCGTTCCGGCGCCTCGCCGCCTTTCCGGCGCCCCGGTCGCGGTCCGTTCCGGACCCGTCCTCCAGGCGCGGAAGTATATTTTCCCATCATGGATGGCTCCCCGCGACCGCACGATAGGATAGGCCCCTGGATCCGGCTCTCCGGCCGGGAAATCTACGACAACCCGTGGATCCGCGTGCGCGAGGACCAAGTCCTCCACCCGGACGGATCCCGGGGCATTTACGGAACCGTCCATTTCAAGAACACCGCCATCGGCGTGGTCCCCTTGGATGCCCAGGGCCGCGTGATCCTGGTGGGCCAGCACCGCTACCCGTTCGACCGGTACTTCTGGGAACTGCCGGAAGGCGGATGCCTCATCGGCTCCGAGACTCCGGAATCCTCGGCCGCGCGCGAACTGCGGGAAGAAACGGGCTATACGGCGGCGCGTTGGGACTACCTGGGCGAGGTGGTCCTGTCCAACTCCACCACCGACGAGGCCGGGCATCTTTTCCTGGCCAGGGACCTCACCCCGGGCCCGCCCCATTTGGACCCTTCCGAGCAGATCGAAGTGAAGCAGGTGGATTTCCGCGAAGCCTTCCGCATGGCGATGGAAGGTGAAATCACCGAGTCGCTTTCCATCATCGGCCTCGCCCGCGCCCGCCACTTCCTGGAGCGCGAAGCCTTCCGCAACGGCGGTCCCCGGCCGGCTCCCGATCGGGAGGGGCCCCCTTGAACCCTTCCTCCGGATTCAAAGATCACTTCTCCGGATCACCCCCATCGCCTCCCCCGCTTTCGCCATCGAAGCGGCCTGGGACCTGGAAGAGTACATCGCTTACCTCGGCACCTGGTCGGCGGCGCAATGCTACCGCAAGGCCCTCGGGAGCGATCCCATCGACTTGGTGCGGGAGGACCTGGCCCGCGCCTGGGGCGATCGGGCGCGGCCCCGGGGCGCGCCCGCAGGAGGTAACTTGAAGAACACCGGTAACGCCAAAAGGACCCCATCGCAACTGATGATCGAGGCCATCGCCCTCTCCCTGGAGGGGATGCGGGCCGGCCGGGGCGGGCCTTTCGGGGCCGTGATCGCCCGGAAGGGGGAAATCATCGGCAGGGGAAGCAACCGCGTCCTGTCGACCTCCGATCCCACCGCCCACGCGGAAGTGGTGGCCATCCGGGACGCCTGCAAGGCTTTGGGGTCGTTCCAGCTGGACGGATGCGTGCTGTATACGTCCTGCGAACCCTGCCCCATGTGCCTGGCCGCGGCCTACTGGGCGCGCCTCGATCGCATCGTGTTCGCCAATACGCGCCGGGACGCCGCCCGGATCGGGTTCAGCGACGATTTCATCTACCGGGAAATCCCCTTGGCGCCCGCCAAGCGCTCCCTGCCCATGAAGCGCCTCCTGGGCAAGCGCGCCTGGGCGGTGTTCGAGGAGTGGCGGCGCAAGCCCGACAAGGTCCCCTACGGGCCGGACCGGGTTTAGCAGGGTGTTTAAACCGGCTTCGCGCACCCTAGTCCTCGGACTTCCCTGAAAAGGGACAGGGGTACTTGAATTTTTTCCGGGCTTTGGCGATGGTAAATGCCCATCGAATGGGCTTGGGATTGTGGTTCGCGGATTCATTCCAGGTGGACGTTTCCCT
>DATENA010000170.1:0-8112 GCA_035275285.1 Fibrobacteria bacterium | reverse complement strand
CACCAATCCGTCCTATTGGGGGCGTTATCTCACCCACGTGGCCATGGGTTTGACCCTGGCCGGGCTCACCATCTTCGCCAACATGGCCATCGCGGCCCTGGCCTCCTTGTTGCCCTTGCCCAAGGCGGCGGAGGATTTCGTAAAGGACGTGACGGGGATCGACACTTCGGATTCGATGGCTTTTTGCAATACCACCATGGCGGCGTTCTCCTCGTTCACGCAATGGCAGACCTGGGTGAAGCTGTTGATGCCGCCCATGCCTTTCCCGGGGGCGCAGGGGTCCACGGCGATCGGGAGCCCGAACGTGACGATCAACGGCGGGGCGATGGCGTTCGTGTGCCCGTTGGCGGCGACTTCGTGCAGCGACATTCCGGTGGTGCCGAACGCGGTGACGTTGGGGTTTTCGAACGTGATGGTGGGGATCAGCATGGGGGCGTTGGTGCGGGCGATGGCGGTGAGCGCGGCGCAGGCGGGAGTGCAGGCGGGCTTGAGCAAGGGCGTGAGCAAATTGACAGAGGGTAAAAAGGACTGCGGCTGCAAATGATCAGGGCATTCGACCATGGCGATTGACGTCGCAACCGGCGCCGTGGAGCTCAGTGCCAAGGATATCCTTATCCCGGGAAGGGTGCCGCTGTCTTGGGGGAGGACGTTCAGTTCGGCCCTGATCTCCGAATCGGATTCGCCCCTAGGCCCGGGATGGACCAATCCCTGCTTCGCCAAGCTGACCCGCATCGGCAAAGAATACCGCTTCCGGGGACCAACCGGAGCCGTCATCGCGTTTCCGGATCCCGGTGATACAGTGGAGCGAGAAGGGATCATCCGCGACCTGGGAAGCTTCCATGAAATCTCCAGGCATGGCCTACTCCTCCAAGTCACGCATTGGACCGCTATCGGAACCTCGGCCCGATACCTATTCCAGCCCGAGCGGAATGGCCTCTGGTGGCCGTTGCGCTCCCTCGAAGATGCGGCGGGGAACGGCCTGGAACTGGCTTGGGACGATCAAGGGAGGCTCAAGGGCCTCCGCCAGAAGCATGAAAAGCGGACATTGACGGTCGCCTATTCCCAGGCGGGGCGGGTAGCGTCCGTGGCTTTTCGGCACGCCGACGGAAGGTTGCAAACCCTCGTCCAATACGGCTATGATCCCCAGGGGCGTCTCACCTCGATCCAGGATGCGCTCGGGCACAAGGATCGCTACGAATACGATCGGGCCGGCAGGATCAGCCGCGAAATCGCCAAGGATGGCGGCATATTCACCTTCAAGTATGACGACCAGGGGCGGTGCATCCGGACCCATGGCCTGGACAATTATGATCTGAAGGTGCTGCGTTACCTGGATCATATCCAGTGGACCGAGGTCACCGACAGCCTTGGGAAAACCAACCGCTACCAATGGCTCGCCTCCGGCCAAGTCGTCCTCGAAATCGATCCTCTGGGGGCCAAAACCGAAACCGCCTACGATGACCTCGGAAGGGTCGTTTCGAAAACCGGTCCCATGGGGGAAACGAGCCGCTTCGAATATGATGGAAACGGAAATCGATGCAAGGTCATAGATGCCATGAGCGGCGAAACCACCTTTGGCTTCGATGCGAAGCATCTGCTCATTTCGCAAACGGATGCGAACGGCGGCGTCTGGACGCGCGACTATGACGCGTTCAATCGCCCCGTTGCGGCCACCGATCCCTCGGGATCCAAGGCGGAGATCGAATACGATCGTTCCGGAAACCCGGTGCAGTTAAAAAACGCATCCGGCGCTGTCGGCAAAAGGGTGTACGCGGAAAACGGCGATCTGATCTCGGAAACGGATTGGGCGGGCGGCCTGACCACCTATGTCCGGGATGAATTCGGGCGTATCCTCAAACGCCGAGATCCGGACGGAAAGACCACCGCGCACCGGTACGATCCGCTCGGGCGCATCATTCATTCCGCCTTCGATTCGGGTAAAACCATCCAGTACGAATACGATGTCGCGGGCAACATCCTGCGCGTGGTCAGCTCCACGGAAGCTCCCGTTTCCTTCAGATACGGAACCTGCAGGCGGGTCATCGAGAAAAAATATGGCGCCGGGCAAACAGTCCGCTACGCCTGGGGGAGCGAACCGGATCGTCTGGAATCCGTGACCAATGAGCTGGGTGAGGTCTACCGGTACGGATACGATGCACGCGGCCGGGTCGTTTCCGAAACGGGATTCGACGGCCGGAAAACCTCCTTTAAGTTCAACCTTTCGGGCGGATGCGTCGGCACGACCAACAATATCGGCGAGTCCATCGTGTGGGAACTCGATCCCCTCGGCCGCATCGTCGGCGAGACGCTCAAGGACGAGGCTCCGTCGTCTTTCAAATTCGACAAGCTGGGCAATCTCCTCTCGGCGGTGAACTCCTGGGGCGCCATCGAGTTCGAGCGCGATGCCGTGGGAAGAGTAATCAAAGAAACCCAGGGCGGATTCGGAATCGAACGCCGGTACGGGCCCATGGGCGAGGTATTGCGGCTGGAGTCGGATGCGGGCATCCATTTCGAATACGCCTACGACGGGAACGGGTTGGCCGCCGCCGTGAATGCCAACGGGTTAGGCGCATTCACCTTTCGGCGGAATGCGGCCGGCAACCCCGAATCCATCGACATGCCGGGCGGGTTGAAGCTGGAACAGACCTTCGACTCCAGGAGACTGCTGCTCAAACAAACCGTTTCCGGTC
Source organism: Fibrobacteria bacterium (assembly GCA_035275285.1). Taxonomy (GTDB): domain Bacteria; phylum Fibrobacterota; class Fibrobacteria; order UBA11236; family UBA11236; genus Chersky-265. Next base: position 5,422 of record DATENA010000170.1, on the reverse strand, counting down.
CGGAATCCGACCTCCAAGGCGCCGGAATCGTCGACCGGGAATACGCGTACGACGACTCCAACCTGCTCCTGTCCGTGCTCGACGGCAAGTGGGGCAAGTCCCGGTACGCGCACGATGAATCGAAGCGCCTGATCCGATTCGCGAGCGGCCCGGTCCGGACCGAATACCGGCTGAACGCCACCGGCGATGCCGTAATGGCGATCGAGAACGGGGAAGCGGAAATTCCACGCACCTACGATCCCGGCGGCATGCTCGTCCGCCAGGGGGACATCGAGTATGAGTACGATGGCGCTGGCCGACTCATCTCCAAATCCGGCGGGAAAGGAAGCGATCCCGCCCGCAAATGGAAATACCGGTGGGACGCGAAGGACAGGCTGCGTTCCTTGGAGAATCCCGACGGCGAAAAATGGGAATACCAATACGACCCGCTCGGGAGACGTTGCCTGAAAAAAGGGCCCGACCGGGAGACCCGTTTCGTCTGGGACCGGGACGTGCTTCTGCACGAGATGGAAGGGAAGAATCCCGCCATCACCTGGGGGTTCGAGCCGGAAAGCTTCAAGCCGCTGTTCAAGCTCCACAACGGCTCCCTGTTCCCCATCATCCGTGATCAAATCGGAACCCCCAGGGAAATGCTGGATGCCCGGGGCAAGGTCGTCTGGAGCATGCATTTCGATCCTTGGGGGAATCCGATCGAGGGGAAAGGACGCCCGGAAGATTGCCCCTTCCGGTTCCAAGGCCAGTATTCCGACGCCGAATCCGGCCTCCACTATAACCGGTACCGATATTACGATCCCGTTCCGGGACGCTTCATTTCCAAAGACCCCATCCGGCTGGGCGGCGGCATGTCCGCGTACCAATACGTTCCGAACCCGGTGAACTGGATAGACCCTTTGGGGCTATGCGGGGACGAGGATGACGCGGCGGCGGGAGAACCGGAGATCCTGTACCGGGCGATGAAGGAAAAGCATTACAAGCGGTTCCTGAAGGACGGCAAAATTCCGGCCACGGGGGAAACCTTCACCTCCCAATCGGAGGCCGAGTCCAAGGGGTACCGGGGCGTTCTCGTGAAACTCGAACTCAAGCCTGGGACCATCGCCAAGCTCGAAGGCATCGGCGTCCGGGAGAACCAGCCTCTCACGGCCGCCAAATACCCGGAAATGCCCCTGATGAGCGACACGCGGAATTGGACGGCCAATAATGCGTATTTTAAGGAAGAGAACGATCAGATCAACATCGGATTAGGAAAAGGAAAAGCTTTGGATACGGTAAACGATAACATAACAGGTCATAGTGTCGTTCCTCGCTGAGTCCCAACGGAAACTCATCCTGGATCTCTTGCTCAAGCGCATCCCCGAAGAGCGGTTCTTCAGCGATTACCCGGCCGACCCGCGGTCCATTCATTCCCTTATCCTGGGTATGCTGCAGCGTGGCTTGGCTGAGAAGGATGCGGACGCGGTCGATCTGGGCCTGATGCTCATGCACCGCTACGGCGTCTCCAAGGACTATCTGGAGGTCTTGCATGCATTGGCCCTCGAGCCTTGGCATACTTCCCACGAAAACGTGGTTTCCGGGCTCGCCAAAATCAAGGACCCCTCCAGCGTCGACGTGCTCGCCCGAACGGCCGTCGCCCATCATGCCTATAAGGAGTGGGACAAGGCTTTCGCCTTGGGGACGAAATCGATCTATGGTTTATGGGAGATCCAGACCCCGGAGGCCGTCGCCAAGCTCGGCGAACTGATTGGAAACAAGAACCGCGTCCTGAAATCCACCGCCAAGGAGCTTTTGCAGGATATAGCAAAAGAAGGAAACTCGGAATCCGCCCGGGCGGCCGCCCGGGGTCATCTCAAGAAAAAATGATCCAGGCCTTCTACCCATGATCTACCTGGACTACAGCTCCTCCAGCCGAGACCATGCCTGTGTCTGGGACGCTCGCGAAGCCGTCGAAGACGCCCGCAATAAGGTCACCGTCCTCCTCAACGCCGGACATGCCGGAAAGGGGGACCGCAAGGCGCAACCCGTTACGTTTGGGACCGGGACACGATCATCCATGAAATCCAGGATGGAGGCAGATCCTCCACTTGGCTATACCATGAGAATAGCTATGCTCCTTTGGCCACCATCCAAAGCGGAAAGGTACTCGCTGCCGTCAACGATCATCAGGTCACCGGAAGCCCGGGCCAGTATTTCGGAACGAATATCGGCAATCATAGCGGTCATTACCAGCCTAGCGAAGAAAGCACCCAGGTGGGCCGCGACGCTTTTGGCGAGCATGGAATTACCTTTCCGGAGTGACCACTCGGATGATCGAGCATGGATAATAGTGCATCGGAAAAGCCCAGCGAGTTGCTGAAACGCGGTCCGGAACTGCTGTCCCGGGATTTGGATCTCCATCTTTCCGGGCCGTCCCCGCTTTCAACCGCGAATGGCCATGCTTTCGCGGAAGGCGCAGGATTCAATGCGATGGTCGCCGCCGACAAGGGTCATGAACCAGAAGCCAAGCTTTGGGCTGGAATCGCGATCAGGACTTATGAGGCCTTGGCTGGCAGAATGGCCCCATCCAATCCGGGGGAGTCGGCAAAAGGCGGGAAATTCCTGGAGTCCGCCATGATCTTGCGTTCGGCTTTTATCGGTCGGTACGGGGAATCGGGGGGCGATTTCATTTTGGATCCCAATCGGCTTAAAACTTGGTTCATGAGCAACTTGGAAATCGATTTGGATGCGGCCAGGGAAATGGCCCGGAATTGGAAGGCGCTTCCGATCGCCGATATGCACAAGCTGAGAAGCATCAAGAAACGTTTGCTGACTTTGCGCGCGGCGATGGCTTCGGGATCGTTGGGCGCGGATGAGGAATTGAAAGCCTGGAAGGCTTTGGAGCCGATTCTGCCCTGAAGCGGATGGCGCCCCTTGGGAATACCCGCAATTCATACTCGGATCAGGCTGATGACTCTGCATCGATATTGGTTCAAGTTCATGCTCACCATGAACGATCCCCACCCCGCCGGAACCCTGCTCGGCTGCGGCGTCACCGCCTATTCCCGGGAAGACGCCATCGCCTTGATGAAGGACAAGGTGTTCGCCGAGATCCCCTTCCCGCCCATCCGAAGCGAGCAGGAAGACGTGGACGTCTCCACGCTCGATCCCGGGCACGTGCTCCCCAACATGGGCAATGTCCTGAAGCGGGGCATCTGGTTCCCCCTCGGTTACGATTGGCCGGGCTGACGGGATGGCCCTGATCTACCTGGACCATAACGCCGCCACGCCCCTGGATCCGCGCGTGCTGGAAGCCATGCTGCCCTACCTGAAGGGAAAATGGGGCAATGCCTCCAGCCGGGACCATGCCTATGGCTGGGACGCGAGCGAGGCCGTGGAAGAGGCGCGCCTGCGCGTCGCGGAGCTTATCGGGGCCGGGCACCATGAAATCGTCTTCACCAGCGGCGCCACCGAAAGCATCTTGATCGCCTTGCACGGCCTGTTCCCATCGTTCCCGCCCGCCGGCGCCCCGGAGCCGGCGAGGAAGGCGGGCATCCTCGCCTCCGCCGTCGAGCACGAGGCGGTCCTGGCTCCCTGCCGCGGTTTGCGGGCGCGGGGAGTCCCCGTTACGGTCTTTCCGGTCCGGGAGACCGGAGCCTTGGACCTGCTTGCTTTCGAGGCCGCCGTCGCTTCGGCCCGCCCCGCCCTGGTCTGCCTGATGGCCGCGAACAATGAGACCGGCGTGCTTTCGCCCCTCCGCGAAGGGGCGGCCATCGCCCATGCGCATGGGGCCCGGTTCTTCACGGACGCGGCCCAGGCCCTGGGCAAGATCCCCCTGGACGCCCGCGCGGACGGGTTCGACATGGCGGCATTCTCCGCCCACAAGCTTTGCGGCCCCAAGGGAGCCGGAGCCTTGTACGTGCGCGGCGGGCGCGAAGCCCTGGCCCTGGAACCCCTGTTCTCCGGAGGCGGCCAGGAGGGCGGCCTGCGGGGCGGCACCCTCAACGTGCCCGCCATCGTGGGCTTCGGGGAGGCCTGCCGGCTGGCGGGGGCGGAGATGGCGGAGGAAACCTCGAGGTTACGGGGCCTGCGGGACCGCCTGGAGGCCGCGCTCCTGGCCCGCATTCCGGGCCTCCGCGTCAACGGGGACAGGGGGAACCGCCTGGCGAATACCTCCAACCTTCGTTTCCCCGGCGCGGACGCGCGCGCGCTGATCCGGGACATGCACGAGGTGGCCGTGTCCACCCGCTCCGCGTGCAGCAGCGGCTCCGGCGGGCCCAGCCACGTGCTCACGGCCATGGGCCTGAGCGACGAGGAGGCCTTCGCCTCCATCCGCTTCAGTCTGGGCCGCACGACCACGGAAGCGGACGTGGACGCCGCCGCGGAGAAGGTGGCGGCCTCCTATGCCAGGCTGCCGGGCCGGGATCCGGCCGGTTAGGCGCATGCAGGAAGCCATCGCCCTCACCTGGAAGACCATGTCGGACCGCTTGCGGAACCTCCGCTTCGGCGCGTTGGCGAGCCTGGGCACGGCCATCGCACTGATCCTGTGCGCCTTTTTCCTGCGGTCCTGGGTCGTCCTGGCGGGTCTTCCCGTGCTCATCCTGTCGGGAGTCTTTTTCGCGCATCGGGAACAGAAGATCCTGTTCACCTGGGAAGACCGCGTGCTGGCCTTGTGGGGCGGTTCGGACCTGTGCATGGGCATTTTCGTCCAGACCATGGCCAATCACCCCCATGCCTTGAAGCGATCCTTGAAAAGCCTGGTGGCGTCCTTGCCGGAGAACGCGGACTATCTCGTCCCGCCCGCCGATCGGATCAAGGCCTACCGGTGGCTGTTCTGGACGCGCAGCCTGTTGCAGCAGATCCGCTTCGCCCGGGCCGCGGCGTTCCATTTCATCCTCGCCTGCCTGCCCGTGTCCCTCTGGTACGTGTCCGGGGCCGGTTGGCCGTGGATCCTGCTGGGGCTCTCCCCCATTTGCGCCTTGCCGCTGGCGGAATCCTTCCTGGCCTGGGCCGGGATGCGGCGCTGGAAGCGCCTCGCCACGGGCCTGGGGGCCTGGGATCCGGGAGCGCTTCCGGATTTCGCGGCGCGGCTGGAGGGATTGGACTGGACGCGGATTCCCGCGCGGACCCGGGCGGCGGTCCGCGCGGGCATCCGGGACCATGTCCAATGAATCGGCGTGGATTTTGGTTTCAGGCGCGAGGGGATTGATTCCAAGGGCGAGGCCTGCCGGAAAAAAAAATGATACGCACAAAGTGTGCGCATCGGGATCTTTTGCACGTTAGACTTGGCTTCGCTTTTCCGGAGGTGAGCATCCGCTCACCCTTTCTCCTCATCAAACGGAGGTACGCGCGGGCAGAGTATCCTCGGAAGTCGATGGAATGCATCAGGATGCAAGAACACCCCTTGATGCAAAACGTAAACGTTCGATGCGTTACTCTTCCCGTATTTTTC
>DATENA010000169.1:0-5665 GCA_035275285.1 Fibrobacteria bacterium | reverse complement strand
CACCAATCCGTCCTATTGGGGGCGTTATCTCACCCACGTGGCCATGGGTTTGACCCTGGCCGGGCTCACCATCTTCGCCAACATGGCCATCGCGGCCCTGGCCTCCTTGTTGCCCTTGCCCAAGGCGGCGGAGGATTTCGTGAAGGACGTGACGGGGATCGATACTTCGGATTCGTTGGCCTTTTGCAATACCACCATGGCGGCGTTCTCCTCGTTCACGCAATGGCAGACCTGGGTGAAGCTGTTGATGCCGCCCATGCCCTTCCCGGGGGCGCAGGGGTCCACGGCGATCGGGAGCCCGAACGTGACGATCAACGGCGGGGCGATGGCGTTCGTGTGCCCGTTGGCGGCGACTTCGTGCAGCGACATTCCGGTGGTTCCGAACGCGGTGACGTTGGGGTTTTCGAACGTGATGGTGGGGATCAGCATGGGGGCGTTGGTGCGGGCGATGGCGGTGAGCGCGGCGCAGGCGGGAGTGCAGGCGGGGTTGAGCAAGGGCGTGGAGAAGCTGACCGCGCCTCCGGACGGCAAGAAGGGATGCGGATGCAAAGCCTGAGGCCGGTGCGGAGGGGAGCGGCGGCGCGGCCGGGATCGGGTCCATGAGCCAGGGCCGGAAAAGCGCGGGACATCCCGTGGACGTGGCTTCCGGGGAAGTGTTCGCGGATTACCAGGACGTTTCCATCCCCGGAAAGTACCCGTTGAAATGGACGCGCCATTACGGCACGAGCCTGCTCGGCGGACGGCCCTCTCCCTTGGGCCAGGGTTGGATCAACCCGTTTTTCTCCAAGCTCACGCGGGTGGGGATGGACTATGAATTCCGCGGGCCCGATGGCGGACTGCAAATCTTCGCCGATCCCAAGGATGGAGTCGAGCGCGGTGCCACCGTGCGCAACCTGGGGACGTATTCGGAGCTTTCCAAGCAGGGCTTGCTTCTCAAGGTGACCCGTTGGAACGTGAACACGGGCGAGGTGGCGCGCTATCTGTTCCAGGCGGGCAGGAACGGGCAACCCTGGCCACTGTTGTTCCTGGAAGATCCTTCGGGACAGGGATTGGAACTGGCCTGGGATGAGCGCGGCTGGCTGAAGGCCGTCCGCCAGAAGTTGGAGAAGCGCTGCCTCGTTTTTTCCCACGGTCCGGAAGGGCGCATCGCGACCGTGGCGTTCCGGTACGCGGATCAACGCCTGCAGACCCTGGCGCGCTACGAATACGATCGGAACGGACGGATGGCCGCGGCCTATGATGCCCTGGGCCAGGCGGACCGGTATGAATATGACAAGGAGGGGCGCCTGGCGCGGGAAACCGCAAGGGACGGAGGCGTCTTCACCTTCAAATACGACGAAAAGGGAAGGTGCGTGCGCACCTCCGGGCTGGACGGGTACGATCTCAAGATCCTCCGCTACTTCGACGCCACCGGATGGACGGAGGTGATCGACAGTTACGGGCATGTCACCCGCCATCAGCGCCTGCCCTCGGGTCAGGTGGTGCTGACCATGGATCCGACCGGCGGCCAGAACAAAACGGAGTTCGACGGGCTCGGCCGCACGGTGGCGGAAATCAACCCGATGGGCGCTGAGCTCCGCTACGAATACGATGAGGCGGGCAACCGCGCCAAGCTCAAGGACGCCCTGGGCGGCGAAACCGTCACGGAATTCAACGCGCATCACCTGGCCGTCCGACAGACCGGCCCGGACGGAAGCGTTTACATCCGGGAATACGACGAAGCCGACCGCTTCGCCAAAATCATCGATCCCCTGGGAGGCGCATGGACCTTCACACACGATCGCAAAGGAAACCTGGTCAAGGTGGACATGGACGGCAGGGTGATCGAGTGGGCGTTCACTGAGAACAACGATCCCCTGGAAGAAAAGAACCCGGAAGGCCATAAAACCACCTTCCGCTACGACCCATTCGGAAGGCGGATCGAACGGATCGGTCCCATGGGCGATACCAGCCGTTTCGCCTACGATCTCCTGGGCCGGATGATCGAGTGGATCCGCCCGGACGGCGCCCGCATCTCATGGTCCTATGATGCGGGCGGAAACCTGGCCGCCCTGCGCGGATCGGACGGCCGCGTCGTCAAATACCGTTACGGACCGTGCCGGCGCCTCCATGCCATCACCGATCCGGAAGGGCTGGAGACGCGCCTGATCTGGGGCACCGAACCCGGCCGCCTGCTGGCCGTCATCAATCCCAAGGGGGAGGAATACCGGTTCGAATACGATGCGAACGGCCGAAAGGTGCTGGCGCGGGATTTCGCCGGGATCGAATACCGCTCCGTGTACAATCTCGCCGGCAACCTCAAAACCTCCATTAACGGCCTTTCCGAGCGCATCGAATACGAAATGGACATCGCCGGACGGACCAAGTCCGTGGCCATTCCCGGCCAAGGCAAGTACGCGTACGCGTACGATGTCCTCGGCAACCTGATCGAGGCATCCAACGACGACATCAAGATCGCCTATGAGCGGGACAAACTGGGACGGATCCTGAAAGAGACCGCGGGTGAGTTCACCATCGAATACGCCTACGGCAAGTGGGGAAAGCCGATCCTCACCAAGACCAGCCGTTCCTTGGAGATCGCCTACGCGTACGATGCGCTCAACCACCTGACCGGCATCGTCGTGGACGGCAGGCATGCCATCGGCATGACCCGCGACGCATTGGGGCGGGAAACCCGGCGCACCCTGCCGGGCATGCACATGGAGCAGACCGTGGACGTCTCGGGCCGGATGCGCCTCCAGCGCCTGATCCCGGGCCTGCCGGACGATGCGGGCGCGGAGTATTCCGCCGGGCCCGGCCCCGGCGCCGCCGCCCCCTTGCTGCAGCGGGAATACGAATGGGACGGCCGCACCGTTACCGGCATCCGGGACAGCGCGTGGGGCCGCACGAGCTTCGCCTACGGTCCCATGGAGCAGTTGCTGCGCGCCGCGCGGGAAGGCGCCCCCGTGGAAACGTTCGCTTACGATGCGACGGGCAACCTGGTGCAAGCGCAAAAGGGGGCCGTGATCGAGGATTGCCTGATAGGCCGCGGGAACCAACTCCTGCGCCGGGGCGGGATGCATTTCGGCTATGACGGCAACGGCAGGATGGTCCGCAAATCCCATGCGCCCGCCTCCTTGGATCCGGAAGACAAGGACGGGTGGACCTACCGCTGGGATGCCCTGGACCAGCTCCGGTCCGTGACCACGCCCGCCGGGGAGACCTGGGAATACAAGTACGATCCTTTCGGGAGGCGGATCAGCAAGGAAGGGCCGAGCGGCAAGACCGTGTTCCATTGGGACCGGGACGTGGTCATCCAGGAGCATACGGAGAAGCGCGTCCCGCGGGCCTGGATCTTCGGCATCGAGACCTTCGCACCCTACGCGGAATGCCGGCAAGGAAGCATGTACCCGGTCATCACCGATCACCTGGGGACGCCGCGGGAGATGTTCGACGCCGACGGCAAGGCCGTCTGGAAGGCCGCCTTCGGGGCCTGGGGGGACATGGAAAAGGAGGAGACCGCGGAAGCCGGTCCGGACGGGGAAGGCGGCGGGATCAAATGCCCATGGCGCTTCCAGGGCCAATGGCATGACGAGGAAAGCGGGCTCCATTACAACCGCTTCCGCTATTACGATCCCGGCATGGGGCGCTTCATCAGCGCAGATCCGGTGGGACTGGCCGGCGGCATGAACGTGTACCGCTATACCACCAATCCCATCAACTGGATCGACCCCCTCGGCCTTGCCTACAACTACGTGCTCACCGACTCGAACGGCGACGTCTATTACTCGGGAAAGGCCGACGACAAGTGCAGCCATGACGATCTCAAGCGCCGCCACGGAAAGACCAAGAGCACGCCCGACGAGAACGGGGATTCCCACGCCCGTTTCGATGCCTCCAAGGGGGACGAACTGCACCAGGTGACCGCGACGGGAACCGATCCTCTGGCGGTGGCGGGCATGGAACAGAAAATCGCCGAAGAGCATGATACCATCATCGGCCGGAAAGGTTCGGAAGCGAATCCCGAAGGCGAGGTGAGGGGCAACTTGATCAATCCCGTGAGTGACGATAAACCCGATCGGAAGCAGAAGATGGACGCGGCGCAAGCCTTGGTAGACGAGAAGGAAATGACGGTCAAGGAGGCGGTGGAAGACGCCATCGCGACCGGTAAACCCAGTTGCGGAGGACCCGCCGCGTGAGCCGATCGAGTGATAACGGCCAGGTCCACATCCGCCCGGAAATCCTCCGGAACTACTATGAAAGCATGTTCGGGAAGACGGCTCCCGGGGAAGACGCATTCCAAGGCGCGACCTTCGAGGAATACCATAGCCTGTTGCGCATCAGCTATGCCACCATTTCACGCGAGAAGGCCGCCGCGCGGAGCAAGAACCCGGCCTTTAAGGCGATGGCGGAAAAGTTCGCCGCGGAGACCGCCGAGGCGGCCGCGGACAAAGGAGCGGAAGGCGCTCCCAAGGAGCGGAAGAAATCCGCCGTGTTCGAACGGCTGCCCGCCCTGGACCTGGCCGCTGCGGAACTTCCCGGGGATCTCCACAGCCTGTTCCTGGATCGCGTCAAATCGGTTTCCGGACTGGAACGGTTGCAACGCCTGGCCTCGCTCCGGGTGTTCGAAGCCATCCTGTGCGACACTTCCGAGGACACGCCCATCGGCTCCCGGCTGCGGCTCACCCGCCTCGACCTCAACGAATGCAGTGGGAAATTCGCGAAAACCGTGCTGGGCATGGCCCGGGCGGAATGGATCCGGGTGCTGCAATTGGATCCGCCCGTTTTCGATATTGGACTCCTTCGGGAATGCAAGGAGTTGCGGGTGCTCTACCTCACCTGCGGCTTGACCCTGGATGCCAGGCATCTCCAGGGGCTCCCCCTGGAAATCCTCTGGCTCACCAATGTGGAGATGAGGTCGGATTTCCGGGATGCCTTGACCTCCTTGGCAAAGACGTTGCGGGAATTGAAGATCGAGAACGAAACCCCTTTCAACCCGGATGCCCTGCCCGGATTACCCGGATTGAAAAAACTGATCGTGCCGGCCTATGCGGAATTCAAAGCGGCGTGGATCAGCTTCGCGGTGTCCCACCCGCGGATCCTGTGCGCCTTTCCGCCGGTATCTGCGCCGGCGGGCAAACTGCCCAAGGCGAGGATCGTGGAAATCTATAAAGGCGTGGACGTGCTGGAAATGGGAAAGGGCGGCAAGGTTTGGTACGAGGTCTGGGGCGATCTGGCGGCACGTCTCAAGGGGAAGGCGATCTCCAACAATGAGTTGAAAGACAGGCTTGTGAAGTTCGCGAGTGCCTGCAAGCCTAAGGTCAAGCTTTCGAGCGAAGGGGATGAGCTGCGCATGCAATCGGACTCGATCGAGAGTTTGAGGTCGTGCCTGGACGCCACCCTTGAGGCTTTAAAGCCACGCGGGGACGAGGATTCCAAGGAATGAAAAGGAAACCCTGACATGCCCCTATTCCCCGCCGTCTCCATGGGCTCGGCCATCGTGGGTCTGGACATCCATGCCCAGATCATCCCTCCCGCGCCCGCGCCCATCCCCACTCCCGAGCCCTATGCCGGCACCATCTTCATGTGGATGACCCCGAAGTTCCCCATGGCCAACGTGTTCGTCAACAGCACGCCGGCCTGCGCGGTGGGGGCCATGGGGTATTCCACGCATATCCCCTTCGGC
>DATENA010000168.1:0-3264 GCA_035275285.1 Fibrobacteria bacterium | reverse complement strand
ATTAAGTAACCCGTGTGCTACCCTGGCCGCCGCGCCGCCGCCGAAGCGCCGGGCCGCCGCCGAAGCGTGGAAATCGTGACGATCGGGTACGGCGAAAACATCCGGCGGCGAGGGCGGTTCCCGGACGCCCGTTCCGCCGATCGTGCCCGGGGCGCGGTTGCCCGGTATTCCGCGACCTTGGGCGTCGGACCCGATGAAGCCTGCGGATCCCTTCCGTTTGGGAATCTATCGCGATTCCTCCAAAAACCCGGGCGTTTCCCCGAAATCGGCTTTATTTCGCCAGTACCATGTATTTTTCCTTCCAGTAACTATATTTTCCAGCGTATCAATTGAATCCATCCGGTAGGCGCCCGAAAAGAAACGCTCCACCGGAGCGGTTCCGGAACCTGAATGGGAAACCTGAATCATGCAGAACCAAACTCTCCAATGCCCCGTCACCACCGCCCTCTCCGTCATCGGCGGAAAATGGAAGGTCATCATCCTCTGGCATCTCAAGGAAGGCGGCGTGAAGCGGTTCGGCGAACTGCAACGCCTGGTGCGCGGCATCAGCCAGAAAATGCTCACCCAGGAACTCCGGGACCTGGAAGAGTCCGGCCTGGTGAGCCGCAAGGTCTATCCGGTGGTCCCGCCCAAGGTCGAATACAGCCTTACGGAAACGGGATGGTCCCTGAAGCCGTTGCTGGAACAGATGTGCGAATGGGGCATGGAGTACCGCAAGAACCGCGGCGAAGCTTCCCTGGCGATGGCCGTGGAGGAAACCTCCTTGCGCCCCGCCACCGCCTCGCGCCAGCTCGAAACCGTCCCCGATTGATCGGAACGGCGCCCCCGGGGCGCCGCGACCCGGCTCCCGGCATCCTGCGTAACCTGCCGGTTACGTAGCCGGGGCGATCACTCCAGTGCCACGATCCTCAGCTGGATCCTGCGTTCTCCGCGGAAGCTGTTCCATTCCGGGTAATACGCGATCCGGGCCAGCTTGGGCCGTTCCATCACGTAATTGCGCAGGTATCCCAGGTTGAAACCGATGGCGTCGAAGCCTGCGCCGGGCGAGCCCACCATGAATTTCAGGTGCTTGTCGCCCACCACCTTGGGGGTCGAGAGCAGTTCCACGTCTTCCGAATAGAACAGGGGGCTTTCGTTGAGGGGCCCGAACGGTTCGAAGCGCTGCAGCCATTGCATGCTTTCCTCGTTGAGGCCATCCAGGGCTATTTCCACCGTGGGGCTGATGCGCGGGACGAAATCGTTCCCGGCCAGGTGCTCCGCGGCGGCGGCGTTCATCAGATCGCGGAAGGCGGGGATGCGCTCCGCCTTGATGGTGAGGCCGCAGGCATGGTAATGGCCGCCCCATTTGTCGAGCAGGTGGGCCGCGCCGGCCAGGGCTTTGTGCAGGTTGAACCCGGTGAGGGTGCGCCCGCTGCCCTTGGCCAGGCCTTTGTCCGCATCGATGGCGAGCACGAAGCACGGACGGCGGTACCGTTCCACCAGCCGCGCGGCCACGATGCCGATCACGCCTTCGTGCCATTCCGGCGAGGCCACCACCAGGCAGCCCGCCTCCGTCAGCACGGGATCGTCGTCGATCAGGCGCACGGCCTGCTCGGTGATGCCCTGGTCCAGCTTGCGGCGGCGGTTGTTCTCGCCCACCATCTGATCGAGGTAGCCCGCGGCCTCCTCCTCGGTTTCCGAGAGCAGCAGGCGGGCGCTGATCTCCGGGCTGCCCATGCGGCCCATGGCGTTGAGCATGGGCGTCACCTTGAAGAGGATCTCCCCCGAGGAGACGCGGTTGCGCTCCACGCCCACCCGCTCCATCAGGGCCCGGATCCCCAGGTTGGGCGAGGCGGCGATCACTTTGAGCCCGGCCTTGACCAGGCGGCGGTTCTCCCCCACCAGCGGCACGTTGTCGGCCAGGCTGCCCAAGGCCAGCAGGTCCAGGAACCGTTCCGCGGTTTCGCCCTTCAACGCCAGGGTGAGGGCGTTCAGCAGCTTGTAGGCCACGCCCACGCCGGAAAGGCCCTTGTTGGGGTAGGGGCAGCCGGGCTGGTTGGGATTGAGGATGGCGTCGGCGGGGGGCAGTTCGCCCGAGGACTGGTGGTGGTCGGTGATGATGACGCCCATGCCGAGTTCCTTGGCCTTGGCCACCTCGGCCACGGCGGAAATCCCCGTGTCCACGGAGACGAGCCAGCGCGCGCCCTGTTCGCTCAGCTTCCCCACGCTGGCATGGCTGATGCCGTAGCCTTCCTGGAAACGGTTGGGCAGGAACCAGTCCGCGTTGAATCCGCAATGCCTCAGGCCCTGGTAGAGCAAGGCCGTGGCGGTCACGCCGTCCACGTCGTAATCGCCGTGCACGAACACCTTTTCGCCCGCCTCGCGGGCCCGCAACAGCAGCGCCAAGGCTTTCTCCATCCCCAGCATGCGGGGATTGTCGGCCTCCGATTGGGAGGTGCCGAGCATGGCCAGGAAGAAATCCCGCGCCTGTTCCTTCTCTTCGATGCCGCGCTGCAAGAGCAGATCGGCCACGAAAGCCGGGCCGTTGATGTCCTTGGACAATTTCTCCCGCAGGGGGTGGGCGGAGGTTTCCGGCTTGACGATGACCGCGGGCACGGTGGGGCGCTTCAGCATGCCGGGGCTTCCTTGCGCGGATGCTTGGCGGCGAACTCCAGGTACAGCCCCAGGGCGGCCACCTTGGGCTTGGCATAGGCTTGCACGGCGGCGAGCGTTTCTTCGATCAGCCCGGCGAAAGCGGCCGGATCGGAGGCCTGGGTCAAGGGCGCGAGGATCCCGCCCAGGCTGGGATCCAGGCTTTGCCGCTCCAGGGCTTTTCCCAGGGCATCGTGCCGCCCGGCCGTTCCCGCCGCCGCGGCGAAGGGGCCTTCGAGGATCTCCAGGCGATGGAACATGCGGACCGCGCGCAACAGGAAGTGCAGCAGGCGGGACGCGGACTGCAGGTCCCCGAAGGCATCGGACTCCTCGAGATAGTCGGAGAAGGCGAGCCAGTCCTTCCCCAGGGCGGCGGACAGGAAGCGTCCGGCTTCTTCCAGGAGGGCATCGCCTTCGTCGCGGCAAAGGCGCAAGAGCACCCCGGGGGAGCCTTCCGCGAAAGGGATCAGGCGCTCGGGAGGGGTTTCGACGCCCCAGGCCTTGCCTTGCGCGGCCAGGGCGGCGCGGAGCGCGGCCGGAGCCATGGGAAACACCGGCAGCTGGGTGCAGCGGGAGAGGATGGTGGGCAGCAGCACGCTCCGATCGTCGCTGGAAAGGAGGAAGTAGGTATTG
>DATENA010000167.1:0-4823 GCA_035275285.1 Fibrobacteria bacterium | reverse complement strand
TATTCAACTCCCGACCCCCGACTCCCTACTCCCGACCTTAGAAGCCTTGCAAGACCAACTCTTAGGCTGACCCCGCTTAGACTGACCCCGCCGTCCCGCCCAACTCCAAAACCTCCCGCATCCTGCGTTCGAACGAATGGTCCCGCAGGACCAGGGCCCGGTTGGCGGCCAGCACCTCGTCGGCGACGCCTTCGGCCAGGGCGGTCCGCGCCGCGCGCACGGCTTCGGCCGGTCCGCGGAACTCCCGGATGGCGCATTCCTTCAGGGTCTCGCGGATCAGGGGAGCCTCTTCCGACAGCAGCAGGCAGCCCGCCGCCAGGATGTCGAACACCCTGGGGCTTACGTGGGAATTGCCGCGATCGGCGGCGGGATCCTCCGAAGGCAGGTGCAGTCCGATGCGCGCGTTCTCCAGGAGCTTGAAGGCTTCTTCCGGCCCGAACCAGCCCCTGCCGGTCAGGTGGGCTTCCAGGGGGCCGCGGTATTTCTCCCACCCCAGTCCCGCCACCTTCAACGGCAATCCTTCCCGGGCCATGGCCTCCAGGACTTCCACCCGGTAGGCGCTGGGGAAGCCGATGAAGGCGATCCCGTCGCTCCGTTCCCGCCAGGCCTTGACGGCCGGGCGCGGCTTCAGGATGGCCGCCGTGGGCATGTATCCGTAGCGCACGCCCGCCTCGGCGCAGGCCCGTTCCACCGGGCCCCTCTGGATGGCCAGGAAATGCCCGTAGGCGGGGAGGACGTCTTTCCAGTACTTCGCCTCGCGGAAATCCTCGATGAACCAGTGCAGGGGAGTGATGCCCTGCCGGCGCAGCAGATCGACCGTGAAGCGCGTGACCGGGCTCAGGGCCACGACGAGGAGATGGGTCGCGCCGAAGTCCAGGCATTGCACCACCAGCGCCTGGTTGGCCAGGTCCACCACCATGTCGTCGGCCGGGTTCTTGAGCAGGCGATCGAAAGCGTCGAGGTAGGCCTTGGTGTCGAAGAGCTTGCGGTTGCCGGCGGGCAGCAGGGCCCCCAGGGCTTCCCAGGCTTTTTCGCCCACCTGGCGCGCGGCCCCTTCCGGGGGCAGCACCACCATCCATTTATGGGAACGGTCCGCTTCGGCTTCCGTCATGCCGGGTCCATTATACCGCTCTCCCGCAGCCGTCGCCGGCCGCGGTCGAGGACACCGCTTCCATTCCCGCCATGCCCATCCCCCGGAAGCCCTTTCCGATCAATCCGCCCATCCCATGGAGCGCTTCACCGCTTCGCGCCAGCGATCCACCAGGAGTTTGCGCCCGGCCGCCTTCATGGCGGGCTTGTAGACGTCGAGGCGCAGATCCAATTCCAGGAGTTCCCGCTGGGAGGCGATCAGCCCGCACCCCAAGGCCGCCAGCATGGCCACGCCCAGGGCGGTGACTTCGTGGCCGTGGTTCACGCGCACCTCGGCGCCGGTGATGTCGGCCTGGAACTGCATCAGCAACCGGTTCCGGCTGGCCCCGCCGTCCACGTTCAGGGATTTGATCCCGCCGCCGAAGGCCCGGCACAGGTCCAGGCTCTGGTAGGCGATGGACTCCAGGGCGGCCCGGCACAGGTGGGCGCGCGTGGTCCCGCGCGTGAGGCCGATGAGCAGGCCGCGGGCGTCCGGGTCCCAATGGGGCGTGCCCAATCCGGCGAAGGCGGGGACGAAATAGACGCCCTCGTTGCCGGCCAGGGAGGCGGCCAGGGTTTCCGATTGCTCGGCATCGTCGATGATCCCCAGCCCGTCCCGCAGGAATTGCACCGCCGCCCCGCCCACCATCACCGCGCCTTCGTGGGCGTACGTGGTCTTTCCCTTGAGGGTCCAGGCCACCGTGCCCAAGAGGCCCTTGGGCGGCGCCAGGTAGCGGGTCCCGACGTTGCGCAACAGGAAACAGCCCGTTCCGTAGGTGTTCTTGAGCGAACCGGGAGCGAAGCAGCGATGGCCGAACAGGGAGGCCTGCTGGTCTCCTGCCGCCCCGTGGATCGGCACGCCTTCCAGGCCCGGCACGGCCGCTTCCCCGAACCGGGCGTCCGAAGCCAGGATCTCCGGCAGGGACCCGGCGGGCACGCCGAACAGTCCGAGCAGGCCCCGGTCCCAGGCCAGGGTCCTGACGTCCATCAGGAGGGTGCGCGAGGCGTTGCCGGCCTCCGTAACATGCCGGTTTCCCCCGGTCAGCTTCCAGATCAGCCAGCTGTCCACCGTGCCGAAGGCCAGCCGTTTTCCGGCGGCGGCCTTGCGCACCGCCGGGTCGTGCTTCAGGAGCCAATGCATCTTGCTGCCGGAGAAATACGGATCGAGCACCAGGCCGGTCTTGCGGCGCACGCCCGCTTCGGCCCCTTTGCGTTTCAGGGCCTGGCAGAAGGCGGCGGTGCGCCGGTCCTGCCAGACGATGGCGCGGGCCAGGGGCTTTCCCGTGAGCTTGTCCCAGGCCACCACGGTCTCGCGCTGGTTGGCGATGCCCAAGGCGGCCACGTCCTCCGCTTTCACCCCGTTGCGCTCGAGGAGGGTGCGCAGGGTTTCCCATTGGGCGTCCCAGATCCCGTCGGCGTCGTGCTCCACCCATCCGGGTTCCGGGAAATGCTGGGTGAACTCCTTCTGGACCTGGTCGATTTTCCGCAGGCGGGAATCGTACAGGATCGATCGGGAACTGGTGGTCCCTTGGTCCAAGGCGATGATGAACTTGCTCATGGTTGGCTTATTCCCTGGAGGTCGGGAGTACAGGCAAATCCATTGCGGCCGCGGCTGCGCCCTTCGGAGTCGGGAGTCGGGAGTTGAAGAAAAAAGGGGAAACCCGGAGTTCTCGACTGAGCATGCTACATGCTCTCCCTTTTCTTCAACTCCCGACCCCCGACCCCCGACTCCCGACCTTCTTTTCCCGATCGCTTGCGACGGCGCACCAGCATCATCAGACCCACCATCGCTCCCGCGAAAACCACCACCCCCAGCATGCCCTTCCCCGCGGCCCATGGGCTTTTCAGCACGGCCGTGAACACGATGGCGAACAGCAGCAGGGTGGCCACCTCGTTCCAGATCCGCAATCGCACCGAGGTCAGGGTGCGGCGGCCGGCCGCCAGGTCCTTGCGGATCTTGCCGCAGTACAGGTGATATCCGGTGAGGAAAGCCAGCAGGACCAGTTTCGCTTGGAACCAACCCGCCTCCCAGGCCCGGATCCGGACCATCATCCACAGGCCGAAACCGGCGGTGGCGACGGCGGCCGGGCAGGTGATGGCGTACCAGAGCCGCCGCTCCATCAAGGCGAACTGGGCTTGCAGCAGGGAACGCTCCGGTTCCGGGCGCGCGCCGGCCTCCACGTGGTAGATGAACAGGCGCACGATGTAGAGCAGCCCGGCGAACCAACTGACCACGGAGACCAGGTGCAAGGCTTTGATGTAAAGGTAGGGGCCCATCGTCGTGCCTAAAGGTACTTTTTTTAACTTTATCCGATCGGAGCGGGGCTCCGGATGCCGGAAGGAATGGAATGTCGGACAACGCAGCCTGGAAAACCATCTCCCGGGGAGTCCTGGAAATCATCGAAGAGGAGGACCTCCGCCGGAAGCTCGCCACAGGCGCGCCCCTGAACGTCAAATTGGGGATCGACCCCACTTCGCCGGACGTCCACCTGGGGTTCACCGTGGTCATGCGCAAACTGCGCCAGTTCCAGGACCTGGGCCATCGCGTCGTCCTCATCGTCGGGGACTACACCGCCACGGTGGGGGACCCTTCCGGCAAGAACAAGACCCGGCCCATCCTCACCCATGAGGAGGTGCTGAAGAACGCCGAAACCTACAAGCAGCAATTCTTCAAGATCGTGGACCCGGCCAAGACCTCGGTGGTCTACAACGGGGAATGGTTCGCCAAGCTCGCCTTCACCGAGGTGACCAGGCTCATGTCCCGGATCACCGTGGCGCAAATGCTCGAGCGGGAGGATTTCCAGAAGCGCTACCGCGGCGGCCAGCCCATCAGCCTGCACGAATTCCTGTACCCGATGATGCAGGCCTACGATTCGGTCATGATCGACGCGGACGTGGAGCTGGGCGGCATGGATCAGAAGTTCAACGTGCTGCGCGGCCGGGAGTTGCAGCGCAGCCTGGGCAAGGAGCCCCAGGTGGGCCTTTTCCTCCCCATCCTGCTGGGCACGGACGGCAAGGAGAAGATGAGCAAGAGCCTGGGGAATTACATCGGCGTGAACGAGCCGCCCCAGGCCATGTTCCATAAGCTGTACGCTTTGCCGGACGTCCTGGTGGAAAGCTATTTCCAATTGCTCACGGACCTCCCCCTGGAGGCCATCCAGGCCAAGCTGGCGGCGGTGGCGGCGGGGACCCTCAATCCCAATGCGCTGAAAGAGGAGCTGGCCCGGGACATCGTGACCCAATATCACGGGGCCGAGGCGGCGGAAAAAGCCGCCGTCCAGGAGAAGAAGATCCACGCCGGCGAGGCGCTGCCGGCGGACATCCCGGTGCTGCGCGTCCCCGCCGGGGAGCATTGGATCCCGGAATTGATCGTGAAGGCGGGACTGGCCAAGAGCAACGGCGAGGGCCGCCGCCTGATCGAGAACGGGGGCGTGTCCTTCGACGATGCCAAGGTCTCCGATCCCAAGGCCAAAGCCGCGGTTTCCGGCAGCCATCTGCTCAAATGCGGCAAGCGCAGCTTCGTGCGCGTGGAAGCCGGCTAAGAGCCGGTACGCCGGCTAAGAGTAAGCAACCCCGGCACGGCGGGATTGCCTAAACTAACTTTTTTGGCTTCCACCCTGGCAGGGAGTACAACCGATATAGGATTGGAGGCATTTTGACCCCGTCTAAGAGTATGGTGGTGGCAGAGGGCATGA
>DATENA010000166.1:0-11495 GCA_035275285.1 Fibrobacteria bacterium | reverse complement strand
TTCATGCCCTCTGCCACCACCATACTCTTAGACGGGGTCAAAATGCCTCCAATCCTATATCGGTTGTACTCCCTGCCAGGGTGGAAGCCAAAAAAGTTAGTTTAGGCAATCCCGCCGTGCCGGGGTTGCTTACTCTTAGGGCGCAGCGTCCGAGCCCCGCACCCCCACCCCGCCCCCGGGCGCCCTCTTACTCCGGCATCCGAAGAACAAGCTTCCCGAACTGCCCCGCGTTGTCCATCCTCCGCAAAGCCTCGTCCGCCTGTTCGAAAGCGTACACCCCGTCAATCACGGGCTTGAGTCTTTCGTCCTCCACGTACCGGATCATGGCCGCGAAGTCCGCAGGCGAACCCATGGTGGTTCCCGACAGGCTGAGCTGGCGCCAGAATACCTTGCGCAAGGGCAGTTCCTGGGGATTCCCCGCCGTGGCGCCGAAGAAGACCAGCCTTCCTCCGGGCCGGCTCAGGTCGCAGAGCTTGGGGAATCCCGGACCTCCCGCCGAATCGATGACGCAATCGAACGGGCCCGCCTTTTCCAGGAGGGCTTCGGCCCAATTCCCGTCCTTGTAGTTCACGCCGCCTTCCGCGCCCATCTCCATGGCCTTGCGCAGCTTGTCGCCGGAACCGGAAGTCACGAACACCCGGGCCTTGGCCGCCAGGCCGAAGCGCATCAGGAACAAGGCCACGCCGCCGCCGATGCCGGTGACCAACAGTTTCTCGCCGGGGGCGATGCGGCCGCGGGTGAACAGGGCCCGGTACGCCGTGGTCCCCGCCAGGGGCAGGCAGGCCGCCTCTTCGAAGGAAAGGTGGGCGGGCATGGGCGCCAGGTTGGCCGCGGGCACCTTGACGTATTGCGCGAACGTGCCCGGATCGGGCAGGCCCAGGATGCGGAAGTCCTTTCCCTGCGCTTCGGGCGACGGGCCCCAGTCCAGGCTGGGGTTGATCACCACCTTGCGGCCCAGCCAGCCCGCATCCACGCCGGAACCGATCTTCTCCACCACGCCCGCTCCGTCCGATCCCGGCACGACGGGGAATTTCAGCCCCGCGTATTGCCCTTTCTGGATCCACAGGTCCCGATGGTTCAGGGCCGCGGCATGCAGGCGCACCGCGGCCTCGTCCGCTTTGAGCCCGGGCAGCTCCATTTGCTTGAGGCGGAAAGGTCCTCCCGCGGCTTCCAGGATCAAGGCACGATAGCTCAGCGACATGGGTTCTCCCCGTTCCCGGCCGGCGCCGGCGGCGTGGTTTAAACTAACTGATCGCCGCGCGGAGGGCAACGACCGCCCGGCGCACGAGGCGCCCCGGAAGGGCGGCCTTTCCTTGTATTTTCCCTTCTCGGGCCGGCGACGGCGTTGTATCATCGGAAAGATGCCGCCGGCGGCGGCGCAACGGGAACGGGGAGAGGCGATGGAAATGACTTGCGGACCGGGCAGCGCGGGGGATTCCCTGAAAGAGTCGGCCGCGCCGCTGGTCACGGTCACGCGCAACGGCCGCTTCGACATGCAGCACCTGGGTTTCGCCTGCCTGGCGGACGCCGCCGGGAACCGGATCTGGTCCCTGGGCGATCCCCATGCGCATGCCTACTTCCGCTCCTCCGCCAAGCCCCTGCAGGCCCTGGCCATGCTCACCTCCGGCGCCGCGGACGCCGCCGGTCTGGACGATCGGGACCTGGCCATCGTATGCGGGTCGCATGCGGGCGGCGCCGGCCAGACCGCCCAGGTCCGGGCGCTGCTCGCCAAAAGCGGCCTGCGCCCGGACCAGCTCGGGTGCGGCCCGCGCGAGGGTTCGGAAAGCGCCGCGGGCGGCGGGGATCCCGGAGGCGAAGAAAGCGTGCTCGCCGATATGTGCTCCGGCAAACATGCGGGCATGCTGACCGCCTGCAAGCATCTGGGGCTTCCCCTGGACACCTACCTCGAACCCGGCCATCCCTGGCAGCGCCGCATCCTCGCCACGGTTTGCGAGTACTGCGCGGCCGATCCGGCCGAAACCGGACAGGCCGTGGACGGATGTTCCGCCCCTACCCCTTCCCTGCCCATCTACAATATGGCCCTGGGGTTCGCGCGCCTGGCCAAGGAAGCGGGCAAGCCCGGTCCCGCGGCGCGCCTGCTGCGCGCCATGGCCGCCCATCCCGATCACACGGGCGAACCGGACCTGCGGGGATTCGCCCTGGAAAACGCCCCGCCCACGGGCATCGGCGCCGCGTTCGTGACCAAGGGCGGTGCCAACGGCCTGCACTGCGCGGCCCTGCCGGGACTGGGCCTGGGGTTCGCGATGAAGGTCATGGACGGGGCCCAGCTTCCCCGCTGGCCCGTGTTCACGCGCGCCCTGGAAAGGGCCGGAATCCTGTCCCCGGCCTCCGCCGCGGCCATGCGCGCCGCCCTCTGGCCCCGCATCCTCACCCGCAAGGGCGTGGAAGCGGGGGACATCCGCGTCGATTTTTGATGGCACCCCCCCGGGCCGGAACGTATTTTCAAAACAAACCTCCGCCCTTAGCGGAGCAGTTTTGGCGTCAAGCCAAAGGAGGCCGGGCAATGAGAAACTTCCTCAAGAACGTGGACATGGATCAAGTGAAGGACCAGATCGCGGATATCAAAGACCAGGTGCAGGACCTCCGGTTCCGCAAGCCGTGGACCAAGGGATCGGAAACCTCGCCCGCGGCGTTCATGGCCATCGGCGCGGCCCTCGCCGTGCTGGGCGTGACCCTGTACCGGAACCGGGGCGAAGTCGCCCATTTCTGTTCCAATTGCGGCGCGGAAATCAAGGGCCGGTGGGAAAGCTCGGGCATGAAGGAAAAAGCCGAGAAATTCATGGGCAAGATGAAGAACGGCGTCCAGGAAGCCAAGAGCCAGGCCAACCAGGAACGCTACCAGCCCACCTGATTCCCTTCCGCGCATCGGCCGTGGATCCCCGGAGCCCAGGCCCCGGGGATTTCTTTTTTGTACCCATCAGGTTACGGGTACCCGGCCGGTTACGTGGGGTCGATCGCGGCCCGCCCGGGAGGGCCGAACCGGGCTTCCGCCTCGAAATACCCCTTGGCGGCCCCGCATTTGGGGCAGCGCCAATCGTCCGGGATGTCCTCCCACAGCGTGCCCGGCGCGATGCCGGAATCCGGATCGCCCAACGCCTCGTCGAACACGTACATGCACAGCATGCACACGAAGCGGCGCTGCCCGGGCACGGTCGAGGACATCAGCCGGCCTTGGCCGGGTCCGGCAGGCGCCAGCAATCCCCCGTGTTCAACTGGGACGCGCCCGCGGCTTTCAGATACAGGAACAACTGCATGCGGTAGCCGGTGAGCCAGCGCAGGGGATAGGCGAACAAGGCCTCGCCCCGCTTCATGGTTTCGCCCCAGGGCAGGACCATGTCCCCGTGCAGCAGGGTGCTCATGGGCACGGAGCGGATTTCCCGGGCCGCCGCCTCGGCCTGCCAGGCCATGCGCCCGGGGAAATCCGAGGCCGGCATGCCGGCGGTCACGTCCGCCGTGGACCGGCCCTTGTTCCAATCCCCGGCGACGATCTTGACCACGCCGTTGTACGGTCCGAAGCTGAGGTAGCGCAGGAGTTCCACGGTGTCGCGCTGGCCCGGCGTGGGCCGGTAGTCCAGGCCGCCCGCGGGCATCTTGGAGAAGAGGTTGATGCAGATCTTGCTCTCCTTCCGCCAGGCGGAGATGAAGCTTTCGACGGTGATCATAAAAGGATGCCTTTCACTTGACGATGACGAGTTCCGATTCCGAATAATATTCGCCCTTGTAGGTGGCGATGCAGTTCTTGCCGTTCTTCTTGGCGAAATTCTTGGCGCGGTTGGCGCGGTCCTCGATCTCCCTTTCCGTCAGGAAGCAATCGTAGGGGATCCACACCGCCCCGATGGAGACGGTGGTCTTCTCCGCGATGCCGCGGTAGCTGATCATGCGCAGCTTGGCCTGGAATTCCTTGATGAAGCCCACGCCCATCGCCAGGCTGAAATTGGGGAGCAACTGGATGTACTCGTCCCCGCCGTAGCGGTAGCCCTGTCCGTGGGAGTAGAGGTGGGACTCCATCAGCTCCATGAACCGGGGCAGCAGGTCCCGATCGACCTTGGTCTCCGTGTACCGGGTGTTGAAGGATTTGAAATCGTCCACGTCCAGGTAGGCCACCATCAATCCGTTGGAGCGGAGCTCGCATTTCTCGCGGAAGTAGCGCAGGTCCTTGAAGAACAGCGAGGGCGTTTGGAGGATATGGAACTTTTCGTCGTAGTCGCGCTTCTCCAGCGTGAGGGCGGAATTGTGCATGTCTTCCACGAACTTGATGGAAAGGAACTCCGTGAGGTGCGGTACGCGCAGGGCCGGCGAAGCCTGGAACCACGGGGCTTCCATGAGCTTGCGGATCGGCTCCAACTCCTTCTCCAGGTTCCCGATCAGCTCCGGATGGAAGGTTTTGCTCATGGGCTCTTCCAGCTTGGACGCCACGATGCGGCGCTGGTGGATGAGCACCCGTTTGATCAATGGCGCGTAGTCCTCGGCGACGGCATGCTCTTCCTTCAATTGCCCGCCGGAGTTGCGCTTTTTCAGGAAGCTGCCAAGTGATGACAATTTGGAGAGGATGCTATCCACCTCGGAAGGAAGCTTGTAGCCTATCTGGGCCTGCAGCTTGACGACGATGTTCTTTTTGAGCCACTCGGTGAAGGATTCCGAGTGCTTTTCGATCATGTCGCATTCATCATTGGAAAAAATTGGCATAGTCCCCAAAAAGTATTCACTCTTGCCGCGTTTGGTACGTCTTATTTAAGCACGTTAGAGAGGCGTAAAATGCTTGCTTCGAAATCACCTGAATTGTTTAATGTGAACATGGAAACCCAGAACCCCCTCAACGCACAGATCGGAAACCGTGGGCTCCGCAGCGGCCGCAACCCGGCCCGGAGCACGGCTTCCCGCCCTTCCCCCAACGCTTCCTCCGCTCCGGCCTCCGCCGGCGGCGACTGGCAGGCTTCCGGTCTCATCGATCGGATGTCCGCCTATCGCGACTGGTGGAACCTGCCTCCCCGCAAGCCCCAGGCCGCGGACAAAGCCGCCAAGGCCGAGCGCTCCAATCGATCCGTCAAAGGCCTCTGAGCCCCTCCCCGGCAACCTCCGCGCCGCCGGGGAATTCCAAGCCCGTCCCTCGCTTCAAGCAAGCCGGCTTGCTTCAAGCCGCCGGCTTGCTTCAAGCCGCACGCACCGGTCTCAATATTCCCATCAGCTTCTTGGACCAGATGAACATCTCCGTCCAGACCGACAGGCAGGCGTCATGGTAGAAGGTTTCGCCGATGCTCTGCTTGAAGTTGCCGTAGCGCACCTCCCGCACCTCTCTCGATAGCCAGCGTCCCACCGCGTCCCTGTCCACCGTCGCCCGATAGCGGTAATCGCATTCGGGCGTTTCGTGCACCTCGGCCCCCGGGAAGGCCGCTTCGATATGGCCCGGAAAACGGGCCCGCACCCAGAGCAGTTCCGCCTGGCCCGGATATTCCACGATGGACAGAAAAGCCTTGTTCGTAAAAACCCACATGTCGTCCTCCTGCTTTCATTTCCTCGTCGGCCGCAGGCCGGGGATCCTTCCGGCGCATGCCCGCGCGCGTTTCGGGTCCCCACGGCTTCCGGTGCAGCAAAGATACCCTTCCCCCCGGGTCAGGTTCTGTCCCGGCAGGCAAGGCGACCCCGCCTCCCCCTCCCAGCCGGATGCGGCGGCGCCGGGCCGCCGGATCATGGGTAACTTGTACGTTACACCACCCGCCAGGGCGGCCACGGACGCGCAAAGCGAGGTTCAAACCCGAGGATCCGGCCCGGACCCCGCGTGGTCCTCGAGACGCCGGTACGGCGCGTCTCCGCCTACCCTCCGCATCTCGGGCTGCGGGTTCCGGAACTTTTCCCGCTCGATGCGCAATCGCGGCCTTCCGCACCGATGGACGGAACTTATCCTCCCTAAGGTGAGTTTTCACCGAAGGGAATGCTTACCTACGGTAAGATGTCAGTAATTGATCCGTATTGTCACGGTTATGCGGACGGATCAGACAATTCTCGAACCGATCCATGAATGGATTTGCCAAAGCGCCTTCCCAAAAATTACTATCGCAGATTATACCCATTTCACACGGGGCCTCCATGGATCTGCAAACCCAAGTAAACCTGCTCTGGCTCATGACATGCACCGCTCTGGTGTTCTTCATGCAAGCCGGCTTCACCTGCCTGGAAGCGGGGTCGGTGCGTTCCAAGAACAGCATCAACGTCGCGCTCAAGAACGTCATTTCCTTCATCATCGCCGCGGCCGTGTACTATATCCTGGGCTACGCCTTCCAATTCGGCAAGCCCTGGTTCGACGGCCTGATAGGCCGGCCCATCATGGCCCTCAAAGGCGTGGAGCAGCCGGAAATGTTCGTCTTCCTGTACCAATTGGTGTTCTGCACCACGGCCGCCACCATCGTCTCCGGAGCGGTGGCCGAGCGCATGCGCTTCCTCCCCTACATCCTGGCCACGGGCGCCATGGGATTGCTCATCTACCCCATCTACGGCCATTGGGTCTGGAATTCCGAAGGCTGGATGCACCGCATCGGCTACCATGACTTCGCGGGTTCTTCCGTGGTGCACATGATCGGCGGAGTCGTGGCCCTGGCCGGCATCGTCAAAATCGGGCCCAGGCGGGGACGGTTCGACGCCGCCGGCAAACCCCGGGACATCCACGCCTCCAACGTGCCCCTGGTGGCCTTGGGGACCTTCATCCTCATATTCGGCTGGATGGGCTTCAACGGCGGGTCCGCTCCGTTCGGCCCGCAAACCGGATCCATCGTGCTGAACACCATGATGGGGGGCACGTTCGGCGGCGTCGCGTGCCTCCTGGTGGGCTGGGCTTTGCGGGGCATCAGCGGGGCGGCCACCATCATGAACGGCATCCTGGCCGGCCTGGTGGCCATCACCGCCTCCGCGGACATCGTCACCGCGCCGGCGGCCTGCCTCATCGGCTGCGGCGGCGGCATGGCCTATCTCCTGGTCGACGAACTGCTGCTGCGCCTCAGGCTCGACGATGCCGTGAGCGCCGTGCCCGTGCACGGGGCGGCCGGCCTTTCCGGCATCCTGATGGCGGGCATTTTCGCCAAGCAGGAATACCTGGATTCCCTCACCGCCCTGCTGGGCCATACCGTGGGCCGGGGCGAGGCCATCCGCATCCAGGCCATGGGCGGCGCGGTCTGCGCCATGTGGGCCTACATCGCCGGGTACCTGATGTGGACCTTCCTCAACCGCATCTCCCCCCTCCGGGTCACGGACGACGAGGAGCTGGTGGGCCTCAATTATTCCGAGCACCTGGTGCGCAGCCCCTCCGATGAAATCGTTTCCTACCTCGCCGCCCGGGCCAACAAGGACGATACGGCCCACCCCCATGATTTGGAGGGAGGGGAATACGCCCGCCTGGTATCCGCCATCGAGGGTTGGGCCGGGCGCATCGAAAAGGAACGGGACGAATTGGAGCAGGTGCGCGGCTGGCTGGGCCGGGACGCGGACAGGCTCTACGAGGTCATCCGCCGCTGCGAGGAGGAGAACCGCATGCAGACCAAGCGGCTGGAAGCGGTGGCCCATAAGGTGGACATGGTGGACCGGGAGTTGCGGCGGCGCTCGGGGATCCCGAACGCGGTCTCGCCCCTGGCCTCCGAGGTGATGGAAAGCGTCCGGGAAAAGCTGCGCGAAATGCAGGCGGGCGGGAACAACGTCTCCTATTACTGGGAACAATTGCGCAACCTGGGCTCCTCCCTGTTCCGCAACACGCGATCCCTGCAACAACCCGCGGAAGGGGGCACCTGATGCTGCTCACGGGCAAGGTCCTGGGCCATTGCCATATCGAATCCCTGATCGGAGAAGGCTCCTCCGCCCAGGTCTACAAAGGCATGCACCAGACCCTGGGCATCCCCGTGGCCGTCAAGATCCTCAAGGTGGCCCCCCACGATTCCATGGCCTCCCATCTGGCCACCTACCGGGACCGCTTCCGCCGCGAGGCGCAGTTGGCGGCCCGCCTCAACCACGAGGGCATCGTGCGCGTGCTCGACTTCGGCGAGGAGATGGGCAGCCTGTACCTGGTGATGGAATACGTCAACGGATACACCCTTTCCGAATACCTGCGCAACAACGGTCCCATGGGCGAGGAAATCGCGCTCAGGGTGATCGCCTTCCTGGCCGCCGCCCTGCACGCCGCCCATGCCCAGAACATCGTCCACCGGGACGTCAAGCCCGGCAACATCCTCATCACCAAGGACGGCTGGCTCAAGATTTCCGATCTGGGCCTGGCCAAGGACCTGTCCGCCCGGGACATGACCAATGCCGATACCCTGTTGGGAACCCCGTATTACATGGCCCCGGAGTGCTTCATTCCGGGAAAGGATCTGGGCCCCGCCGCCGATCTCTATTCCCTGGGCGTCATCCTCTACCAGATGCTGACGGGTTCCCCGCCCTACACCGGCACGTTGAACCAGGTCATTTCCGGGCATCTCCATTCCGAACCCGCCTATGCGGCCTCGGTCAACGGCGTCAAGACGCCCCTGCCCGAGCCCACCGTGCGCCTGCTCAAGGCCCTCCTGGCCAAGGAACCCGCCATGCGGCCCAAGACCGGCCGGGAAGTGGCCGACCTCTGCCAGATCCGCCTGCAGGCCGTGCAGGCCGGCGCCGCGTACGCCAAAGGCGCGGACCACGGCCGCGATTACTCCAGCCTTGCCGATTCGAGCACCTTCCAGCGGCTGGGCCATTTCATGGAAAAGAACCTGGGGTCGCGCACCAGCGAATACCAGGGACGGCACGTCATGCACACCACGGGAGTGGAGCGGCTGCTGATCTGGGCCCTGGCGATCATCTTCCTGGTCGGCTGCCTGCTCGCCTATTTCTCTTCCAGGTAAGCCTCGCGCGGCTTTACGGCTTCCGGTTCCGGACGCGGCTCAGGACGGCGTCGCCGCGGCGACGCCTTCGACGGCCCGCAAAGCCCCGTCCAGCACGTCCAGGCCGGCGTTCGGAAGGCAGGCGTTTTCGCTGAGGTACCGGCGCCAGATCCGGCCGCCGCGCACGCCCTGGAACAATCCGAGGATGTGCCGCGTCATGGAATGGAGGCGCTGGCCGCGCTTGAGCTCCGCCTCCACGTAAGGCTTGAAGGCTTCCAGGATCTCCGCCCGGGAGGGTATCCCGCCGGTTTCCCCGAAAATGCGCCCGTCGACCTCGGCCAGCAGGTAGGGATTCTCATAGGCGGCTCGGCCCAGCATCACCCCGTCGAATACCTTGAGGTGGCCTTCCGCCTGGTCCAGGCTGGTGATGCCGCCGTTGAGGACGAACTTCAGGGCCGGGAAATCCGCCTTGAGCCGGCCCACCACGTCGTACCGCAAGGGCGGCTTGGTACGGTTCTCCTTGGGGCTCAGGCCTTGCAGCCAGGCCTTGCGGGCGTGGATGATGAAGGTATCGCACCCCGCTCCGGAAACCGTGCCGATGAAATGGATCAACTCTCCGTAGGAATCCCTGTCGTCGATGCCGATGCGGGTCTTGACGGTGACCGGCACGTATACCGCCTCGCGCATGGCGCGCACGCAGGCGGCCACCAGATCCGGTTCCGCCATCAGGCAGGCGCCGAACTTGCCCTCCTGCACCCGGTCGCTGGGGCAGCCCACGTTCAGGTTGATTTCGTCGTAGCCGAACCGCTCCCCCACCTTGGCGCAGGCCGCCAGGCCGGCGGGATCGCTGCCCCCCAATTGCAGGGCGATGGGATGCTCGGCCGGATCATAGGCCAGCAGCCTCTCCGCCTTTCCGTGCAGGATGGCGCCCGTGGTGACCATTTCCGTGTACAGGCGCACGTTCCGGGACATCAGGCGCAGGAAGAACCGGCAATGCCGATCGGTCCAGTCCATCATGGGGGCTACGGAGAGGCGGGACATGGGAATGATCTAAAAAATTCCACGGGGTCGATGCTTCGCTGAAGAAGGTCGGGAGTTGGGGGTCGGGAGTTAAAATCCGAGAGAAACACAAGAAAAAGCTCTCTTTTTCTTGAACTCCCGCCCCCCAACTCCCGACTCCCGACGGGAAAACGCCCGACCGCACCCCGCCTCAAGATCCACCAAGACTCCTACGCGGCCTTCAGTCTTCGCGCCAACAAAATACTGACCACCACGCACCCCCCTCCTATCAGCCCCACCGTGCCGTAATGCTCCAACCGCGCTCCGGAACCGCCCGTGATGACGGCGCCGGCGATGAGCGAGGCCAGGCCGGAGGCGAATTGCTGCATGGCGGAGTTGAGGCTCATGAATCCGCCGCGCAACTGCGCTTGCACGCTGTTGGTCACCATGGCCATGCCGGGGATGAAGCGGCCGGAAATGAACACCATGAAGCACGTGGTGCAGAGGAGGGCAGTCCACAAAGGCACGGGAGGCAGATGGCTGATGATGAGGATGGGGAATACGGCGATGACGCTGAGGGCGGTGAATACGCGCAGCAGGCCCAGGCGATCGGAGATCTTCCCGAACCAGCGCATGGAGAAGAAGGTCACGGCGCCGCCGCACAGGTAGATGAGGGGAAGCTGTTCGTTGGTCAGGCCCACATTGGCCACCAGGGAAGGGCTGAGATAAGGGACGATGAGGAAGCCGGCCATGGTCATGAAAACGGTCAGCGCGAAGGCGCGCCAGTGGTTCGCCCGGCCGAGGATGACCTTCATCTCTTCCCAGGGCTTTTCCTTCACCCGGGCCTGGTGATCGCGCATGGAAGGGAGCACGTTGGCGGCCATGACGGCGATGGCCGCGCTGAGGCCCGCGAGCAGGAAGAAGGGCGCGTGCCAGCCCAGATGGTTGGCCAGGAACAGGCCCGCGGGCACGCCCGCGATGGACGCCAGCGAAAAGGAGGAGAACAGGGTGCCCATGGCCGCGCCGCGCCGCTGGGGCGGAATGGCGTCCCCGATCACGGCGAGGATCACCGCCGAGGTGACCCCTCCGAATCCGCCCGCCAGGAACCGCGCGGCCACCAGGAAGGCATAGCTGGGGGCCAGGGCGCAAGCCAGCGTGCCCAGCGCGAACCCGGAGTAGAGGCAGAGCAAGGCCGCCTTGCGGTCGAAGCGGTCCAGGAACCAGGCGGCCACCAGGCCGAACAGGCCGGCGCTGAAGGTATAGGTGGACACGATCAGCCCGAACTGCGAAGGCGTGATGCGGAAGATCTCCATCAAGCGGGGACCCAAAGGCATCACGATCATGAAATCCAGGATATGGGTGAACTGGATGGCGGCCAGCACGTATAGAAGAACGTTCTCCTGGCGCGCGGGCAAGGGGAATCGGCCGGCCGTTTCCGGGGCGGCCACATTCGTTTCCGGGGCGGCCTCATTATCAGGTTGGATCAAACTTCCTCCATTGCGCAGCAAGCCATACTAATTATTTTCGCTTAAGAGTAAGCAACCCCGGCACGGCGGGATTGCCTAAACTAACTTTTTTGGCTTCCACCCTGGCAGGGAGTACAACCGATATAGGATTGGAGGCATTTTGACCCCGTCTAAG
>DATENA010000165.1:0-39016 GCA_035275285.1 Fibrobacteria bacterium | reverse complement strand
GGGGTCAGATTGGCCCGATCGGATTGAGCAAAACCTGAGGCATAGCAGCGCTATGTCGAAGGTTTTGCGATTGACGATCGGGCCAAGATGGCCCTCAGATGGGCGGCGAACTGCTTCAGTTATTTCTTAACGGACCCTTAGAAGAGTTGGTCCCGGAGCGACGACTGAGCATGACCCGCATGCTCCCTCTTTTTCTTTACACCCGATGCCTGACGAAACGCCACCCGACGCACTGTTCCCCCCCCAATCCGCACAAATCCACCCCCGCGCACGCCTCTTCACATCCCCGGCAGCAACTTCAACGTCTGATGTCCCGGGAAGCATTGCATGTACACCGCTCCGTTCCAGAAATGGAGATCGCCCGAGCCGCCCGCGAGGATGGATTCCAACAAGACGTGATCGGGGGTGAACAGGTCCACGATTCCGGAGGTCCAGGACACGTACCAGCGTCCCGCCGCGTCGCGGGTGAAGTCGCGCAGGTATTCCCGGGTTTCCGGTTTCCAGACCGAGGTGACCCGGCCTTCCCGATCGAGGAATTGGATGCCGTCCGAGGTATTGGTGAAGAAACCGATCCCCGGCTTGTAGGCAGGGTAGGATAGTCCGGTGGGAGGGGAGTAGGACCGCAGCAGGGTATCCCGTCCCAGGATATTCCCCTTCGGGCCGAGATAGGTCATGATCCGCTCCTCTTCGGCCCAGACGTATGCGGAATCGCCGCCCAGGTGGAGGGTGAAGGACACGTCCCGCGCGAAGGGAAGGGGCGTGACCCAGAGGGATTTCCCGGCTTCATCGTATTTGGCCACCCGCAGGGGATTCCGGTACATCAGATAGACGTTCTCCGCGGCGTCGATGCGGATTTGCCGGTACGGTGAGGCCGGGGAAAGCGGATCGAACCACTTGGTGTCCACCCCCCCGTAACGATGGCGGACCACGGCGCCGTTGATCTCGGACACCCACAGATCGCCCAGCGGATCGATGTCGTAATTGCATTTGCCCGCGCCGCAATCGCTCCCGAAAACCGCTATCTCCACCTTGAACCGGGCCGCGGCGGTCAGGACGGCC
Source organism: Fibrobacteria bacterium (assembly GCA_035275285.1). Classification (GTDB taxonomy): domain Bacteria; phylum Fibrobacterota; class Fibrobacteria; order UBA11236; family UBA11236; genus Chersky-265. The sequence goes on along the minus strand of DATENA010000165.1, from coordinate 37,957 downwards.
GGGTCTCCCTTGCGGCCCTCGTACCCCTGGAGATCGATGGCCGACACGGTATAGCGGTAGATCCCGCCGGGTTGGAGACCGGACCGCCAGTCGTCCACGTAGGCCGTATCCGTCACGGGAACCGCGTTCAACCGGATGTACGCCGAGTCCGGGTGCATCCGGTACACGTTGTAAGCGGCCACCCGGGAGGCGTCCTTCTTCTTCCAGGTCAGGGCGGCGGCCATCTTGGTGGTGTCATAGGCGATGGAAACGTCGTCGACGATCGGGACCTCGCCGGTCGGCTGGGGTAGATAGGCCAGGCGCAACGTGTCCGCGAGGATGCCGTCGATCCCGGAACGGACGGTGACGACCGTATCCAGGGGAACGTAGGCGTCCAGGGTGCTCAGCACGCGCAATCGGTACACCCCTTCGGCCAGGTTCCCCAGGCGGAAATTCCCGGTGGAATCCCTGGGCACGGCCAAGGTGGTGGTCCCCAACAGGATGAGGAACACCGTGCGGCTGTCATGGCCGGGCCGCAGGCGGACCGCTCCGGAAACCGATCCCGGAGGCCTGAGCGTATCGCCGGCCGCCAGGCGGGTGGAGGAATCGCTCGCCACGGCCACGGAATCGTGGAAGGAGAGGTTGCCGTCCTTGTCCCCCAACAGGTTGTAGCGCCCATCGGCCAGGGAATCGGTCCTGAAGGTGCCGTCCGCCCCCGTCACCGCCACGTCCTCGATATCGCCTGCGGCCGCGCCGCCGGGTCCCGGGTTGTGATCGACGGCCACCACGCGCACCTTGGCATTGGCCACCGCCTTGCCCTCGGCGCTGAGCAGCCGGCCCGAAATGGTCCCCTTACCGGTGTTGCCGGTGGTGGTGCTGCCGGCGAGGCGATCCTCGGTGCATCCGGCCAGGAAGGGAAGGGCCGCAGCGAGAAGCGCCGCGGCGAAACGGAGCGAGATGGAGCGAGTCCGGATAAAACGGGGCATCTAGGTCTCTCCCTGCGCGACTCCGGAAACCGGAAAGAACTGGAGGTTCAATTGGTATACGCGGTCCTGGCCTTCATCCTTGTCCACGATTTTCGCGAGATGCTTCCGGAAGGCCTGGAGTTCCTTTTTGACGGTCAGGAAACAGGCTTCGGAAACCCCCGCGGTGAAGGTCGAAATGTCCCTGTGCCGGGGAGCGATCCCGTCCAAGGCTTCTTCGGCCAGGCGCAGGTTCTCTTTCTGGTAACGGAGGATGATGAACGAGGTGAGTTCGTCTTCGGTCTGCAGGGCCCCGTCCGCCTGGCGGTACCTGCCCTGGGCGGTTTTCTCCAGGAGCCCCAAGCGGAGCAGCAGCTCGACGCTTTCCTTGGCCTGCTTCGCCGTGATGGGAGGATGCAGCGATTTCCCCAATCGGCCCATGTCCCCGGTGAAAGAGCGCATGCAGACCAGCTCGCGGAGGACGGGATGGTACCATTCCGAAAAATAGGCGAACTGCCCCTCCCCGATGAGACGGCCGATGGACTTGCCCGCCAACGTTCCCAGCTTGCGGAGATGGAACTCCCTTTCCTTGAGGGTGCGGGCATGGTTGAAATGGACCAGGGACTCGAAGAATTCGCTTTCCTTGGGTCCCAGATGCAGGGCCTGCGCCATGCTGAATATCTTGGACTTGGACAGCTCTTTCTTTCCCGCGGACACCTCGATCAGATTGGACCGGGACTTGAACCCCGCCCTGCGGGAGAGCATTTCATAGGAGAATTTCGGGTTCTCCCGCTTCTTCTCGGCATAGAAATCCCGGATGAATCTGGCATAGCTGGTGTAGGAGAAGATGTCCGGCATGCTTCCAAAATACCCCATCTCCTTTCGGCCTGCCATGGCCAAGGAGCGGTTTCCGGCCTAAAAAAAAGATCAAGCGCGGAGGGGACCGCGGGGTCAACCGGCGGCCTGGAGCAGATCCTCCACCTGGGTGATCAAAGCGTTCAGGCGGAACGGTTTCTGCAAGAACGCGACTCCGGGCATTTCCAGGGACTTGTGGATGGCCGCGTTGTTCGCGCCCGTATAGCCCGACATGAAAATCACCTTCATGGAAGCGTGCTCTTTGCGGAGCCGTTCCACCAGGTCCGATCCGCTCATATGGGGCATCACCACGTCGGTGAGGACCAGGTCCACGGGGCTCCCATGATCCCGGAGCACCTCCAGGGCCTCGATCCCCTGGGACGCTTCCAGCACGGCGTAGCCCTTGATCTCGAGCAGTTCCCGGATCAGGCCGCGCAGCATGTCTTCGTCCTCGACGAGCAGAATCGTTTTCATTTCCGCTTAAGATACCCGGAATAAGGTTTTCGGGAAACGCAAATGTTTCCTTTCGGGGAACGATTTCCGTGCATGTTATGCGAATGTAGAGGATTGCGATGGCGTTTACGCTTCAAACGTGTCACTCCAAGGTCAATTTTTTGAATTCCATGGCGCTGTCGGATGAGGCCTCGGCGCGGAAATGGACGGTGCCCAGGACCCGTCCGGACTCGGTTTCCACCCGCACTTCCCAGCGTCCCGGGTCCAGGTTGCGCTTGTAGGTATAGCCCCGGAAGCCGTCCCTGCGTCCCCCGCTGATGGGGAATCCGATGCGCGAGGTTTCCACCCATTCCTTCTTGCCGGGATCGGCATATCTCCACCTATGGTAGAGCGTGCATCGGATGCCCGTGGGCAGGAATACGGACGTGAAGCAGAAGACCTTCTCGCCGTTCCGCTGGCGCACCACGGATTCCGAAGCGCGCCAGAAGGAGTAGAAGGGCGGTTTCTGCATTTCCCCCACGTACCGTCCCTGCACCCGTTCCAGGTTGCGGCAGATGACGATGTTCTTCTTCACCAGGGGCACCGGCGGGATGGCATTGGCCAGGTACAGCAGGACGAGCGCGCCGGCCGCCGCCTGGATGGGCCGCAGGGATCCGCGCGCCTTGGGGGACAGGGCCTTGAGCCCGTACACGAGCCCCACGCCGGCCGCGGTGCTGACGAAGAACCAGAGGGGATGGATGCTGTGGATCAGGTGGGGCAGGGCGAAGTTGAAGAACAGGATGGCGCAGACGCCGAACAGGGTCCAGGTGATGGTGAAGCGGTGGTAATGGCTTTCCAGGAATTCGTTCAGCACCAGCAGCGCGACCAGGGCCAGGACCAGCAGGAAACCGGGAAGGTAGCTGGAGCTGAGGAAATAGAAGATGACCAGGGCGCTGAACAGGCTGCCGAAAAGGAACTGCAGGGCGAAGGCCGGCCCGTCCTCGCGCATCCAGGCGAGGATCCGGGCGGAGGCCGGAGCTTCGGCCGGGGTCGCGCCGGCGGCATCGGAGGGCGCGGGATGCGGAGACGACGGTCCACGCATCGTTCCCCTCCGGCCCATCCAGACCAGGATGCCGCCCGCCGCGGCCAGGTACCCCAGCAGGATGAACAGGTCCAGGGATTGGATGGAACGCCCCAAGGTACCCGCGTCCCAGAGGAAACCGCCGAAGAAGGCGACCGCGGGGAAAGCGGCCTTGGCGCGCCTGTACAGGGGATTCAATCGTTGCAGGGCCATGGTCCGCCGATTTCAGGGATATCCGAAAATTTATAACTTTCCCGACGGATGCGGCACCGTTCCCCTATGGGCGGCGTTCCCCGGTAGCATCGCTCCCATCAGGATCCTCATGTCCCTAAAACCCTTTTACATGATCGCCGGAACGGCCCCCAGGCCCCAATTCCTCCTCAAGGACAAGGCCGGGCGGGAATACGGCGTGGTGGAGCATTACGAAACCGATCGCTTGCGGACCGGCGGGCACATCCTGCTGGAGTTCATCAGCCCGGACCCGGGCCTCAAGGCCCGGCCCATGATCTGGCTGGACCTGGAGCATTGGAACGTGCTCGCCGGCCACGGCAAGAACCTGCCCGACGAGGATTTCGAACCCGGGCTGGACGCCTACCTGCAAGGCTTTTCCGAAACCGAGCGGGAACTCCGCCGGGACCGGGCCCGCCAGGCTTTGCGCTTCGAGCTGATCCGGCTCGCCGAGCAGGGATACAGCGTCGCCTACCAGGAAATGTTCCCGGGAGAGCTGGGCAAGGAGGATTTCCCTTCCATGCGCATCGCCGGGGACGGCTACATCGTGGACGATCAATACCTGATCCAGCCCGGCGATTTCCGCAACCAGGTGACCCTGGTGTTCGTGGAGGACGGGAAGGGGGGCAAGGAGCCCGCCTCCACGGCGCTGCTTTGCAATTGGCTTTTCGGCGAGGGGTACGAGATCCTGCAGACCCGCTTCAGCGAAGCCCGGTCCCGGCGGGCCGTCGAGGCCCTGGTGCGGAACCCCGAGTTGGAGAAGATCTACCGCGAGCGGCTCGTCAAGATGCGCCGGGAGGGCGTCCTCCTGGGGATCAAGCCCAAGCCCTATTCCCCCGGGGCTCCCGGCAGCGTCCCCGGGAGCGCCGGCGGGGAAACGGACGGAGGTTCCCCATGACCCGCATGGATCCCAGGCTGCAGGCTTTCAACGAACTGGTGGCGATGAAATACCAGCTGTACAACGGGCTGTTCCTGGGCCTGCCCTTCGAGGACCTCGCCGATACGGGCGTGCAGTTGCCCCTGTTCGCCAAGGCCTGCCGGGAGAAGCTGCAGGCCGGCAAATCCCCGGCCGAGATCGTGGAGCAGTTCTTCAGGGAGCGGCCGGGAAAGATAGGCTTCGAAGCCAAGTTGAAGTTCCTGTTCAAGTTCCTCCAGTTGGTGGAACGCCAGGTGGTGCTTTTCGACGCCCTGGAGGACGCGGCCTTTTCCAAGGTCAACGACGTGGGCGGACCGGGCAGCCTGGCCCATTTCCTGGCGCGCGTGCAGGATCAGCGCAAGCGCGATCTGCTGGACGGGGTGCTGGAGGACTACAAGATCCGCATCGTCCTCACCGCCCATCCCACCCAGTTCTACCCGGATTCCATCCTCGGCATCATCACCGATCTGAGCGAGGCCATCAGCCGGGATCAATTGCCCGTGATCAACGATCTGCTCCTGCAGATGGGCAAGACCCGGTTCCAGAACCGCCAGCGGCCCACTCCCCTGGAAGAGGCCCGCAGCCTGATCTGGTACCTGGAGCACATCTTCTACCGCACCCTGCCCGCCATCTCGGACCGCCTGGTGGCGGCCCTGGCCGACGACCGGCAGGATCCGTTCCTGCACGGGCCCAAGGTGGAACTGGGGTTCTGGCCCGGAGGCGACCGGGACGGCAACCCCTATGTCACCTCGGACGTCACCATGAAGGTGGCGCAGGCGCTCAAGGCGAGCATTCTGAACCAGTACCTCCTGGACGTGGAAAAGCTCCTGGGCCGGCTCACCTTCGACGGCGTAATCCAGCGCTTGCACGCCATGCGGGACAGGCTCGAGGAAACCCTGGCCCAGGGCCCCAACGGGTACGCGTCCCCGGAAGATCTCATCCGCGATCTCAGGCCCCTGCGCAAAGAGATCACGGAAAACCACCAGGGCCTGTTCGTGGACCGGCTGGACGAATTCATATACAAGGTGCAGACTTTCGGATTCCATTTCGCGGCCCTGGACCTGCGGCAGGACAGCCGCGTCCATGCCGCCGCCCTCGAAGAGATCTTCTCGTGCCTGGCCCAAGGCCATGGGGTTCCCGCGGAAAGGCCCCAGCGCAAGGGCAGCTGGCCCAGGGGCGGGGAAGAGAATGCGGACGCCGTCGCCGCCGCCCGGGAGGCCGCGGAGCTGCGCTCGGAGATGAAAGGCTATGCGGGCCTGACCGGCGAAGGCAAGCTGGCTTTCCTGGAAAAATGCCTGCGCGCGCCCGACCTCAGGGCCGATTTCGGCACGCTGGAAATCGAACCGCTGGCCCTGGATACCCTGGTCTCCCTGTCCGTGGCCTGGTCCATCCAGAAGTCCAACGGAGAACGCGGCCTCAGCCGCTACGTCATCAGCCAATCCAACTCGGCCCTGAACGTGCTCGAAGTGATGGTGCTCGCCCGCATGGCGGGATGCGCGCCCGGCCAGATCCCCCTGGACATCGTCCCGCTCTTCGAGACCATCGACGATCTGAAGCATGCCGAAGCCATCATGCGCAGGCTGTACGCCCTGCCCGCCTACGCGGAGCACCTGGCGCGGCGCGGCGGGTCGCAGACCATCATGCTCGGCTTCTCGGACGGCACCAAGGACGGCGGCTACATCACCGCCAACTGGTCCATCCACAAGGCCAAGCGCGACCTCACCCGCGTGTCCCGGGAGGCCGGCGTGCGCGTGACCTTCTTCGACGGCCGCGGAGGCCCGCCCGCCCGCGGCGGCGGCAACACCCACAAGTTCTACCGCTCCCTGGGCGCGGACATCGAGCACGGGGAGATCCAGCTCACCATCCAGGGCCAGACCATCAGCTCGAACTTCGGCACGCCCGAAGCCGCGCGCTTCAACGTGGAGCAATTGCTCACCGCGGGCCTGGAGGACAAACTGTTCCCGCCCGATTCCCCGGACCTGTCCCCGGAGGACATCCGCCTCCTGGATCGCCTCTCGGAGCACAGCCTCGACGCGTACCTCCGTTTCCGCCAGGACCCGCTCTTCCTTCCCTACCTCGAAGAGATGACGCCGCTCAGCTATTACAACATGCTGAACATCGCCAGCCGGCCGACGCGGCGCAAATCCGCCTCGCTCCGCTTCGAGGATCTGCGCGCCATCCCGTTCGTGGGCGCGTGGAGCCAGATGAAGCAGAACATCCCGGGCTTCTACGGGGTCGGGGTGGGCCTCGCCAAACTCTTCGCCACCCGCCGTCCCGGCGGCGGCAAGCGCCGCCTGGAGGAACTCTACCGGTCCTCCCTGTTCTTCCGCACCCTGGTCGAGAACGCCATGATGAGCCTTTCCAAGTCCTATTTCCCGCTGACGCGCTACCTGGAAAAGGATCGCAAGTACTCCCGGTTCTGGCGCCGCATCTTCAAGGAGGCCACCGAGGCCAAGGTCCTGCTGAAGGAAGTCACCGGCCAGCAGAAACTGATGGAGAACAACCTGGCGGTGCGCGAATCCATCCATCTCCGGGAAAGCATCATCCTGCCCTTGCTGGTGATCCAGCAATACGCCATGGGGATGGTGAAAGCGGTGCGGAAGAACCCGGAGGCGCATCCCAAGGGCGCGCTCGAGGCCTATGCCAAGATGGTGGTCAAATCCATGGCCGCCAACATCAACGCCGCCCGGAACTCGGCCTGAACCGGGTGCCGGATTTCGGCATCATCGGCGCCTTCGGCCCGCTCGCACGGTCTTTGGCCTCGCGGGGACTTTTTCAACGCCCTGCTAGAAGCGCAGCCCCACCTTCACGGCATAGTACGGAAGCTCCACGTAATGGCCGTGGGCGGCGGCGCGCGTCTCCGCGGCCTCCTCCTTGGTCTCCAGCCCCATGAACTCCGAGTAGGACCGCTTGGAGTCCGTGCCCAAGGGCACTGCCATGAAGGAAACGTCCACGCGGTTCTTCAGCACCACGCCGACGTCTGCCGCGACGCCTCCGTGCCCGCCCACCGAAACGTCGTAGAATCCCCCCACGCCGCCCTTGAACTGGATGTCTTCCGAGGGCTTGCCGAAGTACAGGTCCAGGGAGGCTTTGGGGACGGGGAGCAGCAATTGGAAACCGTAGAAGCCGAGGGTCCCGGCCACGCGGGTCTTCTCGCCCGGATCGCCGAAGATATGGCTGTACCACAGATCCGAAATCGGCACGTTGAAGGTGGACAGGGAGATGGGGATGCGGTTGAACACGTACCCGAACCCGAAGCCCCAATAGTTCTGCTGGCCGGGGGCGGGGACGCCGGCCGTCCCGGCCCGGGAACCGGGATCCGCCGGCTCCACCGCGGTCTCGGCTTCTTCCCGGGGCATGGGGCCGGATGCATCTCCCGTCCGGGCGGCGGCGGGGAGCGCCCCCAGGACGAGCAGGGCGAAGGCTCCGGCGAGTTTGGTATGGAACGACATGGTGACTCCTTGGTTAAAAGCGCCAGCCCAGGCGGAAACCTGGCTTGTCCGGCGGGTTCAGGGTGACGGAAAGGCGCGCGGCCGCGTCGCTGCGGGCCTGCAATACGGAGAGCGCCAGGTCCGCCGCGTTGACGGCCCCCAGCAGGTAGAAGTAAACGGAGGCGTCCTTGGGCGGAACGTTCTCGTCGGAACGGATCATGACGATGGTGCCGATCAGCATGGCGTCGGCCAGGGTGAACACGGCCCCTTTCTGGGGCGTGGAGGTGAGATAGAATCCGCTCATCAGCGGCAGGGCGCCCAGCATGGCCGCCAGGAAAGGGTCCGCCGCTTGCGGGCGCGGACGGGCGGGCTCCGCCGCCCGCGCGGGAAGGGCCGTGACGCACAGGATCGAAGCCAGGCAAAGGCCGGGCGAAACGGCTTTGGGCAGCCAGGGAAACATCTTCGTTACCTCAGGGTTCGCGGTATGGGCGGCCGGCGCGCCAGGGGGCTCCGCCGTCCGTTCTGCTTATCTGACGCGCCCGGCCGGACCGATTGTTACCGTTCGAGGGGGTTTCCGCCCGGGGCCCCGAATTTGCTAAATTCCCCCCCATGCCGGAATACCGATATCAGACCCCTTTTCCGCTGGGCCCCGACGGGACCCGGTACCGACTGCTCACCTCCGAACACGTTTCCGTGGAGCGTTTCGGCGGCAAGGACGTACTGCGCGTGGAACCGGAAGGCCTCAGGAAGCTGGCACAGGCCGCCTTCACGGACGTGAACTTCCTGCTGCGGTCCGCGCATCTGGCCAAGCTCAGGGCCATCCTGGACGATCCGGAGGCTTCCGACAACGATCGGTTCGTGGCGGACACCCTCCTCAAGAACGCCGTGATCGCGGCCAAAGGCCAATTGCCCTCCTGCCAGGACACGGGCACCGCCATCGTGATCGGCGAGAAGGGCGAGGCGGTCTGGACCGGCGGGGTTGACGAAGCGGCGCTCGAGGAAGGCATCTTCCGCACCTACCGGGACGAGAACCTGCGCTATTCGCAGATGGCCCCGGTCTCCATGTTCGAGGAGAAGAACACCGGCAGCAACCTGCCGGCCCAGATCGACATCCACGCCGGGCAGGGGGACGAATACCATTTCCTGTTCCTGGCCAAAGGCGGCGGTTCCGCCAACAAGACCTTCCTCTTCCAGGAAACCAAGTCCCTGCTCAACGAGAAATCCCTGGAGAAGTTCCTGCGGGAGAAACTCTTCTCCCTGGGGACCGCGGCCTGCCCGCCCTACCATCTCGCCGTCGTCATCGGCGGGACCTCGGCGGAAGCCGCCCTCAAGGCGGTCAAGCTGGCCTCGGCCGGCTACTACGATAACCTGCCCGTTACCGGCACCGGGTCCGGCCAGGCCTTCCGGGATCCGGCCTGGGAGGAGCGCATCGTGCGGCTGGCCCAGGAGAGCCGCATCGGCGCGCAATTCGGCGGCAAGTATTTCGTGCACGACGTGCGGGTGCTGCGCCTGCCCCGCCACGCCGCCTCGTGCCCGGTCGGCATCGGCGTCAGCTGCAGCGCGGACCGCAACATCAAGGCCAAGATCACCCGGGAAGGCATCTTCCTGGAGCAATTGGAAACCGATCCCGCCCGCTTCCTGCCTCCCGCCGGCGCCGGCGCGGACGCCAAGCCCGTCGCCATCGATCTCAACCGGCCCATGGCGGAGATCCGCGCGGAACTCTCCCGCCATCCCATCAAGACGCGCCTGAGCCTCTCGGGCCCCCTGATCGTGGCGCGCGACGTGGCCCATGCGCGCATCAAGCAGATGCTGGACGCCGGGAGCCCCATGCCCCAATGGCTCAAGGATCATCCCGTGTACTATGCCGGCCCCGCCAAGACGCCGGAAGGCATGGCCTCCGGCAGCTTCGGCCCCACCACCGCCGGCCGCATGGACGGCTACGTGGACGAGTTCATGGCCAAGGGCGGCAGCCTGGTCATGCTCGCCAAAGGCAACCGCTCCCCCGTGGTGCGCGAGGCCTGCGCCAAGCATGGCGGCTTCTACCTGGGATCCATCGGCGGCCCCGCCGCCATACTCGCCCAGGAGAACATCCTCAAGGTGGAAATCGTCGACTTCGCCGATCTCGGCATGGAGGCCGTCCGCCGCATCTGGGTCAAGGACTTCCCCGCCTTCGTGGTGGTGGACGACAAGGGCGGCGATTTCTTCAAAGGCATGGGAGCCAAGGACTAGGGCGCGCCATGCTGAAGATCTGCTTCATTCTCTCCTCCATCGGCGGGCCGCGCATGCTCTCCCCGCTCCTGTCCGGGAACCTCAGGGAGGACGTCGCCTACGTGGTGATCCAGCGCATGGCCGGCGCGGGCCTGCTGGACGTGCTGGTGGAATGCCTGCGTGAAGAGGTGAACCGCAAGATCCTGGTGGCCGGGCACACCTTGCAATTGCAGGCCGGCGCCATCCACTTCCTGCCCAACGAGCGCAGCTACGCGTTCGAAGGCGACAAGCTCATCGCCGCCGAGGTCCCGGGCAAGGCCCGCCTGTGCCTGGACCTGCTGTTCTCCGCCGCGGCCGCCCTGCCCAATCCCTGCGCCGTGGTGGTGCTCTCCGGCATGCTCACCGACGAGGACGGCCTGGCGGGCCTGGCCCGCCTTTCCGCCAAAGGGGCGGTCATCATGGGGACCCTGGAAAGCAACACTCCCGTATTCGACATGATCGATCAGATCCGCGCGAAGGGCCTGATGGGGGAGCTGTATCCGCCCAAGTACCTGCTGGAACACCTGGACTTCCGGGAAAACGGCAAGGCTTCCGGCCGCTCCGGGAGCGGGGGGATCCGCTTCCTGGTGGCCGACGACGAAGAGAAGATCCGCGCCACGCTGGGCGACATGCTGCGCGCCCACGGCATCGCCTCGGAGTTCGCCGCGGACGGGCTGGACGCCTTGCGCAAGATCCAGAAGGGCAAGTACGACGCCCTCATCCTCGATCTCAACATGCCCGAGATGGACGGCCTCCGTACCCTGGAAGCCCTCAAGACCATCGACCCGCTCCTCCCCATCGTGGTGGTGACGGGAATGGACGACGCGGCACGCATCCAGGCCGTGAAGGAATTCAACGTCCTGGGGGTGCTGCAGAAGCCTTTTCCCTGGGAAAAGTTGAAGAAGCTGCTGCCCCAGTTCGGGAAAGGCGCCGCGGGCTGACCCTCCGGCGGCCGCGGCCGCTCCCTCGTCCCCCCGCCTCCGGAAATGCCTATCTTCCCGGACATGATCGCCCCCCTCCGCAAGCGCATGGTCCCGTTGCTCTGGGTCCTGGCCAGCCTTCCCGCGCGGGCGGAAACCCACCGCTGCGGCACGGCGCAATGGTTCCGGTACCGGCAGGAACATCAGGGGGGCCGCGCGGCCGAATCCGCGAGGCTCGGGGCCGCGGAGCGCGCGACCGCGAAGCGCGGGGCCGCCATCCCGCCTCCCTACCGCACCCTGGAAACCGGACACTTCGTCCTGCATTATTCCCTGCGCGGCATCCACCGGATCAAAACCGTCCCGGCCGACTCGGTCCTGCTGCGGCTGGTCGATTCCCTGTACGCCTCCGCGGCGGCGGCGCCCGGGACCGCCGCGCGCGATTCCGCGGTCATCGCGGGACTGGATCGCTTGGGCGCCCCCCAGCCGGCCTACGCGATCGCCTTGGCGGGCTATCTGGAAAGCGCCCGCGGCTACTATGTCGGGAGCCTGGGGATGAAAGCCCCGGGCATCACCGTGCCCTCCGGTTTCTACCGCGCGCCCGCCCGCGCGGGCGGCAAATACGCCGTCGACATCGCGGACGTGGTCCGCGCCGTGGAGGAAAGCGACGACCCCTTTCCGCTCCGTCCGGAGACCTATGCCTTGACCTTCCAGCCCGCCCGGGGCGGAATGCTTTTCGAGAACGATTTCCTTTTCAATTCCCGTCTGGATCCCGGCGGGGATATCCCGGTCGGGGACAGCCTGAAGAGCTGCTATCCCGCCGCCTGCGACGCCGGCGGGCGCCTGGTCCACAACTACGGGGCGGAATGGGAGGCCGGCCTCAAGGTCACGGCCTCCCACGAGTTCTACCACGCGGTGCAGTTCGCCTACACGCCCGATCCCCGGGACTTCCACGTATGGTACGAGACGGGCGCGGTGGGCATGGAGGAACGCATCGCGCCGGAGATCAACGATTACCTGCAATACCTGCCCGGCTATTTCCGGGACCTGGGGAACGTCGGCATGTTCTCGTATCCGGATCGGGAAAGCACGGCCAACAGCCTGTACGGCAACGGCATCTTCCACGTCTACCTGACGCGGGAACTCGGGGAGGATTTCGACGTGGGCGTGTGGGCGCGCCTGGAAGCCGACGGCAACGATATCCGGGACGCCCTGCCCGCCCTTTTCGCGGCGCGCGGAAGGACGACGGAAGCCCTCTATTCCGGTTTCGCCGCCCAGCTCGCCTTCAGCGGCAGGACGCAGCCGGCGCCTTTCCCCCTTTTCTCCCCGGACATGGGCCTGTGGCCCGGACTGCGCGCGGCCGCCTTGGACTTGGGCGGGACCGCGGCAATCCGGACCGATCCCCAGCCGCCCTGGACCATCGGCGCCTGGCTCCCCGCCGGATCGGATGCGGGCGGGAAGGCCCTGTTCGTCGGGGATGCCAAGCTGGTGCCCGTGCTGGCGGCGCTGGGCGGGGACTCGAGCCGGGTGGAGTTCCCCGGGTCCGCGCCCTTTCCGCTTCCGCCCTCCGGAAGCGCCGGGAAGGAGATCCTGCTGATGCTGGCGAACGCCTCCCTGACCAGGACCTCGCAAGCCGAAGTGCGGGCCTTCCAAAGCGTGGCGTCCGGCCGCTTGTTCGCCTATCCCAACCCCCTGCGGCGCACCGGGACCGCGGATCGGCTGCTGTTCTCGCGCCTTCCCGCGGCGGCGGCGGTCAGCGTCTACGGCGAGGACGGGCGCCTGATCCGGACCATGGAGTTCACGCCGGACGCGCCGCTATGGTCCTGGGATCTGATGGATGGAACGGGGAAGCCCGCGAAAGCGGGCCTGTATTATTACCGGAGCGGGGGGCGAACGCTTTCGCCCCTCGTCCTGCGATAGGTATCAGCGCGTCGAGGCGAAAGTGCGGGTCTTGCGCTTCTGCATGCGGATGAAATTGGCGCGGCGGAAATCGTTGCGGTGCTCGAGGCAATAGCGGGGATAGACGAATTGCTTCGGGAACACTTTTACGATGTACTTGGTTTCGCACCCGTACAGGCAGCAGCAGAATTCCAGGTCGAGCACCTCGGTGTAATTGTGCTTGAACACCATGTTCTTGACGTCGACGCTTTCGAATTCCTTCTTATGCTTGGCGCGCTGCTTGATATCCCGGTGCAGCTCGCAATATTTCGCGATGGGATGTCCCCAGAACTCCCTGGCGCAGCCGGGTTCCTGGCAAATCTTAAGTTTGATGCGTTTCTTTTTTTTGTACTTAGGTAGTTGCATGTGGCCGGGTCCTGTCGCTGGTAAAGGGCATACGGTCCCCTCTATGAGGGTAAAAGATAATAAATTTGGAAGAAATTTCAACCCGATAAGAAAGTTATTACATATATTTGACTTTTTATAGGCGAATTTAGCTTGAAATCGCCAAATATTTTTTTGCCATCCTGTTTGAGTTTTTTGAGAAACAACCCTCCCGGGGCCGAATCGAGGGATTCCGGAAACGGATTTTGGAATTCTTCCAAGCCGCAAGATTCCGGGGCAAGACCCCGATCCGGGATTATAATTGGAATCCATGCCCTCTCAACCTTTTTCCCTCCGGAACATTCCCTTGAAAAGCGCCGTCCTGCCGGTTTTCAGCCTGGCCGTTTGGCTGGCCGGCTGCATTTTCGATTCCAAATACCCCGGCCCCGCCTACACGGGGCAGACGTATCGCAGCGCCGATTTGGACACTCTGTATCCCGCCGGGGCCGCGGCGGACAGCATAGTGACCCTGTACCGGCCCTTGCTCGACACTTCCATGAGGGCCGGCGCCGTCGGATCCCCGGAGACCCTCAAACCCGTGAACGTGAAGGACCACGTCTCCCGCAAGGTGGTCCAGTACCGCCTGACCCGCCAACGCTTCGGATCCTGGAACCCCAGCCTCGAGTTCAAATGGAATTACTTCCTGCTCAAGGCCGACTTCCTGTTCGCCGGGGCCCTGCCCGATACCGCCGGCCTGGGGGAAGGGACCCCCACCCTGTTCCAGCGCGTGCACGCCCTGGATTCTTTCACCAACTATTTCGACAGCGCGGCGGCCCCGGGCATCTGGACCCGGATCAATACTTCCACCAAGCCAGGCGCCGTGGGCGTGGCCGTCAAGCTTTCCGCGGACAAAGATAGCGTGCTGATCCAGCAAGTGGTGGCGAACTCCCCCGCCGGCCGCGCCGGCCTCAAACCGGGCATGGCCATCCTGGCCGTGAACGACTCCGCCGTCGTCGGCGACTCGGCCATCGAGCGCTTCCAGCGTTTCAGCGTGGGGGATTCCGGTTCGAGCGTCAAGCTGGAGGTGACGGGACCGGGCTCCCAGGGGGCCAGAACGTTCAACCTGGTGCGCGAACCGGTGGCCTTCCCCACCGTGATGATCGATTCCATCCAGGGCGTCGGCTATCTCTCCATCAGCGGCTTCACGCCCAACACGGTGGACTCCAAGTCCACCTACACGGAGCTGCGCGACGGCCTGATCGCCACCCGGAAATTCCCCGTGACCATCCTGGATCTGCGGGACAACGGCGGAGGCTCCCTGGACGTGGCCATGCGCATGTGCGACGAGATCCTGCCGGCCGACACCCTCATCATCCGCCAATTGCAGCGCCGCTTCGACGAAAGCGCGGGCGCGCCCCTGGAATCGGAAATCACCGCCGTAGCCACCTCCGGAGGCGTGGGCGAAAAGGCCCCGGACGGAAGCCGCAGGAAATACCTGTTGCTGGGGAACCGGCACAGCGCCAGCGCCTCGGAAATCTTCCTGGTATCCGTCCGCGAAGGCGCCGATGCGCCCTTGATGGGCGTCCGGACCTACGGCAAAGGCGTGGGCCAGACGGTCCGGAACACGCCGGGCAAAGGCCTGGCCCTGGTCACCTTCCTCAAGTTCACCAGCCGCTCCAATCTGGATTACCATCTGCACGGCCTGGAGCCCGATATCGTGGACGCCTCGGAACCGGATTCCCTGCTGGCCCATGCGGCGGCAAGGGCCCTGGCCATGGCGAACAAAACCGCCGCCAAGCTCTCCGCCGCCGCAAGCCGCGACCTGACGCGCGAGGCCGCCGCCGCGGACTGGAATCGCCGCCAGGCGGTGAGGCCGGGAGTGAAAGACCTTCCCTGAGGCCGCAAAAAGACGATCGGGAAAGAGCAATGGATCTCGACGCATTGGCTCTCGGGGGAGCATCACGTCGGGAGACCCGGCGCGAAGCGCGCCTGGGAGTCGGGAGTTGAATACGAAGAATCTTACGTATTCAACTCCCGACTCCCGACTCCGAAGGGCGAAGCCGCGGTAACGGAGTATCTGCCTGTACTCCCGACCGAAGACGAGTGACTGCCGAAAATCTTTCGCCTGTACTCCCGCCGTGATCCACCCCGATCACAACCGCTTCCCCCGTCTCCACCGCCTACCCTCCGCCCATCTTTTCCTCAATTATAGCCAGAAACAGTCTCATCCCCGTTTCCAAAGCCTCGTCGTTGAAGTCGAACCGCGGATTGTGCAGGGAACCGCGCGCGTTACCCAGGCCAAGCCACAGGTAGGCGCCCGGGGCCTTTTCCAGGAAGAAGGGGAAATCCTCCGCGGCCATGCTGGGGCGGGGCGTGACGCAATTCGATTCGCCGAAGGCCTTCACCGCGGCGCGGCGGGCCAGGGCGGCCATGGCCGGGTCGTTGAGGGTGGCCGGGCAGCCCTCCACCCATTGCAGGCGGGCTTCGAGCCCCAGGCCGCGGCATAGGTTCACGGCCAGGGATTCCAGGCCGGCCTTGAGCCGTTCCCGCACGCCCGGGTGATGGGAGCGTACGGTGCCGCGCAGGAGGCATTCCTCGGGGATGACATTGAAGGTGCGGCCCGCCTGGACCTGCGCGAAGGTGAGCACGGCCGAGTCCAGGGGATCGATGGAGCGGCTGACCAGGGACTGGGCGGCGCTGATCAGCTGGGCGGCGGCGAAAACCGGATCCACCGTCGCATGGGGCTGGGCGCCGTGGCCTCCCTTGCCGTGGAGGGTAAGCTCGAAATTGTCGACCGAGGCCATCACCGCGCCGCCATGGACGCCGATGACGCCGAGGGGCAGATCGGGCCAGCCGTGCAGGCCGAAAACCGCTTCCACCCGGGGGGACTCCAACGCCCCGTCCAGCACCATCTGTTTGGCGCCGTTGCCCGCCTCTTCGGCGGGTTGGAACAGGAGCTTGATATCGGCGGCATAGGTCCGGCCCGAACGGGCCAATTGCTTGGCCAGCCCCAGGAGGATGCCGGTATGGCCGTCGTGGCCGCAGGCGTGCATGGCCTGGACGGATTGGGAAGCCCAGGGAAGCCCGGAGGCCTCCTCCATGGGGAGCGCGTCCATGTCCGCGCGGAAGGCGATGGCGCGGGACCGATCGCGGCCGGGCCAGAGGCCGACCACGGCGGTGCTGCCCGGGAAGGTCCGGGTCTCGAGGCCGGCGGCCTCGAGCTCGGCCAGGACGAGATCGCGGGTGTTGCGCTCCTGCCCGGAAAGTTCGGCCTCCCGGTGGAGGCGCCGGCGGATGGCGGTACAGTCCCTGACGATGTCTTCGGCTATGGCCGAGGGCGAGGAAGACGCGGAGGATGCTGCCGGGGCGGCCATCAGATGCCTTCCGCTTTGCCGTCCGCTCCCGGATGGGCGCCTTGCGACGCCGCAGGAACGTCCGTTCCCGAAGGAAGGCCTTGCGTTCCCGCAGGAACGCCTTGCGTTCCCGTGGCCAAGCGCAGTTCGGGCAGGAAATAATTCATCGGATCCACCTTTGCGTTGCGTACGGTCAGTTCGTAATGGAGGTGCACGCCCGTGGCCACTCCCGTCATCCCCATGGTGCCGATGGTCTGGCCGCGGCTCACCTTCTGCCCCCGTTTCACGGCCAGGTCCTGGAGATGGGCGTAGAACGTCTCGACGCCGCGCCCGTGATCGATGCGGATGCAATTGCCCCAGAGCAGATCCTTCGCCACGTCCGCCACGATGCCGCCGCCGGCCGCGAAGATGGGGGCGCCGGCCTGCTGGGAGAAATCGACGCCGGCGTGCAATGCCTTGCGGCCCGTGAACGGGTCCGGGCTGTACCCGAACTCCCGCGTGGGCAGCGCTTCCGGGGAAACGGGCGTGGAAGTGGGGAGCCCCTCCACCAGGGAGGCCCTTTCCCGCAACAGTTCCAGGGTGGAATCCAGGTAGGCGGAGATGGCGCGCGCCCGGTCCAGGGAGGCGTCCACGTCCGTTTTCATGGACGCGAGGCCGTGGAAAAAGGAGAACAGGCTGGAGGACTTGTGCTGCTTTTCGCCCTCCATGTATTCCACCCCGGAGATCATCAGGGCGTTGATCTTCTGCTCTTCCAGGCGCGACAGCTCTCCGCGCAGGCCGCGCAGATCCGCGTCCAGCTTGCCCACGCGGTCTTCCAGGGCGTCGTTCTCCTGGGACAGCTTCTTGCGCATGGCCCGGGTTTGCGAAGGTTCGTGGAGTACGCCGGAAACCAGGAGCCAGACGCCCAAGGCGGCCAGGGGCAGGAGGACGCCGGCGGCCAGGATGCCGAGGCGCCGGGACAAGGAGACCACCTTGACCTGGGAGGCGTCCTTGGGGTAGAAGCTTATCCGGAACTTCTTGTCCATCGGCTCCGGCTTCCTTTGCTCGGGATCATGTCCGGGGCCGGCCTGGAACGGCGCCCGGGACGGTTTTACCTGGGACGCTTCTGGGCCGCGCCCAGCCTCGCCTCCAAATCGGCGATGCTCTTCTTGTATTTTTCGATGTTCCGCTGCATGTCGGCGACCCCGGGGCGCATGGCGAACCGGTCCACGGTCTCCTCCAGCAGGGAAACGTGCGCTTCCTTGCCCAGCTCCGTGAACTCCCGCGCCAGTTTCCGGCGCTCGGCCATCAAATCGAGGTGGAGCTTACCGGTCCGGGCGGCCTCCTCTATCTTGGTGGCGGAGGTATGCGCCCCGGCCAAGACCGATTTCTTCAATTTTTCCAGAAAGCTGTCGGACATGTGGTTTCCTTCCCGCTGGACCGCCCCGCTCGCCCCGCGGGCGGCGCCCGGAAATGGCGATTCCGGGTCCCTGGGGGCAGGGATATGGGCTAATATAGTATTCGACCGGGGGATGAGGGGGGTCAGGGCTCTTCGGGGAGCCCCGCATCGTCCGCGGTGGGATTTTCGCCGTCTCCGGCCATTTCCCGTTCCCTTTCGGCCCGCAGCGTCTCGGTGATGATGTGCTGGAAGTTGGTCTCCACGAAATCGAAGATGTCGTCCTGCGCGGCCCGGGGATCGTCCATGAGCAGTTCCTGCACGCATAGGGCCGTGGAAATCATGATTTCCTTGACCAGCTCTTCGTCATACATTTTCAGACGCTCTTGCACGGGGCCGCCTTTTCCAGGAATGACACGGGTGTCACTTGAGGCTGATTATACGAATCACCTCTCCGGCCGCGCAAGACAAGTCGGCCCCCGGTTTTTATCTTAGTCCACCGATCGATAGGAAGTTTTTTCCCGGTGCCGGAGTCCCGGCCGCGGGGAAAAAAATTCCCCCCGGAAGCAACGCGCAGGTCACGGGATCCCGGGCGGTGCTGCTTGAGCATCGGTTGGACTTTTTTCGGATTTTGGGATCGGCCGCGTTTCAGCGGACGCACAAGAAGGTAATAAAGATGGCCGAGCAGAAAAAAGGGGAAGGCGGAAACCTCAGCGGGGCCGGCCGCACCTTCGCGAAGGAAATCCTGGTTCCCATCCTCCTGGCCCTGGTGGTCATCCAGTTCGTCATCCAAGCCTTCAAGATCCCTTCGGCGTCCATGGAAGACTCCCTGCTCGTCGGGGATTTCCTGCTGGGGCTGAAGTTCGCGTACGGTTCCCCCATTCCTTTCTCGCACAAGAAGCTCCCCGGCCTGGCGGATCCCAAGCCCGGCGAAGTGCTCATCTTCAAATACCCGGGCGATCCGGAATACCCCGAGGGGGACAAGGAGAAGTACAAGTTCCTGGCCAACCTGTTCCTGTTCGGCAACCTGTATTGGGACCGCCATCCCCAGGAGGGGCAAAGGCGCCTGGTCTGGTACATGCCCAAGGATTTCATCAAGCGATGCGTCGCCCAGAGCGGGCAGACCATCACCGTCTCCGGCACCAAGGTCCTCATCGACGGCAAGGAATTCGTCCTGCCGCCCAAAGGCAAGTACGCGGCCAACCGCGGCTACGATCCCCTGCGCGACAGCCTGAACTACCGCCTGCCCGCCCCCGGGGAGACCGTCGATCTGGACACCCTCCCGCTCAAGCAGGCCGTATGGATCCGCTCCCTGGCCTATCAGGAGAACCCGGACGCGGACGTGCAATTGCACCTGGACCTGATGCGGGACTCCGTCGTCGATAACGGGTACATCCTGCCCTACTTCAACGGCGATCCGGAAAACCAGACCCACGGGGCCGTGTACGCGCTCCTCAACCTGCCGTTCCAGCGCCTCTTCCAGGGCAGCACCATGTACCTGCACGCGGAGAACATCCCCTTCAAGGTGTTCCAGGACGCGGCCCGCTACGGATTCCTGCGCACCAACGATCTGCCCGCCTTCCTGACCTACGATCCGTCCGACAGCGCCGCGGTCAAGGCCCACCGCGAGGGCCGGCGGGTGGAGAACAACGAATATTTCCTGGGCAATTACCTGGAGTTCATCAACCAGAACGTCATCGGCCAGGGGAACGAGGGCGGGCACCGGTACCGCATCAAGGCCTCCCTGATCCTGGACGGCAAACGGACCACCAAATACACCGTCAGGAAGAAGTGCTACTTCATGATGGGCGACAACCGCGACCGCTCCTCGGACAGCCGCTATTGGGGGCTCCTCTCCAAGGATTTCGTGAAGGCCAAGGCCCTCATCATCTACTTCTCCTTCGACAACGAGGACGAGGGATTCAAGTTCCTGAACCCCGTGTCCTGGCTGCTCATCCCCCGGAAAATCCGCTGGACCCGGATTGGAAAGCTCATTGACTAGGCTCCGCCGCCTCTCCCGGACCTTGTTCCCGGCGGCAGCGATCCCGGCGACGGCCCTGCTGCTCGCCGGTTGCGCCCACATGGAGGCTCCTCCCGGCGGCCCCGCGGACACCAAGCGCCCCTACGTAACCGCGGTGTTTCCCGCCCCGGATACCGTGGGCGCGCCCCGCGATCTCAAGGCCCGGATCGTCTTCTCCGAATGGGTGGCGCCCGACGCCGAGCGCGGCAAGGTCTACCTGAACCCGCCCCTGGACCGGCGCCTCAAGGTCCGCCTTTCCGGAAACGCCATGGAAGTGACGAGCGCGGCCGGGCTGGACTCCAATACCACCTATACCCTGGGCCTCCTGGAAACCATCAAGGATCTGAACGGCCAGCCCCTGGAAAGCCCTTTGCAATTGACCTTCGCGACCGGACCCGCCCTGGACTCGGGAAGGCTGAAAGGATTGGAAGGCGTGTTCCAGGCGCGGACCGCGCCCGGGGCCTTCGCGGCCCTGTACCCGCGCGGCGCGGAGCTGCGCGCCCGCTTCCGCCACCTCACCCGCCGGAACGACAGCGCGGTGGTCCCTTCCGCCCAGCCGGATCCCCTGAAAGAGCGGCCCGCCTATATCGCCCCGGCCGATTCCCAGGGCCGCTTCTCGTTCAAGGGCCTGCGCCCGGGGCGTTACGGTCTGCTCGGGTTCCAGGACGTCAACGGCGATCTGAATCCCAACGCCGGCTCCGAGGCCCTGGCCATCGGCCCTTCCGTGGACGTCTCCGCCGCCTGGGGGGAGCCGCAAGTCCTGGCCCTGGCGCCCTACGACACCGTGCCCGTGCGCTTGGCGGAAGCCCATTGGGCGGGGGAAGGCGTGCGGAACAATCTCGCCTACGGCACGGTGCGCCTCAAGTTCAACCGGCCGCCCCATCCCACCCAATGCCTGCGCCGCGAGGCCTATGCCGTGCGCCGGCTGGGCCCCAAGAGCGCCCCCTTCGGCGGGGCCCCCGTGCCGGTGCAGGACGTATGCCTCAACCCCAATACGGGAGAGGTGGAACTGATGACCGCTCCCCTGGACGCGGACAGCCAGTACGTGGCTTCCTGCCCGGGACTGCGCGATCAGTACGGTAACCTGGCGGATACGGCCCGGAACCGGGCCCAGTTCCGCGTGGACCGCGCCCCGGACACGGCGAAACCGGACCCGGTCTTCCTGGGCCCGCGCAAAGTATCCGGCGAGATGCCCCGCATGACCGTGGACAACTTCCTGCCGGGCCGCCCCCTCACCGTCTATTATCCGCGCCTCCTGGCCGATTCGACCTTGAACCGGCTGCGCGCGAACCTGATCGTCAAGGCGGACACGCTTCCCGTGGCCTGGACCCTGGCCCGCCTGAGCCATCATGAATTCTCCCTGCAGGTTTCCCAGGCCTTGCCCCTCAAGGGCCAGCGGCTCAGCCTGGCCTGGAAGCCCCCGGATTCCGCCGCGGCGGCGGAGAAGGACTCCCTGGGCAAAGCCAAACCCCAGGCGCCGCAACCCGCGCCCATCGTAACCTTCTCCCTGGCGGACGCCGCCAAGCTCGGATCGGTGAAGTTCGCCCAGGACCCCTCCGCCTACGGCTCCCGTCTGGTGGTCCGCGCGGTCGCCTCGGGCTGGGAATACAGCCGCGTGACGCCGGCGGCCCCGGAGTTCACGGTGGACAGCCTTCCGGAGGGCAACTACGCGGTGGACTATTTCCGGGACGGCAACGGGGACGGCATCTGGAATCCCGGCAGCCTGGCGCCTTGGGCCATCCAGGAGCCTTATGCCCTGTTCGCCGATTCCGTGGACGTGAAGGCCGGAGGCGTGAACCGCGGGGACGTGAACAAAAAGGGAGTTCCTGCCGCAAAAGGGGTTCCCTTCGGAACCGGAATTCCAGCGACTCCGGGAACCCCGGCCTCGGCTTCCCCGGGCGCGGCGCCGGTTTCCTCCACCGAACGTAAGCTTTCCTGGCCTCCGGCCTGGTAGGCATTCCGCGCGAATCGAGGCAGGGTTCCCCCGAGTCCCCTCAAAACCGCGCCCCGGGCGCGGCGCGGTGAGTACGGTCACCCTTTCCACCGCTTGGGCGGAAACACCTGAAAAATCTACCTTTCCAACGGTATCATGGATGATTTCGTGCCCATCGCCTCCAGCGCGGAACGTGCTTCGCTCGAGCGGCTTGAAAAATACCTCAGCCATCACGGCATTCTCTGCCATGTGCGCCAGGATGATCGCAATGGGGAAAAGTTCCATCTGCTCGTGTCGCCGCCCAACCTGAACCAGGCCCAGCGCGTGTTGGACGATATCGCCTACAGCAGCATCGATCCGGACAATGCCGAGGAGGCCCTGGAGATCCGCTTCGACGGCAGCGAGCGCATCGAGGTGGCCACGTGGCTGCAAATCCTCCTGGATGAAGAGGATCACGAAGGCTCTCCGGTCTACTTTTTCCGGGGCGAATACGAAGCCATCCTCGACGAATTGCACGCTTCCGGCCGGGTGGAGATCCCCTTGTATATCCTGAAAGGGCTGAAAAGCTTCATCCCCGAAGGTCCCAAGCGGATGGTGATGGGCAGCGGATTGCAGGAGTTCTTCGCGCTCATCGAGGCCGTGGCCAAAGGAGAGGTCTGACGCCATGCTGCTTTCCGAAGCCACCGATACCCGTTACGACATCGTGAAGCTCCTCGGGCAAGGCGCATCCGCCACGGTCTACCTGGCCCGGCACATCGCCCTGGGCGAGCTCCGCGTGCTCAAGATCCTGCACCACGACATGATGCTGGACGTCAAGCGCCGGAACAAGTTCAAGATGGAGGCGCAGGTTTCCGCCCATCTCAAGCATCCCTCCATCGTGCAGGTGTTCGACGTGACGCAGACGGCGTCCAAGTTGCAGATCGAAATGGAGTACATCGACGGCCTGAGCCTGCGCCAGTACCTGGAAAAGCGCAAGAGCTTCCCGCTTTCGGTGACCATCGCCATCGTCCAGGCGGTGCTGGAAGGCATGGAGCACGCCCATCGGGCGCGCCTGACCTTCGGGGAAACCGCCCTGGACGGCGTCATCCACCGGGACCTGAAGCCGGAAAACATCATGGTGCGCAAGAACGGGCAGCCGGTCATCTGCGACTTCGGGGTGGCCAAGGTGGGCGCGGACCTGATGACCCAGACCCAGCATATCAGCGGCAGCGTGGCCTATATGGCCCCGGAGCGGCTGCGCGGCGAATTGAGCACGCGCAGCATCGACGTGTTCGCCCTGGGCGTGATGTTCTTCGAATTGCACAAAGGCTACCGCCCCTTCCCCGGGAACAACAAGGCCCAGGTGCTCGAGAACATCCTGCGCTGGAACATCGTGGACCTGGACCAGGACTGGCAAGGCAGCGATGCCTCCGTGCTGCAGATAGTCCGCAAGGCCCTGGCCCGGGACCCGGCCCACCGTTACCAGGACGCCTCCCAGATGCTGGGCGCCTTGCGCCCCATCTACAAGCTCTACCACGGGGACGCGCCGCCCGCCACCGTGGTCCAGGACTTCCTGACGCGCGGCCAATTCACCACCGCCGAGTTCCGCGCCCTGATGCCGGAGGAAACCCCCTGGCGGAACCGCATCGCCAAGGCCGTGGGCGTGCTCGCCCTGGCGGGCGCCGCCTGGTTCGGCTATCAGGCCCTGCAAAGCGGGAAAGCCCGGCAGGACGCCGCGTCCGCGGCCAATCCCGCGCCTGCCGCTCCCGTTCCCGCCCCGGCCGCATCCCCCGCATCCCCATCCCCGGCGCCCCAAACCGCCGCTTCCCCGGCCGCCGTGATGCCCCCCACGGCCGGGACCCATGCCGTCCGTGCGAACGCCCCCCCGGAGGACGAGCGCAAAGTCAAGGCGCTCCCGCCCCAGGAACAGCAACGCGCCTACTATTCCCTGGCCAGGACCAGCCTGCGCGACAGGAACGATCCCGGCAATGCCCTGCTCCTGGTCAACAAGGCCCTGGACTATTCCTTCCATCCCACCATCGCCCTGCTCAAGGCCGAGATCCTCCAGGACCAGGAGATGTTCAACCTGGCCGGAACGGAGCTGGCCCGCATCGCCCCCTGGCTCAAGAAAATGACCCCGGAGAACCAGGCGCAATACCATTGGCTTTCCGCCCAGCAGGTGTTCCGCCGCGGCGCCCAGGCCACGCGCGCCGGGCGCGCCCGGGCCAAATCCGAGCTCAGGCAATACCTGGCCCTCAAACCCAAGGGAGCGGAAGAGAACCTTAAAAAGGCCCAGCAACTCCTCCGCGCCCTCAAATGATCCCGATTCCGGACGGCGCGGAAAAAGCCGGGCCGGATCTTCCCATGGAGAACTCCCAATGTTGAACCCTTTGCGGGATTTCGTCGCCTTCGATCTGGAAACCACCGGATTGGAGCGCGATGCCGACGAGATCATCGAGATCGGCGCCGTGCGCGTGCGCGGCGGCGTGATCGAGGATCGCATGTCCTGCCTCCTCAAGGCGGACAAGGCGCTTTCGCCCCTGGTGCAATCCCTCACCGGCATCAGCGGGGAAATGCTGGAAGGCGCCCGCGATCCCAAGGAGGGCTTGGAAGAATTCCTGCGCTTCGCGGGCGCTTTGCCCCTGGTGGCCCACAACTCGGACTTCGATGCCGCTTTCCTGGAACACGCCCTGTCCAAAGCCGCCATGCCGCCCTTGGCCAATCCCGTTTTCGATTCCCTGCTCATCGCGCGGGTGGCCTGGCCCTCCCTGGACAGCCATCGCCTGGAGAACCTGGTGGAACGGCTCGGTATCCCGCCCCAGAAGGCGCATCGCGCCCTGCCGGACGCGGAGCAATCGGCCCTGCTCTGGCTCAAGGCCGAGGAGAAACTCGCCGGGTACTCCCCCCGCACCCTGGCCGCCCTGGGGCGCGTGCTTTCGGCCGGTCCCACGCCATGGCGTGATCTGTTCGCCGCCTCCGCCGAAGCGCAGGACGCCATCGAAGGCGATCTGACCGTGCCGCTCCGGGAACCGACGGACACCAGTGCTTCACCGACCGGTGCCTCACCGGCCGGTGAAGCACCGGTAGCCGGTGAAGCACCGGCCGTTCCATCCAAACCGGCGAACGCCTCCGCGGAATCCCTGTTCGCCTCCGGCAAAGTGGCGGATGCCTTCGCCTCTCTCGAGCGGCCCTACCAGCCGCGCGCCCGCCAGGCGCGCCTGGCGTCCCTGGCGGAAAGGGCCCTCAAGGAATCCCGCTTCCTGGTGGCCGAATCCGAACCCGGCACCGGCCGCATGCTGGCCTGCCTGGTCGCCGCCCTGATCCAGGCCAAGACCCGGCGCCGCCCCGTCTTCGTATCCGTGTCCGGCCGCGGACGCCAGGACCGCATCGCGGCCGGGGAGATCCCCCTGCTGAAAAGCCTGCTGGGCGAAGACGTCCGCGTCGAGCCGCTCAAGTCCCCGTCCCATTACGTGAGCCCGCGCAAACTGGCAGGCATCCTGGCGCATCCGGAAACCCGCCTGGGGCGGGAAGAACGCCTGGCCATCCTGCCCCTCCTCACCTGGCTGGAGAACCCCAAGGACGGGGACATCGCCGGGAACATGGGGTTCAACCACGAACGCAACAAGCTGCTCTGGTCCAAGCTGGCGTCGGATTCCTACGCGTCCGAACCCGGCAGCCACGCCCATGCGGCCCGGGAACGCGCGGCGCGGGCCCACCTGGTCCTCATCACCCACGACCTGTTCCTGGACGACCTCGCCCTGGACTTCGCCCTGTTGCCGGCCTATGAATCCGTCATTTTCGACGAGGCCCACCGCCTGCCCGAAATGGGCCAGGCCCGCCTGGGGCGCGACATCAGCTTCTTCCGGCTCAAGCATATCCTGCAGACCCTGGCTCAGTCCAAGCACGATGCCGGCGGCCTGCTGGCCGAATTGGAAAGGACCGCGGGTGGAAGTCCCCCCGCGGCGGCGGTAGAGGACACGGCCGGAGAAGCCGCCGCCCCCAAGACGGATCTGGAGCGCCTGCGCCAGAGGGTCTTCGAGCCCGAGCGGCAATTGCAGAAATTCTTCAACAAAATCGCCAAGCATGCCGCCAAGCGCCGCAAGGACGGCGAGAACCGCATCCGCTATGCGGACAAGCTGGTGGTGGAGTTCAACGCAGGACCCGAAGCGGTCATCGCCTCCATCCAGGAACTGGAAGAACTGCTGGCCCGCCTGGCGCCCGCGCGGGAGGATCTGGCTCCGGACCTCCGCAAGACGGCGGACATGCTGCGCGCCTTCCGCAGCGATCTGGAACACCTGGCCCACCCTTCGGGCCGGGGAGAAGTGTTCTGGATCGAGGATTTCCCCAATCCCCACCGCGCGCTCATCCGCAGCGCGCCCCTGGAGATCGGCTCCCTGCTGGCCGAGAAGTTCTACCCGCAAATGGACGCGGTGGTGTTCGCCTCTTCGGCGGTGGCGCTCGGCGAGGAGTTCAAGTTCTTCTGCAGGCAGATCGGATTGGAGACCGCCTTCCCGGATCGCCTGAAGACCGCGTTGGTGCGGGCCGGCGGGGCGCCGGGCGGCGGAACTCCGGGCGGCGGGGGGCAGGCGAGGTCCGGCAGGACGCAGGATGAACGGCCCGATCCCCTCTTCCTCGCCAAATTCTGCCCGGTGCTGTCCAACAGCGCGGCTTTGCAGACCCTGGGACAGATCGTCACGCGCGGATTGAAGCGTTTCCCGGTGCCGTCCTTCGCCCTGTTCACGCATATCGGCATGCTCAAACAGGCCCGGACCTTCTTGCAGGAAGGCATCGCCCACGATGGCCGCATCGTGCTCGCCCAGCACGTGGACGGCAGCCGCGACAACCTGCTGCACCTGTTCCGCCATCGTCCCGACGCCTGCCTGCTGGGCACGGAAGCCTTCGTGGAATCCCTGGGCGATGGGGACATGCTTCCGGAAATCGTCATCGTCACCAAGCTCCCCTTTCCGGTCCCCACCGAGCCGCTCATCGCCCCGCACCTGGAAAAGCTCCAGGAGTCGGGACAGAATCCGCTCTACGATCATCTCCTTCCCTGCTCCATCCTGCGCTTGAAACAGGAACTCAACCGCCTGCCGCGCCGGCCCGGGCGCAAGCTGGCCATCTGGATCCTGGATCCGCGCCTGGCCACGGAGAAGTACGCGCGCCATTACCAGCGCAGCCTGGGCCGGGAGGCCATCGTCTGCGACAACGAGGAGGATTTGCTGGCGAGGACCGCGGCCGCGTTGGGCCTGGAGGCGCCCGCCGCCGCGCTCCCGGGCGCCCCGGAGGCGGGGTTGGCCGAAGCCGGCGTCGCGGCCGGAGGCGTGGGCGAAACGGAGACTTGAGGGAGGTCGGGCGGTCAGGAGCCCCGGGTTTTTTTATTTTTAGCCGACCATGCGCCGATTCCCCGTCCTGTTATCCCTCGCCGCTCTCCTGTTCGCGGGCTGCTATAGCTTTTCCGGGACCACCCTGCCGCCCCACCTGCGCACGGTGCGCATCGATCCGGTGGGGAACAAGACCCTGGAATCGGCCCTGGCCGACCGGATCACCCAGGGATTGGAAGAAGGGTTCCGCAGCCGCAGCAACCTGCGCAAGGTGAACGAAGGCGGGGACGCCGAGCTGCTCTGCGTCCTCACGGATTATTCCCATCGGCCCCAGGCCACCAGCGGGGCCACGGTGACCAGCTACCGGGTGGACATGCTGGTGAGCGTGCGCTTCATCGACCGGGTCAAGGGCGACACGCTTTACCGGGACGATCACGTGCCCGGTTACGGGACCTACGCGGTGGACAAGGGCGAAACGGAAGAGACCGGCAAGAGGCTGGCCGTGGAAAGCCTGGTCAAGGTGATTCTGGACAATTCGGTATCGGGGTGGTGATGAAGTTCGTCAAAATGCACGGCACGGGCAACGATTACGTTTACGTCGATCTGTTCCGGGAGAAGCTGGCCGATCCCGCGAAGGCGGCCGTGGCCCTGTCGCACCGCCGGTTCGGCGTGGGCGGGGACGGCCTCATCCTCATCAAGCCCCGCCCGGACGCGGACGCGGAGATGGAGATGTACAACGCGGACGGCTCCTTGTCCGAGATGTGCGGCAACGGCCTGCGCTGCGTGGCCAAGTACGTGCACGACCACTATGCGCGCGGCAAGGACGACCTGAAACTGATGACGGGGGCGGGCCGGCGGGGCGCCAGGATTATGAAGCGGGACGCTTCCGGCGCGGCCGAGCAGGTGCGCCTGGACATGGGCGAACCCATCTGGAACGGCCTCAAGATTCCCACCACCTTCGATGCGTCCGAAGTGCTGGAGCACAAGATCGAGGCGGCGGGCCGCACCTTCGCCTTCAGCTCCGTCTCCATGGGCAATCCCCATTGCGTCATCTACGTGGACGACGTGGTCAAGTTCCCGGTGGAGCAGGTAGGCCCGCTCATCGAGACCCATGCCTTCTTCCCGCGCAAGGTGAACGTGGAGTTCGTCCAGGTCATCGGCAAGGAGGAGGTCATCCAGCGCACCTGGGAGCGGGGCTCCGGGGAAACCTGGGCCTGCGGCACGGGAGCTGCCGCGGTGGCGGCGGTGGGCTTCCGGCTGGGCAAGACCGGCTCCCGCCTGCGCATCCACCTGACCGGCGGGGAACTGCTGCTCGAGTACGACGGCAAGGGCAGCGTGTTCATGACCGGCAATGCGGTCGAGGTGTTCCGGGGCGAACTGCCGGACTGACCGCCGCGCGGCGGTCCGGCTATTGTTTGACCACGAATCCCTGGATTTTCAGGTCGGAAAGCTCCAGCAGCTTGTCCTCGGCATCCTGTTTGGAATTGAAAAAACCCCAGCGCAATTTGTAATACGGCGCGTCGAAGACCACGTCCACGGCACCTCCCAGCAGTTTCTCGTATTCCGCCTTTTTGTTCTGGGCCGCGTCCACGTCCGACTCGGCCCCGATCTGGATGCGGAAATTGCCCTTGCCCTTGCTGACCGGCTCCGGCTTGGGGGCGGGCGAGCCCGCCGGGGCGGCCTGGGAAGCGGGCCGGACCGCCGCGAGGGCGATGGGCTTGGCGTCGAGGAGCCTGTCCAATTCGCCCGGTTCCTCGAACCGTTTGGACGGCTCGGGAACCTCCGTCGGCGCGGACACGGTCTTCCCGGCGGCTTCGGAACCCGTCCGGGGGCCGTCTTCGCCGCGCTTGGCCGCCCCGGCGCATCCCGCCAGCGTCCAGAGCGCCGCCGCCGCCAGGCCCGCCAGGAACGGGCGGACCCTCCGATTTCGACTCCGTTTCCTTGTGCTGCTCCGCATGCGTCCGCCTTCCGCGCGCCCAGGATCCGCGCGGTCCAAAAGTAGCAAAGTGGGAATCCCGCACAAACCGCCCGAATTCCGCAAACTCTTTGACCCATCCTTGCTGGATCCGCGGGCCCGCCATCCCGTAGAATCTCTCCACCCTGGGACCTGTCCGCAGGACAGCCTTGTCCGCAGGGCAAGTGGGAAAAAGAGCATGGAAATCGGCATCAGCAAAAAGGGCGACCTGCAGGTCCTTTCCGTCAAGGGCAAGATCCGCCTGCAGAACTGGCGCGTCCTGGACAAGCACCTGGACACCATGTTGGGAAACGGCGGGCGCTGGGTGGTGATGGACCTGAGCGAGGTGACCCTCATCTGCAGCACAGGGATAGGTGCTCTCATGCATAACGTGCGGAAGTTCCGCGAGCATGAGGCCAGCCTCCTGCTGGTGGCCTCCTCGGCCTACATGCAGGAGATCTTCCGGACTTTCGGATGGGACGCCTTCATGGGAGAAAGCGCTTTCGCCGATTGGCGCGCCCTGGAAAAGCGCCTCCATTCCCAAGGTCTGGCGCTGACGGGTCCATGAAATTAGATTGGGTGCTTCCCCAGGAGACCCGGTCATGGACTACGAAACCACCCTCAATCAGGCCCTCGATCTCCTAGCCGACGGCGAGGATCGCAAAGCCGGGCGCCTGCTGCAAGGCATCATCGATCACGTGAAGGCGCGCCTCACCCGCTCCGAAGCCGATCTGGACCTTTACTATTACTGGGGGCGCGCGCTCACGGCCATGGAAGAGCCGGAGCAGGCCTTGCTCAAGTTCGAAAAAGCGCTGGGCATCGACGCCGGGCATGAGGCGTCCCTCTGGGAAACCGCCTCCATCTTCCTGCACGACCTGGACCGCCCCGAAAGCGCCGCCCTGCTGCTCAAGGAAAAGCTCCTGCCCGCGAGCCCGGACAACGCCCTGTACCTGGAGTCCCTCCGCGCCGCCGAGTTCGCGGTGCGCTTGAAGAAGAGCCCGCCCCCCGGCGCGGGCGCGAAGCCGGGCCCCGGACCCGCCAAACCCGGATCGGCCGCGGCCCGGCGGGAACGGGAAGCCGCCTTGCAGGCCGAGGCCGACGCCCTGCTGGCGGAGGCGGGCGACTGGTCTCCGGAAGACGAAGCCGGGAGGGACGAAGAAGAGTCCCGGCCTTAAGCGCCCGCCCTCGGACGCGGATCCGAGCCCGGGGCCTGGGACCCGGGGGCCATGCCCTTGGCGTCGCGGACCATCTTCTCCTCGGCCTCCAGCCAGGCCGCCAGCCCTGCGGGCATGGGCGGCGGGGCCTCCCTGTTCCCCATCAGGGCCAGCAACTCCGTAATCGGCACGCTGCCCCCGGGGCCGACGAACACACCTTTGAGATAGGCGTGCAAGGCGAGTTCCCCCCGGCGCAGGATCTTCTGCTCCAGGAACACCCACTTGGAGTCCCAGGTGACGATGCGCGTGCGGATCTCGAAACGCTGGAAGAGGTTCAAGGGCCTGCGGAAACGGATCTGCGTGCCCGCCAGCACGGGATACCATTTGTTCTTCAGCACGATGGGAACCGCCCCGATGCCGAGCAACAGGTCCAGGCGTCCCAGATCCATCAAAGTGAGGTAACGGCCGTTGTTCATGTGGAGGTTGGTGTCGAGGTCATTGGGCCAGACCCGGAAGCGGACTGCCGATTCCGCGAAGAGATCGCGGCGGGCGGGATGGAGCAGGTGGAGAAGCAGGGTCTTGAAGAGGCGGAAGAGGAGATTCATAAGTTTTTACCAGTCCAACTTGGGTCCTGGGATTCCGTAGTTGGGACGAATTATCCCAAGGAAAAGCCAAGGACTCTAGTATAAAGATTTACCTCAAAGCAAAATTCCATGCTGTATGGGAGAACGACTCCGGAACGAGCGGAAAGATACCCGAAATGGGGTGACAAAATGCTTTCGGGCAGCTTTTTTTTGACTATAGTCGATTCCCTGCTCCTCAGAAAACGCTGATTTAGCAGGGCGCTACGGAGATTCCGGCGTATATTTACGAAAGTAGTGGCGGTTTGATACAGATGGTGGGGACCAAGCCGCCCGGATCCGTTCCAACAATAAAGGTATATAGGGGCTAACGATGAAAAGGATTTACCTGGTGGGTTTGATGGTAAGTGGATTGGCTGGGGTGATTTCCGCCCAACCGGGACCAATTCCTCCCGGAACCAACACGAATTGCAATGCCAATCCCGGAACCGACACGCTCGCATACGCTCCGGATACCGCGGGCTTCAGCTTCCTCTTCGATGGGACCAGCACCAAGGGATGGTGGGAGAGTTGCCAGAGCACTCATTCCAACGCGGACAAAACCCAGGGCGGCATTTGGATCGTGGATCCGACCACGAAATCACTTTATTCGACGCAAAAGGCGGGTGGTGCCGGGAGCCTTTTCATGACGAACCAGAAATTCGGAAACTATGAACTCATTCTGGACGTCTGGCCGGACTTCAACAATGATGCGGGTGTTTTCAACCGCTCCACCCCCACGGGCGCAGCGTACCAGACCACCATCGATTATATCAAAAACAGCAGCGTCGGTGGGAGTTTCGGCGAAGGCATCAAGGAGCGCGGAACCACCGGCTCGAGCTGGAATACGGATCCCTACAAGTTCGGGGCCAACGAAAACTCCATTGAAGTCCAAGCCGACAACTCCTGGACGGTGATCACGAAGAACAATAATCCGGGCAACTTCGGTTGCGCCGCGACCGGATGCATTTATACGGATTGGCCCAAGGTCTGGGACCCCAACGGCTGGAATCAGATGCGCATCAAGGTGTTCAGCGGCTTGACGGCGACCACGAACACCCATATGCAAGTGTGGATGCGGGATCTGAGAGCGCCCAATAAACCCTGGGTTCCGTTTTTAGACCAGATCAAGAACGTCACCTTGCCTCCGAACCATATCGGTTTGCAGGTCCATGGGGGGAGCGGGAGCTGGGGCGGAGGCGGCAATTGGTATCGCAACATCAAGTGGCAGCCTTTGGATGACAACGGCAACCGGATTTTCTCGGTGGGAACCCGCACCCAGAAAATCGCCGAGCCCGTTTTCCGGATTCAAGCTACTTCCACCATGTTGAGTGGGGTCTCCGAGACGAGCTACGAAGTGACCATCCGCGATCTGGCGGGCAAGGTGGTGGAAAAGTTCTCCGGACAACCCGGTGAGTTCCAGCATTCGTTCACTTCCAATGCGAGCGGGGTTTTAGCGGTGGAATTCAAAACCGCTCGTGGCGTGCATCACCAACGTGTAAGCAGGCTTTTCTAGGCATCGAATGCTGCTTCAAAGGTGATTCTTCCGGGCCGCAGCCAACGACAGCCCGGAAGAAGGCCGTCCCAGCCTCGAATAACCATTGAATGCCATTACACTTCTACTTAGGTTTTGGACGTCGGTTCTACTTGAAATTTTTTCCACCTGGATCACTTTCCAAAGGTTCGCCTTCCATGAGAGCAGCCCTACTCTTCCTCGCAGCTTCCATTTTCGGGATCAATAGACCGCATGCGGCCGGGGACGTGAAAATCAAGCTCCACGGCCAGGGATGGACGGACATCGGACGCATCATCCATGTCACCGATACGCTGGTGAACAATGTCAACGGCAACTGGCAGCAGAGCGCCGGGGCCCAGTTTACCGCGAAAGCCTCGATCGGCGAAGATTGGGTCGGCGCTTTCGGCTTCGGCGGCTATCAGGTGAATTCGTCCCTGGGCCAGGCAGGCGATGCTCGCTTGGTGCGCTCGGCTCTGCAGAACTTCATCACCGAATCCCGCATGACCTATTTCCGGGGCGGGCAGGAAGACCCGTGGTTCACGGTGACATTCGGCAATTTCCCGTTCATCTACAACAAGGATACCAAGAACCTGGGATCCTACCTCCTGCGCGGGCCCGTCTATCCGGGTTTCCTCACGGGCGGGTTCAAGGACTTCCTCATCGATTCCACCAAAGGCAACGTCCTGGGGCTCAACATCCACCAGGCCATCGGCAATTTCAGCCATGACCTCGTGTTCGCCAATGAACGTGAACTACCGCCTACGGGCGATTGGAGCGCCGCCTACCTGGCCCGCTACAAGGCTTTCGGCGCCCTGGAGTTCGGAGGAGGCATCAACTTCTACAGGATCCTGCCCAACAACGAGGATCTGACCACACCGTCCAAGAGGTTCTACGCTTCGGACAGCAGCCTGATCCACGACGGCAAATCGCACCATCCCTACGATTACCAATATATCGAGGTGGATACCGTGACCCATGATACGGTTTTCTACACCCACCAGGGCGTGAAGCTGATGGGGTTGTTCAGCTTGGACCTGAAAAGCGTGTTCGGCATCAGTTCCATGGGCGCCAATGACCTGAAGCTTTACGGGGAGGCGGCCGTCCTGGGGGTCCGGAACTACGGCTCGGTGTACAATAACATCAAGGAGCGGATTCCCTGGACGTTGGGCTTCAACTTCCCGACTTGGGGGTTGCTCGATTTCCTCTCCGTGGAAGTGGAATATTACGGAGCCCGTTATCGCAATGATTTGGGCAAGCTCGGGAATTTCAACACCCTGGGGGGCGGAATCTTCCTGTACGCCCCGAACAATCCCGCGCCCATCCCTTCCCCCGTTCCCGTCTCCTACCGGAACTACAAGATCCTGGAGGATGGCACGGTTTCGGTGCAAGGGACGAATCTGGATGTCCAGAACATGATCCAGGACGACTGGAAGTGGTCGGTCTATCTGGAAAGGAACGTCCTGGAGCATATCCGCTTCATCGGCCAGGTGGCAAACGATCATTATCGGCCCAGGCCCACTGCAGGCCTGATCCAGGAATCGGGCGGCAATGCGGAAGCGTTCAGTTCATTGAAGGATTGGTACTGGATGTTCCGCGTCGGATACTATTTCTGATGCCGGATCTTCGGAGGACAAGGCAAGCATGCGTTTAACAGCCAACATCGTCCCGGCCGTCGCGATTTCGGCCTCCCTGGTGATCCAGGCTCAGGAAATGACCGTCACCTACAAAGGTTCCGGTTGGATCCAATTCGGCCGGATCGAGCATAGCTCGGACACCGTTTCGAACCAGCCGGACAACAATTTCAACGGGAATTGGATCCAGAGCACCGGGGGCCAGATCACCGCCATCGCGAAAATCGGGGACAGCTGGGAAGGCGGAGTCGGGGTCGGGGCGATTCAGACCCATTCGGCCCGGGGCGCATTTTTCGTGGCCAACCAATGGGCCCCCTTTTGGGCCCCCCTTATCGAGGCGCGCGTGACCCATACGCGGACCTTGGGTGATGCGATGAAACTGCAATTCACTCTGGGGAACTTCCCATACAACTACAATCCCGACGTAAAGAACCTGGGGTTGTACCTGATCCGCGGCCAGGCGTACCCGGGCACCGTCATTTCCGGGTTCGAGACGAAACACGTCCTTCCCATTGCCAGCATCTACGGGGGTATGATACGGTTCCAGGCGGGAAAGTTCCAGAACGATATCCTCCTGAATTCGGAAACCGAGGCCAAGCCCCTGTTCGACTTCTCGCTGGCGGATGTCATGAACTTCCAGGTGATGCCTGGCGTACAATTCGGCGCCGGGGTGAACTTTTACCGCCTTTTCCCGCAAATCCGGAGCGTCACCTCCCCGGGAACCAGTTGCTACAGCGAGGGGCACTTCTACCATCAAGTACCGGACGATGATCCCGAAGCATGCTACAGCCTGGACACTTTGTCCAAAGAGGTGCTCAAAGTGGACACGGCCGTGGTGTACTCCGCGGACGGACGGGACAGCGGACTGGCTTTCACCCCGACCTACGGAAATGTCGTCGTGGATACCGTCACCGGCTCCATGGCAGGCACCAAGGTCATGGCCCGCTTGAGGGTGGATCCCAAGGTGTGGTTCGGCTCCATCGGATCGATGGGCAAAGATGACCTGGTTCTCTACAGCGAAGCCGCGATCCTGGGAGTGGAAAACCAAGGCAAGTATTTCAAGGACATCACCCGACGCATCCCCATCATGGTGGGATTCAACTTTCCCGCCTTCAACTACCTGGACAAGCTTTCTCTTGAGGTGGAATATTACGGCTCTATGAACTATAGCGACTACGGCAAAGCCGAGTCCTTCGGCTCCTGGGTGCCTCGATCGGTTCCCGGCACGGAGAGATTCGAAGCCACGTCTCCCGTGGTTTACCAGGGCCGGACCTATACGAAGGTCCAAACCGCGCACGGTCTCGATTATGCCCGCGATAATTGGAAATGGTCCCTGTACGGCACCAAGGTTATCATGAGCCACTTGCGGCTGGCCGCCCAGATCGCCAACGATCATTATCGCAACAATGGTACGGGATCCACTTCCTACCCGACTTGGGCGGAAGCGTTGACCACGCCTAAGGATTGGTATTGGATGTGCAAACTGGCGTACTTTTTCTAAGGGATCCGGAGACAGCCCCATGATTCGCTTTTCATCGATGCTTCCCAAGGCCTATCTCCTTTCCGGGCTCCTCTCGGCTTGGGGAACGCTCCCAACCTATGCCGTGGAAAACAAGGAGATGCTCTTATCCGGTCTGGGATGGGTGCAATACGGCCATGTGGCCCATAGCACCGATACGGTCAACCTGAATACCAACGGGAACACGCTGCAAACCCTGGGAGCGCAGATCTCCCTCTTCTCGCAAATATCCGAAAAACTTTCCGGCACCGCCGGCTTGGGCGTCATCGAGAACCTTCCGATGGCGGGTGGCATCGAAGGTGGAGGCCGGATACCGACCAATGTCACGCCCTATATCGCGGAAGCGAGCTTCCATTATTCTTTCTGGGAATCGGAAAAATCCGGCCTCGTCCTGACGGGTGGGTTGTTCCATTACAATTACAACCCGGACATCCAGAACCTGGGGCTTTACCTGCTGCGCGGCCCGGTATACCCGGGCGTGGTGATTTCCGGATTCGAAACCAAGCATGTGCTCCCCATTTCCAATATTCTGGGTTTCCAACTGCGCCATCAATCGGGTGGCTTCATGCAGGATTTGATCCTGAACAGCGAAAATGAGTTGCACCCCTATTTCGATGTCTCTCCAGCTTATATCGCTCAGTACCGCTTCGGCAATGCGTTCCGGATCGGCGCGGGGGTGAATTTCTACCACCTGATTCCCATCGACAAAAAGCTCACCTCTCCGGATTTGGACTCCGTATTGCTCACCCAACGCATGGAACAACCCGAGGACAAAGTCAAGGGACCCTATGACCGCGTGATGATTTATGTGGATACGACAGGCCCGAAACGCGACACCACCATGCTGAGTTTCCAGGGAACCAAAGTCATGGCCAATTTTACCTTCGATCCCAAGGCTATCTGGGGCCAAGGCGAATGGCTCGGCCCCGAGGATTTGAAGATTTACGGCGAAATGGCCGTAATCGGGTTGAATACCAGCAAGGCTTACAATGCGTTGTACGGCGACCTGATGCACCGGATGCCGGTGATGATGGGATTCAACCTGCCCATGTTCCGGTTCCTGGATCACCTTTCTCTGGAAGTGGAGTGGTACGGTGCGAAATTCAAAGACGATTATTCACGCTATCGCTCGGGGGTGAGGAGCTTCTACGAATCCCCTATTCCGGTTTCGAACTCCTTCTTAAGCCGCAGCCCGCAAGCCTACATCGATCCGGTCACGGGCGCGAAAAGCACCGTGGTTTCCGGGACCACCATTCCCTTCGACCAAGCGGACGTGGAGAAAAGCCAATACCGGGACAATTGGAAATGGTCTTTGCACGGTTCCAAGATCATCCAAAACCACTTCAAGGTCAGCTTCCAGGTCGCGAATGACCATCTCCGTCCCGGAGGCACGCAGGATCAACCTTCTTTCGACG
Organism: Fibrobacteria bacterium; assembly: GCA_035275285.1. GTDB lineage: Bacteria > Fibrobacterota > Fibrobacteria > UBA11236 > UBA11236 > Chersky-265. Next base: position 857 of record DATENA010000165.1, on the reverse strand, counting down.
CCGTCCTCACCACGCCCAAGGATTGGTATTGGATGACAAAGGTGGGCTATTTCTTCTAATTGGAGTTTTGCAAATTCTCGCTCAATCCGGTCATGATCCGTCACGGAAACCCCGGCCAGGAACCAAATCAGTGGATACTCCTGCGATGTCTGAGTACAAACTGACCATCCGTTATTGGCAATAACCAGAGACGGTGAAATCCGTCCCGCGGCGTCCGATTCTCCAACTCTCCTGCTCGAAGGCGGGGAGTCTATCTTCCCGGCTGGATCCGCCGATTCAAAACACCCTCGCCGCCGACGTCCGCGATTCCCTTGCTCTCGCCCGAAGACGAGCACCAATGCCACCCCGGCCGCATGCCCACCTGGCTGAAGATTTGCGCGCCGGCCGCCGCCGGGCGGCACAGGATGTAAAAGTTCAGGAATTTCACATGCCCCGGGAGATCCTCGATCGGGTCGCCGAAGCTCCACAGGCAAAGCCCGTTGCCCGGGGTGTGCTTCAGCTCTGGGCATGCCCCTTCCCTTTTCCCTGCAAGATCTGAACTTCCGGGAAAAAGCGAAAATCGAAAAAACGGAAACAAGCAAACACGTCTATTCGGGAAAAACCCACGGCCCCGCGTGGAAGCTCCCAAAACGATTTTTCCATATTGGTTCCGCAAACATCACCACTAAAAATGGTGACCTGGAATTTTCAAGAAAAGATAGCTTTCCAGGAGCGGGTGCGTATTTCGGCTGAACCGGCACCCTGTTTCGGCGTTAACCGGCGGGTGATTTCGGTGTCCGGCGGCCTCCTCCTCGGAGCGTAGCGACGCCTCGCTCCGAAAGGTAGGCAGGGTGCCGGATAAGCGTCTACTTTTTTCG
>DATENA010000164.1:0-13825 GCA_035275285.1 Fibrobacteria bacterium | reverse complement strand
ATGGGCCATGCGCCACCTGGGCGCGCGCCTGGAGGCCTCCGGGATCCGGATGGACCAGCTTATCCCCATCGCCGCGGACGCGAACGTCCTCTTCAATCCCCTGCTCAAATCCACCTGGTACATGGTCCCGGGCATCGCCGTCATCCTGGTCACCATGGTCACGGCGCTCCTGACCGGTTTTTCCATCGTCAGGGAGAAGGAGGCGGGCACCCTGGAACAATTGATGGTCACGCCCATAAAGCCCGTCCACGTGGTGGTCGGCAAGGCCGTGCCCTTCTTCTTCATCGGCGTGGCCGAGCTGATGGCGGCGCTGGTCATCGCCCAGCTCAAGTTCCAGGTCCCCTTCCGCGGCAACTATTTCACCTTGATCGCGTTCACCGCGGCCTACATGCTTTCCTCCCTGGGGATAGGCATCTTCACCTCCACGGTGGCGCGCACCCAGCAGCAGGCCCTGTTCATCATCTGGTTCTTCCTGCTCTTCTTCATGCTGCTGTCCGGTTTCTTCCTGCCGGTGGAGAACATGCCGCATTGGGTCCAGATGGTCACCCTGGCCAATCCGGTCCGCTATTTCATGCACGTGCTGCGCGAAATGTTCCTGAAGGGTTCCGGATTCGCGGAACTATGGCGGGAGGGCGCGGCCATGCTGGCCATCGGCTTCACGGTGTTCACGTTCTCGGTGCTGAAGTTCAACCGCAAATCGGGTTGAGGCGCCGGGCCGAAACCGGAATCCCGTGCGGTCTCATTCCCGGTCCTTCCGGGGCACCCGCACGGCCATGGCTTTCTTCCACAGCGCCCAGCTCCGGGCCTCTTCCGCGGCTTGGGACAATTCCATCTTCGGCCGCTCGCGGATCAACCGGGCCCAACCGTCTAGGTAACGCACCGCCGCGGAGTCTTCCCAGGGATGGGAATCCATGAACGCGGCATATTCCTTCTGCACGTCGACCAGGTCCCGGAAGGCCTCCGCGGACCCGGCCGAGTCCTCGAAGGTCCGGTAGTACAGGGTCAGGAACTCCGCCGCCTTGAGCTGGAACAGGAATCCCAGGGAGCATTGCTCATAACCGCCCGAGAGCACCTTGGGGCCGGCATAGGATTGCACGCGCAGCTTGCGGCCGAGCTGGAACAGGCCCTTGGCCGCGTCCCTCCCGCGCAGGCGGATGTCGTAGGGATGCTCGGGCAGGGGGGAGAGGAAAACCGAGTAGAGGATATCGATCAGCTTTTCGAAGGGCGGGAAGGGGATACGGCGGTACAGCTCCACCGCCTCGGTCAAGGTATAGGGGTTGAGATACCGGCTGTCGCTGAACAGGCCCAACAGCGCCTCCTCCATGCGGGGATAGCGGAAATCGCCGCCCGGCAGCCGGCGGGGATCCAGGAACAGGGCCCGTGCCTGGCCCAACTTGCCTTCCTTCACCAGCAAGTAGGCCTCCGCCACCCGCAGCACCCCGTTCTCGGGATCCAGCGCCAAGGCTTTGTCCAGCCAGGGGCGGGCTCGTTGGATCTCCGCGGAGTCCTCCCTTTCCAGGTAGGCCAGGCACAATTGGTAGGCGATCAGGGATTCGCCGGGATGCAAGCTGTCGGCGCGCCGCAACTCCAGCACCTTGCCTTCCCGGGAGGAATCGGTCAGCGCCAGGAACAGGTGCAGGCGCCAATCATGGGGATACCATTCGCCGATATGATCGAGCGCCTCCGCGGGCCGGTAGTTCTCCAGGGCGACGCCCTTTTGCGAATCGGGAAGGGGCGATTCCCGCACGGCGCGGCGGCCATCGCAGGCCATGAGGACCGGCAGGCCCAGCAAGCAGGCCATCGCCAGGAAGGTTCCGTCCGCCTTGCTTCGCACGGGACAAATGTACAAACTGGCCCGCCGCATCCGGATCTGCGGCATCCGCCGGGCAATATTCGTATCATGGGACGTCGGGAGGCGCCTGCGGTTGGCGCGGGAACCGTTATCACCTAAATTGCAGTTGACCTGGTCATGGAACGTTACGCTCGGCTCGCAGGATACTCGGTGGCCTTGGCCTTGCTCGCGGGCCTGCTTTCGATCGTGTCCATGCTGCGGGAAGGCCTGCTCTTCCCCCACAACCGCGTCAAGGTGGCCTTTCCCGCGGTCGGCACCCTGATGGAGGACGATCCGGTCAAGCTGCAAGGCGTCCAGGTGGGGCGGGTGGCGAGCATCGAGGCGGCGGGCGGCAAGACCGTGGCCGTGCTCGAGTTCTTCCACCGCACCCCCATCGCCAGGGGATCCCGCTTCATCAATTACAACTACAGCCTTTTCGGCGCCCGCATGGTGATCCTGGTCCCGGGGCAATCCCGGGAGCCCATCGAGAAGAATGAAGTGCAGCAGGGGGATTTCAGCACCGGGGTGGCGGAGACCATCCACAGGGTGGAAGACCTGCTGATCACCGTGCTGGAGTACAAGAAGCTGAGTTCGCGCTTGGAGAAGGGTTCCGACACCTCCCTCTCCATCCAGCAATTGCTGGCCACCAAGGTCTATCCGGTCCTGGAAGAGTTCGGGGCCTTCACCAGGGACCTGGAGGCCGTGCAGGACCGCGCGGGCGCGCAATTGGATCGGCTCACCCTGGCCAGCGCCAGGGTCGACGGTTTCGGCCGCGACCTCTCCTCCCAAAGCGACACCCTGGTCCTGCGGGCCAACCGGACCCTGGCCCAATTGGCCGCCCTTACCGCCCAATCCACCGTGGTCCTCAAGGCGCTCGAGGAGATCGCCCTCGCCTGCCAGGATACCACCAAGGGGACCAGCCGGTTCCTGGTGCGGCGGGAGATGTACGACCACGCCCTGAGCCTCACCCATGCCTTGCAGGACCTGCTCAAAGTGGCCAATAAGGACGGGCTTACGGACGTGATCCATTTCTGGCGCAACGTCCGCATCCAATGGGGCAAGCCCGCCCGCTAACGCTCCGCTCCGCCCTCCCCGGAACCTTTGCCCGCCCGGGCCGGGTCCAGGCATTCCCGCACCTTCTGGCCCAGGGCCAGGGGCGTGAAAGGCTTCGGCAGGAAACCGGGCTCCTCTTCATGGACGCCGCAACGGACCACCGTATCCTTCGCGTATCCGGACATGTACAGCACGCGGATGCCGGGCCGCAGCGAGGCCGCTTCCTCCGCCAGGCGGCGCCCGCCCAGGTTGGGCATCACCACGTCCGTGAGCAGCAAATGGATGGATCCCGGATAAGCGCGCATCAGGGCCAGCGCCTCGATGCCGTCCGCGGCCTCCAGCACCAGGTACCCGTTTCCGGAGAGGAGGTGCCGGGTGAGCTTCCGCACCGGATATTCGTCCTCCGCCACCAGGATGGTCTCCCCGCCCCGATAGCGCTCCGGCCATTGGCTGCCGGGGATCTTCCGCAGGGATCGGGGCTTTTCCTCGGTCCGGGGGATGTAGACGCGGAACACCGTGCCCCGTCCCCGCTCGCTTTCCAGGGCCACGTGGCCGCCGCATTGCTTCACGATGCCGTACACGGTGGACAAGCCCAATCCCGTTCCCCGGCCGGATTTCTTGGTGGTGAAGAAGGGTTCGAAAAGCCGATCGCGCACGTCCGGATCCATGCCCGTCCCATTGTCCGTGAACCGCAGCATCAGGAAAGGCCTGCCGGGCCTCCCGCCCGCGGGCGCCTCGCCCGCCGCCCCTGCGTCCTCCGCCTCCCGGAAGGTTTCGTCCAGTTCCACGTTGAGGGTTTCCACCACCAGGCGGCCGCCCTTGGGCATGGCGTCGCGGGCGTTCAGGCAGAGGTTGAGGATGATCTGCTCCATCTGCCCCGGGTTGAACAGCACCGAGCCCACCTTCGGATCCAGATTGAGGATCAGCTCCACGTCCTCGCCGATGAGGCGCCGCAGCATCCGGTGCATGTCCGAAACCACCAGGTTGACGTCCACCGCCTGGGGAGCCGGATTCTGCTTGCGCCCGAAGGTCAGGAGCTGCTTGGTCAGGGAAGCGGCGCGCTCCCCCGCGCGGCTGATCTCCAGGAGGCCGGAACGCAGGGGACTCCCCTCTTCGACCATGTCCAGGAGGAAAGCGCTGAATCCGTTGATGGCCGTGAGGAAATTGTTGAAGTCGTGGGCGACGCCGCTGGCCAGCCGCCCCACCGCTTCCATCTTCTGGCTTTGCCGCAATTGCTCTTCGCTGATCCGCGACACCGTTTCCGAGCGGCGCAGTTCGGTCAGGTCCAGCGCCACCAGGCAGATGACGGTATCCCGCCCGATGCGCGCCCGGCGCGCGGACAGGAACACGGCCACCACGGATCCATCCGGGCGGAGGAGGCGGGTTTCCCGCTTGTAGGCATCGTCCCCTTTGTCCGCCAGCAAGGCATCGAAGAACTCCTGATCTCCGGGCATGAAATAAGGGCGCATGGGGGCCCCGGGGTTCAGATGCGGAGGGATTTGCAGCAAAGCGGCGAAGCGGGTGTTGGCGCTGAGGAGTATTCCCTGATCCGAAAGGGCCGCGACGCCCTCGTCCAGGGCCGCCAGAAGCTCCCGGTGGAAATCCTGATGGGGCGCTTTCGCCTTTTCGCGTTGCAGGATTGCCTTCAACCTAAAACCTCGACTCCGGATGATTTATACAAATACCTTCAAATAAGGCACAAGCTCCCGTACACGGGTCAGACCAAGGCCCTGGCCAGGGAAAGGCGCACGTTCTCCCAGAGCTCGGGAATCGCATCCCGGGGCGCCGCGGGGGTGAGCCGGACCGACTCTTCCCCCTCCTCCACGAACAGGGTGTCCATGTCCGGGCGATGCTCCGCGAAGAAGCGATGCCACCGCCCTTCCTGCCCGGCCTTGGGGGGATCGCTCAAGAACAGGTGGATGGCCCCGTCATGCCATCGGCCCAGGAACTGCGCTTCGGCGGCATGGGCCGCATCCAGCACCCAGAAGCCGCTGCCCAGGAGGCACTCCCGCACCATCTGCCGGAGATGCGCGTCCGCCAAGCACAGGAGGATGGTCCCGCGCCGGCGGAAGGCGTCCCGGTCCGCGGCCTCCGGCGTCCCGTCCAGCATCCGTTCCACCCGTTGCAGGAGCACGATGGGACTCAACGGCTTGGGGAGGAAGTCGGACAGGTCGTCCCGGAAAACCTCGGCCAAGCGGGGGTCTCCCGCAAAGGCGGAAACGTACAGGACCTTGAGCTCCGGCTTGCGGGCGCGCATCCGCCGCACCAGCTCAACGCCGTCGAAATAAGGCGGCATCATCACGTCGGTGAGCAGCAGGTCCGGCGGACCCGCCTCCCCATCGCACATTTCCAAGGCTTCCACCCCGTGACTGGCGGTATCGGCGCGATAGCCGTTCATCCGGAGCACGTCCGCCATCAATTGGCGCACGGCGGTTTCATCGTCGACGACCAGGATCCTGGGGATGCGGTGAAGCACGGTACCGACCTCCTTCCCGCTGCGCGGGATGCTGGGCCGCAGGCGCGGCGTCGGGGAGAGACAAACCCTTGGATACCGGGGTTTCAGGGCGAAAATAATTCATGCCGTTGCCGCAAGCCAGCAAAAAACGCGTCCCGGGCGCCGCCGGGACCGGGCCCGGGGACCGAAAATTGGTTAAATTGGTTACTCCGGCCCCGAGGGGCCATTCGTCACCGAGGAGTTACCCATGCGCCCGCCTCCGGCATGGTCCGGGCATCCCTGGCCGACGGACGCGCCATCCGGATTCTCCGGTCCCGAAAGGCCCGGAGCGTTTTTGCATTCAAGGAGAGAGACCCATGATTTCCGAATCCCACCCGCGCTTTTTTTTCCGGGGAGCCGCCCTCGCCGGCCTTGCCCTGAGCTTGGTCCTGACGGCCGCGCCCGCCCGGGCCGAGGATCCTCTGCTCGGCCTGATCAAGGTCATCAAATGCGTGGGCTGCGATCCCGGCGCGGTGAACCTGGTGGTGCATGACCCCATCGACGTGCGCGATTTCGAGGTCCAGATCAAGGAAGCCGATTACCAGAAAATCGTCACGCCCCTGGCCGGAAAGACCGTGTACGACAAGGAAGGCTGCTTCTATTGGATGGAACCGCCCAAGAGCCCCAAACCGCCCGCCGGTAAGGAAGGGGCGAAGGACCCGGCCGGGGACGCGGAGAAAGGCGCCGAGAAGAAAACCGCCCGCAAGGGCGCCAAGGCGGACGCCTCCCCGGCGGATTCCTCCCGGCCTCAAGAGGGCCTTTTGGAAACGTCTTCGCCGGCCCAGGAGCCTCAGGGAACGCCATCCCGCTGCATTCCCTACGTCCGCATCGAACCGAAACCCTCCCATCCGGACGGCAAGAAAGGCGAGGAGTAGGCCCAGGCATGGCCGGTCCCGCGGAAACCCTTTCGTTCGTGGCGAGACGCTTGATCCAATTCGAGCAGCGCTTCGCCCAAGCGGACCTCGCCAGGAAGCGGGCCGCCTCTTCCCTGTTCTCCCGGATCTCCCGGAGTCTCCAGACCCTGGTGGCCGATCTGGGGCGGGATCTGCTTCCCCATGAGGCCTGCCGGGAACTGGCCTTCTATTCCACCAAGCTCAAGGAGTGCGCGGGAGAAGAACTGGGCGCCGGGGAATCGGATCGCCTTTCCCAGGCCCTGGCCGAAGCCAGCGATAAGGAAAAGATTTACCTGGAGTACCGTTCTTCCGAACATAGGAAGTACCTTACGGAGGAACTGGAAAAAGCCTCCATCCTGATACAAGCGTTGGCGAACGGGATCTACATGGCTCCGCCGGAAGACGCGGCCCAGCCGGAACGCCTCCACCCCCGATCCCCCAAACCCGGCTTGGACTTCCCTTTCCTCCCATGATAAGATTGGAAGGATGGGGAGAAGAAAATGAAGCACCCTTTCACGGGCGAATACCTGAAGATGGCGGCGGCGGCCCAGGAGGTCCAGATCGTGCGTTTGGCGGGCATGGTCTTCCAATCCGGCGACTATGTCATCTTCGAATCCGCATTCACGCCCGCCGGCATGGTCTCCATGATCGACGAGCATTCCCACAACATCCCCCAGGACAACGCCAAGGTCTGGCTGCCCCAACTCCGCCAGTTGATGGACATGTTCGGCGATTTCACCGCATCCCTGGAAGCGTTCCGCTCCGGCCTGGGAAACCCGGTCGCGGCCGGCGCTCCCCCGGGCTATTTCGAAAAGTTCAAGAGCTGGGAAGAATGCACCCTGGCCGTGCTGATGCTCAAGAAGACCGGGAAGATTTGGAATGGGCGGGAGTGGGGGGTCGCAGGGGTAAGATGAAGAGACGATTGAACGAGAGAACCTAGACTTGAGCCGACACGACGCTGTAGCAGCGTCACGTCGGGAGTCGGGAGTCGGGAGTTGAATGCAAAGAATCTTCTGCATTCAACTCCCGACCCCCGACTCCGAAGGGCGTAGCCGCGGTAACGGAGTATCTGCCTGTACTCCCGACTGAAGACGAGTGATTACCGAAAATCTTTCGCCTGTACTCCCGACCGAAGACGAGCGACTACCGAAAATCAGAGTCTGGAAATCAGCAACTCCCTCTGAAATATCAGTTCCTTCGGCAAATGGTCGTACAGGGAGATGAACAGCTCGTCCTGCGAGATGACTTCGCGTTTCCAGGCGTCGATATCGATGGATTGCAGGTCTTCGAAGCCTTTCGGCGTCACGCCGGCCAGGCCGTTCAGATCGAATTCCTCCGCCAGGGGCATCCAGCCCAGGGGGGTTTCCGCCGCCGCGCGCCGGCCCTTGCAGCGTTCGACGATCCAGGCGAGCACGCGCATGTTCTCGCCGAAGCCGGGCCACATGAAGCGTCCCGCCGCGTCGCGCCGGAACCAATTCACCTGGAACACCAGGGGCGGCCGCTTGATGAGCTTGCGCATCTGGATCCAGTGGGCGAAATAATCCCCCATGTTGTATCCGCAGAAAGGAAGCATGGCCATGGGATCGCGGCGCACCACGCCGGTCTTGCCTTCCGCCGCCGCGGTGGTCTCGGAGCCGATGGTGGCGCCCAGGAACACCCCGTGGATCCAATTGAAGGCCTGCACCAGGAGGGGGACGTTGGTCGCGCGCCTGCCGCCGAAGATGATGGCGCTGATGGGCACGCCCGCGGGATCCTCCCAGGCGGGATCGATGGAGGGGCAATTGCCCGCCGGGGCGGTGAAGCGGGAATTGGGATGGGCCGCCGGGGTCTTGCTCTCCGGGGTCCAGGGGTTTCCGCGCCAGTCGAAGATGGGTCCCTTGGGAGCCGGCCCCATGCCCTCCCACCATACGTCCCCGTCCCCGGTGAGGGCCACGTTGGTGAAGATGGTGTCGTGGGCCATGCTGTGCATGGCGTTGGGATTGGACTCCCAGGAGGTGCCCGGGGCCACGCCGAAGAATCCCGCTTCCGGGTTGATGGCATGCAACCGGCCGTCCGGCCCGGGTTTGATCCAGGCGATGTCGTCCCCCACGGTGAAGGTTTTCCAGCCCTTCATGGCCGTGGGCGGCACCAGCATGGCGAAGTTGGTCTTGCCGCATTGGCTGGGGAAGGCCGCGGTCACGTAGGTCTTGTCCCCTTGGGGGGATTCCACCCCCAGGATGAGCATATGCTCGGCCAGCCAGCCCTCGTCCCGGCCCATGGCCGAAGCGATGCGCAGCGCGAAGCATTTCTTGCCCAGCAGGGCGTTGCCGCCATAGCCCGATCCGAAGGACCAGATGGACCGTTCCTCGGGGAAATGGACGATGTATTTCTCCGCGGGATTGCAGGGCCACGCCGCGTCCTGGGCGCCGGGCTCGAGGGGCATGCCCACGGAGTGGAGGCATTTCACGAAGTCGCCGTCGCCCAGGACCTTCAGGGCCCCGCCGCCCATGCGCGTCATGATGCGCATGCTGACGGCCACGTAGGCCGAATCCGTCAGTTGCACCCCGATGCGGGCGATGTCCGAGCCGAGCGGTCCCATGCTGAAGGGAATCACGTACAGGGTGCGGCCGCGCATGCACCCCCGGAAAAGCCCCGCCAGCTTGGCTTTCATCTCGGCGGGAGCGCGCCAATTGTTGGTGGGGCCGGCGTCCTCGCGGCGGACGCTGCTGATGAAAGTGCGTTCCTCGGAACGGGCCACGTCCTCCGGATGGGATCGGCAATAGAAGCTGCGCGGGCGCTTGACCGGGTCCAGGCGGATGAAGGTCCCCCCTTTGACCAGGGAGTCGCAGAGACGGTCGTATTCCTTCCGGGATCCGTCGCACCACTCCACCGCGGCCGGCCGGCACAGTTCCGAGACTTCCCTTACCCACGCATCGAGCTTCCCGTTGCCGGTCATTCGTCCTCCCATCGCTTCCATTATATCCCTTCGGCGGAAGGCGGTCATCCCGAGGCCGGGCGGCGGCGGGCCCTTCCGGGGGCGGACGGGCCGCCGTCCCGGTAAAATAAACTAATCGGCGTCCGGGACCATAGCTTCTCAAATGGTTCCTGTCCTGGCAGGCCAGGAGGGAAAGGTTATATTATGGGTCGGGCCGGATCGCGGGTGGCGCGGGAAGGCCGGTCGGGAGGATCGTAACATGCCTAATACCATTTCCAGGGAAACACTGCTGGTCGATATCCGTTCCATCCTCGAAAAAGGCGGCAATGCCGATCCCGCCATGGACTTGGTGCTGGGGAAGCTGCTCGAGGCGTTCCAATGCCCGGTGGGCACCATCCACACCGTGGACGCCTCCACGGGCATGCTGAAGATCCGCGCCCGGCGCGGGATCCCGGACATCATCCTGGACAAGGTGCGCATGATCCCCATCGGCAAGGGGATGGCGGGCATCGCGGCGGAGCGCAAGCAGCCCGTGCAGGTGTGCAACCTGCAGACCGACAACTCCGGCGTCGTCAAGCCCGGCGCGCGGGACACCAAGATGGAAGGCTCCATTTCCGCGCCCATGCTGCTGAACGGGAAGCTGTACGGCACCCTGGGCGTGGCCAAGCCGGTGCCTTATGAATTTTCCGATGAGGAGAGCGGAACCCTGATGGACGCGGGAGCGCTGATCGCGTCCTTCGTCAAGTGACCGTGGCGTCCGCGGCGGCCGGGGCCGCCGGACGGCGGGAGATCACTTCGACCGCATGCCTTGCGCCAGCCAGGCGAGGCTGAAGTAGCAGACCCACACCGACAGCATGGCGAGGATCACGGGCGGCCATTCCATCCCGTGCCCGCTCTGGGTCACCGAAGCCCAATACCCGTTCGCCAGGGAGGCTCCCATCGCCGCCGTCCGCAGATACTTTTTCCGATTCTTGTACATTGCCGTATAACCCGTAAGCCTTGAGCCCGTTCCGGAATCGCACATGCGCGCCCGGTATGGATCCATTGTATCGATTGGCGCGCCGCTTGGGTAGACTTTCGCGGTTTTTTTTTCACGCGCCGCGGTGCGCAAACCGTACAATCGCCGGGCCTCCCCGGCGGGCGGGGAGGGAGGGGGTTCCGGACCCCTGTTTACGGGGTCCGGAGCTCAGAAGGACCTGGGACCCAGGACCATGTCCCGCTTCTCGAGGATGCCTTGCTCGTTGATCTTGACGATGAGGGGTAACGGGCGCGAGGCGTAATACCGGCGTGCCTCCGGGCCGGCCATCCCCACCATCCAGTCCATGTGATGCTTGAGCACCGCCTGCTGGACCTGGGACAGGTCGGTGTCGGTGGTGAGGCTGACGACCTGCCAATTCTTGCCGCTGAACCCCTTGTGGAAATCCCGGACGCCATTGAGATTTTCGAGGCAAGGCTTGCAAAGAGTTGACCAAAAATGGACCAAAACCTTCTTTCCGCGGAAATCCGAGAGCTTGACCGTATCCCCGTCCATGTTCACGAACCGGATATCCGGGGCCTTGCGCCCCTCCACGGCCTTGAAGGCCGCCGCCGCGGGGTCATAGGCGCCCAGGCGGAGCAATTCCAACCAGCCCCCCTTATCATCGGCGGAAACGATCTCGAAAGTGACCGAATCCAGCGAAAAACGAAAGGGTGCGTTGCCGGGAGGCGCCGCGATGCCGTCCGCTTCCAAGGATTTCTCCATCGCCCCGTCCCCGTCCCAGTCCACCACCAGGCGATCCCCCCTGTCCAGGTGGATGCGGCCGTCCCCATCCGCATCGCACAGGCCGATGCGCCTGCCCGCGCCCCCGCCCAGGGTCCCGGTGGCCAAGTCCAGCACCCGGACCCGGTAGAAGGGCTCCCCGCAAAGGGCCCAGGACATGGAGGATTTCATGTTTTCGCACCTGTCCCGCCAGGCCTTGCCATCGGCCCCGGCCCGACACAGGGAGATCGGCGCCGTGCCGCCGCCCGCCCGTTCCAGGGTCACGCAGGAGTCGCCTTTGGGCCAGAACCGGCCGGGCCCCTCGTTGCCCAGGTCTTCGTCATTGTCCAGGTCCGCATACACGGAATCGCCCGCGGCGGTCCCGAACAGGGCCAAGGTCATGACCGGATCGCCCGCCTGGGCCCGGATGGCCTTCAAGGACAGGAAACGCAGGGATTCCAGGGGCTTGTTCCGGGGCAGGACGATCTTCTCATCCGCCATGACCCGGGGGATCGCCACGGCTTGGCAGGGGCCCCTACCCTCCGGACAGTCCAGGAAATCGGCCATGGCCGGCTCGCGCGCATCGAAGCCGCGGCGGTCCAGCGGCACCCGGAAGGGGGCGGAACCGGATCCACCGCTCCAGGCCAGGGTAGGGACGCAACCCGGGAAAGCGGCCAGCAGGCCGAGGGAAAGTCGGAAAACCGGGCGCAACCGCGGACGGCTGCGCAGGTGGAAAAGCTTCGCGGAGAGGACGGAATGGATGGGAGTCATGTGGATTGATGATAAGCCGGAGATCGAAAATCCGTCAAGGGATCTTGAGGCCCGAACGGACTCGCCAAGCGGAAGTCAGGATTTCACCGCATTGGGCGCGATCCCGGTCTCCCGGAACGCCACCGCGATGCGCACCACCTCCAGGGCCACGGCCTCGGAAGCTTGGTCCGTGGACGCTCCCAGGTGGGGAGTGCACGCGGACAGGGACGCCAGCTCCACATCCGCGAACGGGGCTTCGGGCGCCTTGGGCTCGCCCGCGAACACGTCCAGGCCCACGCGCAGGCCTTTGCCGCGGATGGCCTGCATCAAAGCGCTCCGGTCCACCACCTCCCCGCGGGAGGTGTTCACGAACAAGGCCCCCGGCTTGAGGGCCGCGAAGAAGGAGGTGCCAATCAGGTTACGAGTGTCCCCGGTGGAGGCGATGTGCAGGCTGACCGCATCGGAGCGCCGCGCGAGGTCCTCCGGGTCTTCCGCGCGGGCGATGCCCGCTTCCGCGGCCGATTCCGGAGTGAGGCCTCGCGACCAGGCGACCACGTTCATCCCGATGCCCCGGGCCTTGGCGGCCATGGCCCGACCCGCCGCGCCGAATCCCACCACTCCCAGGGTCCTGCCCGTGAGGCCCATACCCTGGCCCAGGGCGCCTTTGATCCAATCCCCCTGGCGCAATGCCCAGGTGCCCTCGACGATTTTCCTATCGGCGGCCAGCAGCAGGCCCAGGGCCAATTCCGCCACCGCGTCCGCGTTCTTCCCCGGCGTGTTGCTGACCTGGATCCCGCGCGCGCGCGCCGCCGCCACGTCGATGGTGTCCGTCCCCGCTCCGGCGCGGAGGATCAATTTCAGGGCGGGCAATTGCGGGAGGATGTCCCCGGGCACGGGGGTGGAACGGACGATGAGGATTTCCGCCGCCGGCGCCTGGCCGGGGAGGCTGCCGGGCGGAAGGCCTTGGCCTTGGATCACCGTGAACCCGGCGGCTTCCAGCCCCCGCAAGGCCAATCCATCCAACTTGTCCGCCGAGAATGCCAGCATAAAGCTCCGCCCCGCTTCCATTGTACCACGCGGGACCGGCCCCCGGGCCTCAAAAACCGATCAGCCGCTCCAGCGTCCGGGAACCGGCTTCCCTTACCTCCAGAAGATAAAGGTTGGCGGGCAGGCCTGCCAGATCCAAATCCAGGGCGAAGGCCCCGGAGCGGATCCGCTCCGGCCGGCGGCGGACCTCGCTGCCGTCCAAGGCGCGGAGGCGGAATGCGATCGGGATCAGGGTCCGCCGCGGAAGTAGAGGAAATTGACCGCGGCCTGGATCACGCCGATGAACACTCCCAGCACCAGGCCGACCAAGGCGATCTCATTGAACTCCTTGTAACCTATCTCTTCGATGATCTTGTTCAGCCTTTGCACATCGAAGGCCAGGATGTTGCGCCGGATGGTGTCCCGGAGATCGATCTTGCTTTCCAGGCTCTGCACCAGCAGCTCCGTGTACTTCTCCGCTTCGGTGGAAAAGATGTCCGCCACCTTGTCGCGCACGCGGATCAGCTTGTCCGCGGAAACGAACATGCTGAGGAAGGGCATGGTGACCAGGAACTCCCCCACCTTCTCCTCCCATTTGTCCAGGATGAGCTGGCGCATGGCTTTGGCCGGATCCACCTTTTTCAAGAAGCCCATGATGTCCTCTTCCTTGAGGAACTCCCGCGAAATCGCCTCCGAAATGCGCTCGGCCAGGTCCGCTTGCCGGCGGGGCAGCAACCCCTGGATCCTGAACCCCAGGATGTTGATGGGATGCACCGGTTTGAGCAGCAGCTTCACCGCCAGCCAATTGGTGAACCATCCATGGAGGCCCGCCAGGATGATGGGGAGCAGGAGCAAGGTGAAGATTTGGGGGAATGGCATGCCTTAAAGGTAATCAAACGGATTTTTGCGGATCGGAGGCGAAAATCCCCCCCGGAGGGCATAGACGCGCGTTGCGAATTTTCTTACTTTGGCCTCCGTATTGGTCAGTAGCTCAGTGGTAGAGCCCTCGGCTGTTAACCGAGTTGTCGTAGGTTCGATCCCTACCTGACCAGCCAACTTCCCCCTGCCCGGCTCCGCCGACATCCCCCCGCCTTCGTAATTCGCGGCCCGGAGCCCTGGGCCTCCG
>DATENA010000163.1:0-4198 GCA_035275285.1 Fibrobacteria bacterium | reverse complement strand
TGGCCAGGTCCAGGTCATGGGTGGACAGCAGCACCGCCCGCCCCCGGCCGCGCGCCAGGGCGCGCAAGGTCCGCATGGTCTCGACGCGCCGGGACAAGTCCAGGAAGGCGGTGGGTTCGTCCAGCAGGAGCAGGGCCGGCTCCTGGGCCAGCGCCCGCGCCAGCATCACCCGTTGCTTCTCCCCGTCGCTGAGCTCGTCGAACAGGCGGTCCCGCAGCTCCCAGGCCCCCGCGTCCATGAGGGCCCGGCGCACGGCCTCGCGATCGGCCTCGCGCAGGCGCCCGCTCCAGCCCGTATGCGGATGGCGCCCCAGCTCCGCCAGGGAGCGCACGGTGAGGTTGCCCGCCTCCATGCGCTCCGTGAGGACGATGGCGGTCTTGCGCGCGCGCGCCGCCGCCGGGAGCAGGGAGAAATCCTCTCCGCCCAGGGTCAGCCGCCCGGCCAAGGGCGCTTGCAGGCCCGCCAGGGTCCGCAACAAGGTGGATTTGCCGGCGCCGTTGGGCCCCAACAGGCAGACCAATTCCCCGGGCCGCAGCTCCAGGTCCAGGCCGGAAAGGACCCGGCGGTCCCCGGCCCGGTAGCCGACGGCCAGGTTTTCCGCCTTCAGCAGCGGGGCGGAGCCGTACGCCCTCGGCGGGCGCGGATCCAGGGTATCTTTCAGGTTACCTCCGTCCACGGCTTCAATCGTCCTTCGGCGCGCGGCGGCGCAGGAGCACCCAGATGACCACCGGGGCCCCCATCAGGGCCGTGACGGCGTTGAGCGGCAGGGCCCGGCCGGTTCCCGGCAGGCGCGAGGCCAGGTCGGAAAACAGGGACAGGGACGCGCCCAAAAGCAGGCAGGCGGGGATGAGGATGCGGTGATCGGCGGTGCGGAAGATCCCCCGGCACAGATGGGGCACGGCCAGGCCCAGGAAGGCCACCGGGCCGCAGAAGGCCGTGACGGATCCGGCCAGGACGGAGGCGCCGGCGAGCAGGAGCAAACGCAGGGAGCGGATGGGGACGCCCAGGCTGCGGGCGTAGGCCGGGCCGAGCAGCAAGGCGTTGAGGGGCTTGGCGCATGCGGCCCCCAGGGCGATCCCCGCCAGCACGGCGCCGGCCAGCACCGGCATCTGCGCCCAGGTAACGCCGGCGTAACTCCCGAAGCCCCAGAAGGCGAAGGCCCGGATCTGCTCGGAGTCGCTGAAGGCCTGCAGGACGCTGACCAGGGCGCCCGCGATCTGCCCGAACATCAGCCCCAGGATGAGCAGGGTGGTATCGCTGCGGATGCGCCGGGCCACCGCCAGTACCACCGCCATGACCAGGCCGGCGCCGGCCATGGCGGATCCGGCCGCCCCCAGTTGCGAGCCGAGGCCGCGCAGCGCCAGGAACCCCGGGACGTCCGCGCCCACGGCGGCCCCCGCCAGCATGGCCACGGCCACCCCCAGGGTGGCTCCGGAGGAAATGCCCATGGAAAAAGGGTCCGCCAGGGGATTGCGGAACAAGGTCTGCATCTCCAGCCCGCTCAGCGCCAGGGCCGAACCGGCCAGCATGGCGGCCAGGCAACGCGGCAGGCGGAGCTGCCAGAGGATGGGCCCCCACACCGGATCGGAAACGGGACGGCCCAGCAGGCCGCCGGCCACTTCCCGCAAGGGGATGGACACCGATCCCATCGCCAGCCCCAGGCAGAAAAGCCCGCTCAGCAACGCCGACAGGGCCGCCAGCCGGAACCAGGTGCGGCCGGGGACCGGATTCATGTGGGCCCAGGCAATTTGCGGTACCAGCGCAATGCGTGACCCGGCATCAACTCCGGATGCAGGATGGCGATGAGGTCGGCCAGGATCCAATCGGGCCGCGAAGCGCCGGTTTCGAAGAAGTCCCGCCCCCCGCCCGCGCACAGAACGGCGTCGTTGGCGTAGACGCGCCCCGTTTTCCAGGACCGGAACAAGGCGTTGCGGGGATCCTTCCCCCGGGCATCCGCCAGATCCTTCCACTCGCCCGCGTTCAACCAGACCTCCGCCTCCGCCGCGCGCGCCAGCACCGCTTCCACGTCCAGGTTGAGGCTGCCGCGGGTGGTGTCCGAGGCCCACAGGTAGTCGGCCCCGGCGTCCCGCAGCAACCGGCCCACATAGGTGCCGCCGCTGGGCACCCACCACACCCCTCCGAAAGGGGCGCCCACCATGACCGTGGGACGATGGGCGGCCTTGCGAGCCAGCGCGACCAGGGCATGGTAGGCGCTGTCCACTTCGGCGAAGGCGGAATCGGCCTCGGCCCGCTTGCCGAAGAACGCCGCCGTGAACTTGATCCACTCCGCCCGTCCCAACGGGGTCTCCTCCATGTAGGACCCTTCGATCACCGCCGGCACCCGCGCCTCGGCCAATTTCCCCAACCCGCCGTCGGAGGAGTTGCCCACCACGAAGGTGAAGATCGCGTCCGGCCGGATCGCCAGGATGGCTTCCAGATCCAGGTGCATGTCGTCCCCTACGTCGCGGATGCGGCCGGACGCCAAGCGCGCGCGGATCTCCGGGCTGCACACATAACGCCCGCCGCCCACCCCCGCCAGGGCGTCCAAGGCGTGAACGGCTTCCAGGTGGCGCAGGTTGGTGGTGGTGAGGGTCACCGCTCTGCGGACGGGAACGCGGATCACCACGGTGTTGGGCGGAAGCGCCGCTCCCGGCCCCGGCGAGGGCGCCGTAAGCGGGGTGGCGCCGGAGGCGCCGACGGCCGCGGAGGCCTTGGCGGAATCCACCAGCAAATAGGTGAATACGGCGTCCGACCCCTGCCAGGGCCGGTATACCGTGATCACCGCGGTGTCCCGGGAGCGGGCGCTGCATGCGAAGACGCGGGCGTATCGCAAGGGCTCCGCCGGGTTCCCGCTCCGCGCCGGCGGAGCCGTTCCGCTTACCGTCCCGGGAAGCGGATCCGCGGCGGCGCGATCCGTTCCGGCCCGCTCCGCAGGGCGGCAGCCCGCGATCGCCAGGATCATCCACACGCACATCGATCGAAGGGTAAGGTTTTTCATCGCTCCCGGCCGGAAGCCTGCAAATATAGCTCCCCGGTCCGCCACATCCCGCGCCCGCGGCGCGATGGCGCCTGCCGGAGCGCCGCCGCCGCGGGACCGCGTCCGGCCCCTCCATTTTTGCTATAATTCGGGTACGGGCCCTTGGCCGAGGGCCGCATCGCCTGAGCGCAGCCCTTCGGGATCGCGCCTGGTTCGGTTTACAGAGCTTTCGCAGGATTGGAATCGGAAAAACCGTGAACCCGCCTAATCGCCCCACCCGCCCCGGCTCACCAATCCCCAACGGACCCGCGGACGGCCGCCCGACCCCCGGGGAAGAAGCCCCCATGGGCGAAAAGCTGGAGCATTTCTACCGCAGCCGCAAGGAAGAAGGCGATCTCCAGACCACGGAAATCCCCATCTCCATGCTGATGGCGCTGGACAAGCTGGTGCGCATTTCCGAGCAGTCCCCGGCCGCGGCGGAAAACCCGCATGCCCTCGAAAAGGATCCGGGGCGCAAAAGCCACTCCACCGTCCGCGATCTGAGCGGGCACCTGAAACGGGTCGCCGCTTACGCCAGGCTTCTCGCCCTCAAATACGGCATGCCCGAGCACGAAGCCAATTTCATCAAGCAAATCGCCCCCATGCACGATATCGGCAAATGGGCCATCCCGGAAGCCATCCTGCAGAAACCCAGCGCGCTCACTCCCGAGGAATGGGAGATCATGAAGACCCACACCCAGATGGGTTTCGAGATGCTGAAGGATTCCAAGCTGGACGTGCTGCAGATGGGCGCCCTGGTGGCCGTGCAGCACCAGGAGAAGTTCGACGGCACCGGATACCCCAAGGGGCTGAAGGGCGAAGAGATCCACATCTACAGCCGCATCACCACGGTGGCGGACGTCTTCGACGCCCTGGGCAGCGAGCGCTCCTACAAACAGGCCTGGGCGGTGGTGGACATCATCCAGTATTTCGCGGAAGGACGCGGGACCCATTTCGATCCCAGGCTGGTGGACTTGCTCCTGGCCCATCTGGACGACTTCCTGGCGGTGCGCCGGGACTTCCCGATCGCGGCGGCGGGGGAGGCGGGGTAAGACCGCCTTGAGCATCGCATCCGCGTATTGAATCCTTAAAACACTTAGGGTCCGTTAAGAAATAAATGGAGCAAAGGAGCCCCCAGATGGGGGTCAGATTGGCCCGATCGGATTGAGCAAAACCTGAGGC
>DATENA010000162.1:0-29324 GCA_035275285.1 Fibrobacteria bacterium | reverse complement strand
AACGCCAAAGCCCGCTGAGCAGGGGATCGTAAGGTCTTTTCAGGATCAGGCGCGAGGCTTTGACGGCGCCCGGCTCCTCCCGCACCGATCCGTCTTCCACCCTGGCGACCACTTCTGATTCCGAGCCCAGGCCCTCCACGGTTTGGAAAATACCTTGGGTCACGCCTTCTATTTCAACCTTGAGGGTAAAGGGACCCGGGAGGGCGGACAAAGCCCGGGCGGGAATGCCAAGCAAGGCCAGTCCCACCAGTATCGAAGGAATCGGTATCGAAGGGATCGCCTGGATCCGCGGGACCATCGGGACCGGCGAAGGATCGCGGTAACGGGCCATGTCTGCTCCTGGAAAGATTGCGCTTCGAAAAGCTTAATAATTTAGTGCTTGCATGGCTTTCCTTGGGAAGTTTCATTCAAAGTTCTTGCTTCGTCTTACGCTTTTGCCCTCGACATCGAGTCATTCCAAATCGCCGCCGGGCCTCCGGAAAGGAGAATGCCATGTCCTTCCCGAATCGTTTCCCCCTTCGTTTTTCCCGACTTTCCGCTTTTTTGCTCCTGACCGCACTCTTTTCCCCCGGTCCTTTCGCCCATGCGTCTGCCGGCCCCGGCAACGGCGGGGGCCACCGGCCGGCCGCTTGCCTGATCGCCGATCCCGGCCGTCTGGAGTTCGGACCGGTCGCGGTCGGCGGAGAAAGCGCCCGCACCGTGACGCTCACGAACCGATGCAACCATGCCGTTACGGTGAACCGGATGAATGCCAGGCCCGCTTCCTTCCATGCGGACGCGCAAACCCCCTTGCGGATCGGAGCCAAGGCCAGCGTGGGGGTACGGATGGTTTTCGCTCCTCGCCGACCTTCCAGGGTGCGGGGATGGATTATCCTGGCAGCGGGTGCCCATGGCCGGGAAAGCCTGCGCCTGGCCGCGCTGGGCAGGGGCCTGGAACCGGTGCCCCCCCCATCCCTGCACCGTTCCCTGGACCCGGGAACCACGGAGAAGTCCGTGATATCGGTGACGAATACCGGGGAAGAACGCCTGGAGGCCATCCTGGACGCCCGGGGGCTTCCCTTGCTCAAGCCTTCCGGCGGGTGCCGATCGCCTTGACCATCGCCAACCCGTGAACGGACGGAAGCGGAATCGAAAACCCCGGAGAAGGGCCTAGATCCGGACGCTGTCGATGGCGGTCAGGATGATCCCCTTGCAGCCGAGCCTGGAAAGGGAGTCCATGATGTTCTGGGACTGGCGCTTCTTGATCATGGACTTGATCGAGAACCAGCCGGACTTCTCCAGGGACATCACCGTGGGGGACTCGATGCCCGGGGTGATGGCGCAGGCGGCCTTGAGCAAGGCTTCGGGCGCGTCGTATTCCACCATCATGTATTCCTGGGCCAAAAGCTTGCCCTCGATGCGGCTCTTGAGGATGAGCACCTCCGCCTGCCGCTCGCGGCCGGGATGCGCGTACAGGGCCGCGCGGGATTCGAACAAGGGTTCGCCGACGATGCGCAGGCCCGCCTGCTTCAGGGTGGTCCCGGTCTCGACGATGTCCACGATGGCGTCGGCGATGCCGAGCTTGATGGAGATCTCCACCGCGCCTTCCAATTCGACCAGTTCGGACTTGCCCGGGAATTTGGTCCGGACGATGTTGGGGAAGGAGGTGGCGATCTTGACCGCCTCGAGATCCGCCAGACCCTTGGCGGGGCTGGCGTCCGGGACGGCGGCGCACAGCTTGGAATACCCGTAGCCCAGGTCCACCAGGCAGGAGGGGTTGACGCCCTTCTCGGCCACGAAATCCTTGCCGGTAATGCCGGCGTCCAGGATGCCGTTGGCCACGTAGAGGGGGATGTCCCCGGGGCGCAGGAAGAAGAATTCCACCTGGTTGTCCGCGTCCAGCGTGCTCAGGGATCGCAGGGACTTGCTGACCTTGTAGCCGCAGGCGGAGAGGATGTCCATGGTGGGCTCGAAGAGCTGGCCCTTGTTGGGCAATGCGACCTTGATCATAAGTGCCGGTAAACCTCTTCCAGGGAGACGCCCTTTTCCGCCATCATGCAGGCGACGTAGTACAGGACCTGGGAGAGCTCCTGGGACAGGGAATCCTTGCTTTCGAAACGGGCCGCCATCCAGCTTTCCGCCGCCTCCTCCACCAGCTTCTTGCCGATGCCGTGGGCGCCTTTTTCGAACAAGGCGGTGGTGGATTTGCCCGCGGGCATCTCGCTTTTACGGGACAGCGCCAGGGCGCACATTTCTTCGAAGGTCATGGGGTAAGGATAGAAATTCCCGGGACCGGGGCGTAGAGCCGCGCGGGCGCCGAGGCGCCCGGGAGGCCGCCCGATCGCCCAGCCGCCCCGGAGCCGCTCAGGGTCGGGGATCTTTCGGGGGCATGGCGGGATGGGGCGCCCATTTCCCCAGGATTCCGGCGGGACGCGCGGGCCCGGGCAGCATCGGGTCCATGGCCCCTCCATACCAGCGATAGGCCGCGTAGAGCAGGGCCAGGAACAGGAGCGCCCGTTTCCAGGGGAAGCCTTTTTCCACGTAAGGATCGGTCGTGTCCCGGCGGGACCCGGCGGGCAGCTTGGCGATGCGGCTGAGGGCGGCGCCGAAGGGCACGTTGATGCGGGCCCGGGCGTTGACGGCCCAGCCGTTGGCGTCCAGGATGGGGCCCAGGTTGCGCTTGCGCAGCTTCATGTACGCCATGATCACCGAGGGCGTGGAGATGAGCAGCATGACCCCGATGACGGCCCCGGCGGTCGGGAAGATGCCGAGCCGGAGGATGCCGGTCAGGTAGCCGATCAAAGCGGTGGCGAAGGTCCCGATGGCGCCGGCGGCCACGCCGATGGCGGCCACCGTCCCCACGTCCATTTTCTTGGGCGCCGCCGGGGGCGCGGTCTTGTCGATGTGCACCGTGGTGGCGGCGGTCGAGGACAGGGCCTTGTCGGCCGCGGCGTCCGCGGCGGCGGCCCGCTTGCTCACCTGCTCCTCCAGGTAGCGGACGAATTTCTTGTAGGGGGACCAGAAGGCCTGGCGGAGGCTGATGGGATTGTCGACGATTTTCACGATGGTCGCGTCCCAGTCCCGCCCCTGCCGATCGTAGAACAGCCCGTTGCGCCCCACCATCAGGTTGTCGCTGTCCCCGGCCGTGAAGGCCGCGACGATCTGCATCTTTCCCTCGGAACCGATGCGGGTGCAGTCGAGGTAGGCCAGGTACGCGCCGGCCAACCCCGCCATGAGGGCATGCTTGGCCGGATCCTCCACCTTCATGCAGAGATGGCAGGCCCGCTGATCGAGGAACAGGGTGCCGCTCTGGAAGATGGAGGGCGTGCCGCGATCGTAGAAATCCTTGAAGTTGACGAAGTTGGTACAGAGCAAGGCCAGGTCGCGATGGAAGCGCACCAGGCGTTCCACCTGCTCGATGCCCGCGGTCTCAGCCGCCAGCGTCTTGTCCTTGGCGATGAGGGATTCCAGGATGGATCGGTACCTGGAGGCCAGGAGCTCCAGGATGCGCGGCCGGCCCAGCTTTTCGATGTGCAATTGCGCCTTCCGCGCTTCCCAGGCGCGGTAGGGCGCGACCTTTTCCAGCAAGGCCAGCCAATCCGATTCCGTGATCTCCGCACGCCGGCCCAGGATGGGCGCGACGGCGGATTCGGCCAGGACGGCGAGGGCGGCGGCATGGGCGGGATTGACCGCGCCCGACAGGGGCAGGGGCCGGGAAGCCCCCACGCGGGCCAGCGGGAAGGACGCGACTTCCGCCGCGGTGAGGCTCAGGTCCCGCGCCGCGATTTCCAGGTATTCCTCTTCCCTGCGGTTCAGCATCAGCTCGGTGCGGGGATCATAGGCCGCCAGGCGGCAACGCCCGAAATAATCGTCGATCTTCGGCTTGAGGGCGTCGATGGCCGCGGCGGCGGCGGCGGTATTCGCCTGGCCCAAGGGGAAGATCCGGCCCGCGTCCGCTTCGGCCGCGGCGTACCAGTCTCCGTACGCCTTCACCTCGGCGAAAAAGGCCTCCACCTGTTCCGTACCGATCCCGGGCTTGCCCGACAGATCCGGGGATCCGCCCAGGCAGTCGACGATTTCCCGGATGACCGCGCGGGTGGGCTCGTCCGGGGCGGATTGCTCGGTGATGATCCCGTCCCCGTTGAAGGCGGTATCCGCGAAGATACGGGCGGTATCGGAGACGTCCTCGACGGAAATGGAAGGCGCGTCCGGCTTGCCGATGTTGATGAGGATCTGGCGGGCGGAAGCCAGCAGCACCTTGCCCTCGGCGGTGGCGTCGTTGAGGTCCGCCAGGGGGAGGGCGGAATCCCCCTTGAGGAGATGGTCGGGGTTCTTGAGGTTCGCGCCCGCGAACCGGACCGCCTCGATCAGCTCCCCGGCGCGCACCCGGCCGTTCTTATCGGTATCGATCAGGGCCAGGGTGCGGGAATCGATCTCCAGGCCGCCGGTGGGGCAGGCCAGGGCCACCCACAAGGTCTGGTCCAGCTTGTCCAGGTTCATCAGGTCCGCGCCGGACTCCAGTTTGACCTGATCGAATCCCCCCGCCCGGAAAAACGTCCACTTGTGCTTAGCCGCCTTCACCCAATCCTCCTGTTACTCCGGTGCGCATCGACAAGATCACGGCCCGCCTCCGTCATTGCCCTCGTCGCAGTACTCGCCGAACCGCAAGCGGTTCGGACGTACAGCTCCTCGGGCTGCTTAGGAGGCGGAGCCGCTTCCCTGTGACTCTTCCCGCCCATGCTCTTGTCAATGCGCACCGGAGCACGCACCTTCGGGTGCCTATGCCTACCCGCATCCGGGCGAAGGGGCGCAATCGGACCAGCCGGACCAATCGCCCAAAGTAGCATGGAACCGGAGGCCACCCAAGGGGAAAGCAGGCCTATCGGAGCGCTTTTGGGCCCTGTTTCCGCCTCCGTCCGTATTTCAAGGGGGGTGCCATTCTGGAGGTTTTCCCCTCAACCTTCCTTACAAACTGTAAGCGGAACCGGTAAGCATCCCCCGTTTTTTCGTGTTCAGCGTAACCATAAAAATGCAAGTATGGAGCATGAGCGCTAAGGAAATCACAAAATTGATCCGGGTCCTTATCGTGGAGGATTCCGAGGAAGACAGCGAGTTGATCAAGTTCGAGCTGGATCGCGGCGGCATCGAGCATTTCAACCGCAGGGTCGCGACGGAGGCCGAGTTCTCCGCGGCCCTGGAGGGCTCGAAGTGGGACGTGATCCTGTCCGACTATTCCTTGCCCGGCTTCGGCGGACTCAAGGCCTTGCAAATGCTGAAAGCCCGGGAGATCGACATTCCCTTCATCCTGATTTCCGGGACCATCGGCGAGGACATCGCCGTGGAAACGATGAAAGCGGGGGCCCATGATTATCTGATCAAGGGGAAGCTTTCCCGCCTGATCCCGATCATCTACCGCGAAATGCGGGAATTCGAGATCCGCTCGAGCCACCGGAAAATCCAGGACGTCATCCGCAAAAGCGAGGAGCGCCTCCGCATCGCCCAGAAGATGGAAGCGGTGGGCAGGCTCGCCGGCGGCATCGCCCATAATTTCAACAACCTGCTGACGGTGATGAGCGGTTACAATGAAATGGCCCTGGCCAGCCTGGATCCGGCGCATGCGCTGCGCGGCGATCTGGAGCAGGTCAAGGACTCGGTGGCCAAGGCCACCTTCCTGACCCGCCAGCTCCTGGATTTCAGCCGGGGCAAGGTCATGGCCCCCCAACCCATGGATCTCAACGCCGCCGTCCGGGAAACGCATCAGATGCTGGTCCCCATGATCCGGGCCGATATCGAGTTCACCTTGCAAACGGAGGCCGGCCAATCCAGGATCAAAGCCGATCCCGTGCAAATCCGGCAAATCGTCATGAACCTGGTCCTGAATGCCCGGGATGCCATGCCCGCGGGCGGCAAATTGCAGCTCCGGACGGGCAACGCCTTTTTGAAAGAGCCCTTCCCGGATTTCGCGACCCGGTTCAAACCCGGACCTTATGTGACGTTCACGGTGGAGGATTCCGGGATCGGCATGGATGAAAAGACCCGGGAACACGTGTTCGAGCCCTTTTTCACGACCAAGGAATTCGGAAAAGGCACGGGGCTGGGATTGGCCACGGTTTACGGGATCGTGAGCCATTGCGGAGGCCAAATCCAGGTCCAGAGCCAGCCGGGCAAGGGCTCCACCTTTTGCGTCTACTTCCCGTCCCTGGAGGGGAATATCAGCCTGCCCCCGCCGGTCCCGGCCGCCAAGCCGGAAAGCGGAGCGCTGCCCAGGGGCGCAGGGTCCATCCTGCTCGCGGAAAACGACGACGGCGTGAGGACCCTCGTCCTGCACGTGCTCCGCCGCAACGGGTACCAGGTCCTGGCCGCCTCCAATGGTGAAGAGGCGTTGCAACTGTCGCAGGAATGCGAACGCATCCATTTGCTGCTGACCGACGTGGTCATGCCCGGCATGAGCGGCATGCAATTGGCCAACCGGTTGTCGCAACTCCATCCCGAGTCGAAAATCATCTTCATGTCCGGTTACAACGTGGCCGATATCGAGAGCGAGCGGTACGCCAATCTCTCGCTGGACATCCTGGAAAAGCCCTTCAGTCCGGAACGTTTGCTGAGGAAAATCCAGGCGACCCTGGCCTGAACGGCGCCCCGCCGGCCGGTGGCCCGGATGTTCTCCATGATGATGCGTCTCCAACCATCCCGTTTCAAAAAAGCACGTGATCGGGAAGGCGCGCAAAAAGTAACACTTCACCCGGAAAGCCTCAATCCCGCTACTCGTTCCGCATGAAAAATTTCGCCGGCCATAGGCGGGCGTTCCGTGCATGTTGCGGGAATGTTCCGCGAGCCGCGGTTCCTCCGGCTCCTCGGGCTTTCCATTCGAGAGCCCTATGGCCGATGTATCTTTCCAACCTCACGGAAGGAGCGCGGAAAGGGCGGATCCCGGAAAGGGACCCCGTTCCCTGGTCGCCGCGAGGATCGTTCCGTGAAACCTGGAGGAATCGATGACGCATTTTTCGAGTGGGAAAAGACGGATATTGTTCGCCGCATCGGCGATGCTGATGCTGGGCGCGGCGCAGGCGGCCATTCCGGCTCCCTGGGCGCAGTCGGATATCGGCAGCGTGGGCGCGGCGGGTTCCGGCAATGAATCGGGCGGGACCTTCGCCGTGGCCGGAGCCGGGGCCGATATCTGGGGCACGGCCGACGGATTCCATTACGTCTACCAGCGCCTGAACGGCAACTCCCAGGTGGTGGTCCGGGTTTCCTCCGTGCAGAACACAAATGCCTGGGCCAAGGCCGGCATCATGATCCGCGAATCCCTGACGGCCGGATCGCGCCATGCGTCCGTGTTCGTCACCCCCGGCAACGGAGTCGCCTTCCAGTCCCGCGCGGCCACGGGCCAGGCGAGCACCAGCGGCGGCACCGCCGGCCTGGTCGCGCCCCAATGGATCAAGCTGGCGCGCAGCGGGAACCGGTTCTCCGCGTTCCGTTCCCCCGACGGCGTCGCCTGGACCCCGGTGGGGCCCGCGCGCACCTTGGACATGGAACCGGTGGTCTGGGTGGGCCTGGCCGTGACCGGGCATAACAACCCCGCCCTGTGCACCGCCACCTTCACCAATTTCCAGCTCCTCCCTCCGCCCGTCCTCTTCGTGGCGGCCTCCTCCATGCTCAATGCCGGGGACGCGGCCGTCCGGAAAAGGCTGCAGACCCTGGGCTACAACGTCACCGTCAAGGCCGCGTCCGCGACCTCGGCCGCCGATGCCAACGGAAAGGATCTGGTGGTGATCTCCTCGACCGTCGCCTCCACGGACGTGAACGGCAAGTTCCGCACGGCGGCCGTGCCGGTGCTGACCTGGGAGAACGCCCTCCTGGACGATCTCGGCATGACCGGCACCGCGAAGGGAACGGATTACGGAACCACCGCCGGCCAGACCAGCGCCACCATCTATCCCGCCGCCTGCAACCGCGCCGCCATGTATACCGCCGCCTCCGGCTGGCTGGACGGCTGCCAGGACATGAGCGCCGGACTCACGGGGACCTTGCCCCTCACCAAGGCCGCCTCCGCCTTCTCCTGGGGCGTTCCCAACGCCAACGCGATCAAAATCGCCTACCATGCGGGCAATACCGCCCGGGCCGTGGTGTTCGGGTACGAGAAGGGCGCGGCCATGCCCGGCCTCGCCGCGCCGGCCCGGCGCGTCTTCCTCTACATGGACGACAACGCCGCGTCCCAATGGACCGGGCGCGGACAGTCCCTCTTCGACAACGCCGTCCATTGGGCCACCAATACCAGGTACAGCCTGACCAAGAAGGTGCTGGTCCTCAACTATGCGCCCATCCTGCCCGCCCAGGGGAACGCGCGCCTGGACCAATACGGCGCCGGCCATTGGGGATGGAACGATCCCATGGCCATCGTCAAGAACTACCTGGCGGACATCACGGAAGCCAGCGGCGGCTACGTCCGCTGGAAATGGGCCAACTATGCGGACATCCCGAATTACCTGAACCGCTGGGTCCCCATCACCGGATCCGAGCAGTTCCATTCCGCCACCTTCACCGATCAGGACTACCTGAACGGTTACAACATCGGCGTCACCACGGGCGATTGGGGCGAGGCCGGCCGGGCCATGCCCAGCGGCGGTTCCTACAATGCCGACTACAACCGCATCCTCAACGATTTCAACGTGGACGCCAAGGTGAACGCCGGCGAAGTGGACGAGGTGATCGTCTACGGTCCTCCCTTCTCCGGCTTCAGCGAATCCGTCATGGCCGGCGGCACGCCCTACGACGTCAACGGGCCGGCCGTCCTGCGCCCCAACGTCCCGAACATCATCGTGATGGGCCTCAACTACGAGCGCGGCCTGGGCGAGGCGCTGGAAAGCTTCGGGCACCGGGTGGAATGGCTGCTGGACCGACATGCCTTCGAGATCCCGGAAACCATCCCCTACAACCCCTGCTATTGGCCGGATTTCCCGGCGGGGGACTATTGCGGCACCGTGCGCCCGCCCACGCCGCAACGCAATATCTATGACCGCTTCAGCGTGGTGGAAGGCAACCTGCCGGGCCAGGCCGGAGTGGGCGCGGCCCATTGGGCCCCCAACGCGCGCAGCCGCAACGACGAATACAATTGGAGCCTGGCGAATACCGCCTATACCCAGGCCGACGATTGGCAGTTCAATTATCCCAATCTGGCCGGCGCGGCCACCAAGCGGCTGGTCAACGCTTCCGAATGGACGCCCTACGCCCAGGACGGGGACGCCGGACGCGGCTTCAAGAAATGGTGGTTCTACCAGATGCCCCGCGTGCCGGGCCATTACGTGGACGCGGGCAACGCGGCCAACAACCGCAAGTTGAACAATTGGTGGGAATACGCCGTGAACTTCAACAAGCACCCCGAGACCCGCTGAAGCCCCGGCTCCGGGCCCCTCGGGGCCGCCCGGAGCTTGGACATGTTTCCATCTGCTGGAAATCCGTTCGCTGTCTTACTCCGGTGCGCATTGACAAGATCACGGCCCGCCTCGGGCTGCTTAGGAGGCGGGGGCGCTTCTCTGTGACGCTCCCTGCCCGTGCTCTTGTCAATGCGCACCGGAGTAAAAAACGCCTTCCCCTTGAGCCGCCTATTTGGCCAACTTACCTCCCAGGCATTCCTCACGGATCCCCTCCCTTTTGCTGCATGGGTCTCTGTCCATCCTTTCACGTCCCCTGGCCTTCCCTTCCCAATCTTTCCAGGGAATCGGGTTGCGGTAAAACGTCTCCTCGCCGATTCAGGCGGCGGGCTTCCCGTCCCACTGGAATGCCACATATTCCTTGCCGACGGTAAAAGGGCTGGATGTCCTCGATTTCATCCGCTTCATTCTTCGCAGAAATCCCTCCTTCCGGAAAAGGATGAAGGAAGTGGACAACGCGATGGCTTGGTTTCCGTGGAAAGGCGTTGTGCGGTTTCTGTATTGGGTGTTCCAGGAATTCATCTCACTTCCTCAGGCCGTTCGGGACATGGAGGAGGGACCAGATTTCGTTCCTTCTAAAAGATATCTGGAGAATGAATTCAAAAAGTATGCACGGCTTCACAATGCCGCTCTCGCAGCCAAGAACTCGGAGCCTTTAACTCCCGCTCTCCAACGGGTTCTGGAAGAAGCCATCCACGTAACGGGTACGCACATGGATTCCATCCGCGAGAGGCAACAGGTTCGGGAAAAGGAACTGGAATGGCTTGATTTGGTCCCTGAATACATGCATATGGAGGATGTGTTTCCCGACGCCCCGCAGGATGATTCATTTTTAGATACACCGGTATCGCCCGGGGAATGCGAAAGGGACACAGCTCCCTTCCGGATCCGATTCGCCACCCAGGCCGGAAAGACAGGCCCGCGTCCCACAAGGAGCCGCGGGCCTGGCTCCGCTATCGCTTCGCACGGTAGGAGAATCCCTCTGTAAAGGCGTCCTGCTGCACAGTTCTGGATAGGCAGGCTTGTTCGAGACCGATACGCGCCTTCCGGCAAATGGTTTCTCACGAAATGGGGAAGGAGGAGCCCAGCCCGGCCGGCCGAACATTCCATCTGGCCGGGCTTTTCCCACCCTCCCTGGAGCTTCGCCCCATTTTCAGTTCATCCTGGACCGGCCCGGCTCCGGAACCGGGTTCCTCGTACTCAGGGATTTCCGTTTATCCGCCATACCTTTTGACCCGCCTTGCAAAGGGTCGATTTCCGCGAGAGTCAGGAAAGGGATCTCCGGTTCCTCAAAGCCCCATGCTTCTTACGGCTCCCTCCTGGGCTATCCCTGCAAGGCCTTCTGTATTCTTGCCATCGCTAGACGCTCGAATGGGGGGATCGTGGCGGGCAAATTATGAAAAAATTCAGAGGTTGCATGCCAACTCATTTCAAAATCATTTCGTGGCAAAAAAAACATTATTTTGTGTAACAAAACACGATCTTTCTGCATCCAATATAAGTCGGGAAAAAGCGCCTGAGCGCCTTCTCGACGGATTCTTTCATAATTCACCTTTATCCACAAGGAATAGGCATGAAAAAGACAATTCTGGTCCTTATCCTGGCGACGGTTTTCTTGACCGCAGGCCCGGCTTCGGCTTTCGAAGACTATTATCTGATCTCGGGAAACGATTGCTTTTCCACCACCAGCGGAGAAGAGGCCCATTACTCCCAATGGGGAGCCGGGGCCGCGGGCACAGCCCTCGATGTCACTTGCCCACTCATGCTAACCGACTGGAACTTTGCGCATGCCTACATCACGGTCCGGGGATACAATCGTTCCAGCAGCGACCATATATCCTGCACGATTTCGAACTCCAAGGCCGGTGGCTCTGACGAGACCTCCGCGACTGCCTACCTGCCCTATGATTCCTGGTCCTTCCAATCCGCTTCGGCCCAAATCCAACCCACCGATGCCGAATATGTCTCCCTCATGTGCCATCTTCCCGCGTACGCTACTGGGGATTCCCACCTGACAAGTATCCTGGTGAAAATCACCGATTACTGACGGCCGGCGTTAAATGAGCGTTCGAGCTTCGTTTGCGACCTCCAGGATGCGTGCCCACGGCCGTGCATGCCCCAATGGAGGGAATATTAAAAGGCATGAAAGCGTATGGTAAATTTCTTATTCATAAGGAGCAGAAAATGAAAAAAACGACCTTGACATTCATCCAAGCGGCGATTTTCCTGGCCGCGCATCAAGCTTCGGCCCTGGAGGAATACTCCGTAAATTATTTAATCCACGGAAACAGCTGCTTCTCCACCACCAGCGGAGAAGAAGCCCATTACGCCCAATGGGGAGCCGGGGCCGTGGGCACGGCCCTTGATGTCACTTGTCCCCTTATGCTCCAAAGTGACCAATCTCCTCATTCCATCAATCTCTTGATCCGGGGATACGACCGTTCCAGCATCGATAATGTATCCTGCAGGATCTCCAGCACCAATAATGATGGCCAAAACGAGATTTCCGCAACCGCATCCATGACCGACAATTCCCAAGCCTACCTGGCTGCTTCGACCACCCTCAGCATCCCCGGTGGATTCGATAATCTCTCCCTCAAGTGCCACCTTCCTGCGTATACCGCCTCGGGGTATTCCCACTTGAACTCCATTAATCTCACCGCTTGGTACTATAGTTATCCCCATTGAAAAGGCATGACGCAGAATTGATTCCCAGGCATTTAATCAACGACACGATATCCTCGAAATTTTCCCCAATTACAAGGAGCAGAAAATGAAAAAGACGATCCTGACATTCACTCTGTCGATGGTCTGCCTGGCCGCGTATCCGGCTGCGGTCCAGGGATACTACTACAACACTTATCTTATCCACGGAAACGGTTGCTTCTCCATCACCAGTGGAGAAGAGGCCCATTACTCCCTGTGGGGGGCCGGGGCCATAGGCACGGCCCTCGATGTTACGTGCCCGATTGTGCTCCCGGACCAAAACTATTCAAACGCCGAAATCAGCGTGAACGGGTACAATCGTTCCAGCACCGATGGCATATCCTGCAGAATTTCCGGAACCAATTATGATGGAGGAAACGAAGCTTCCGGTACTGCAACCCTATCCGTCAATCAACAGCCCCTCCAAGTCGCTTCCGCATCCGTCTCTCTCTCCAACAACCGTTGGCTTTCCCTCAAGTGCCACCTTCCTGCCTACACTGCCTTGGGGTATTCACACTTGCACTCTATTCAGCTGAAAATGAAAGTCGGTTATTGAGCGATCAACCAAAGCGGATCAGGGGTTCCAGCCCGATGCGTATGGGGTGAGGAGAATCGGTGCTCCCTGAAGCCGCGACTTCGGTTATTTAAAGTTGCAAATTACAAGTTTCAAATTGCGCTCGTGGTTACCTAAGCTAAAAGGCTCAAATCAGGACCGCGTTGATTGGATTGGCATCCCGCGCCAGGAAAAGAACCTCTTCTCAATGCATCCAACCGTTCTTGGCTTCTTCAAACCATACTCCATAAAAATCCCACGGACTTTGGTTTTGAATCCAGGCTCTGGACGCAAACGATTGTTCAGTCACTCCTTCACAAGGAGTTGAAAATAGGGATCCATCGTTCCACGGCCGGACGTCTCTTGAACTCCCCGGGTTTAACGCCCCAAGTTCCTCTGCGACGCGCGTTGGAGCGCAATCCGAAGGCTATCAAAAAGTGGAAAGAGCAAGAGTACCAGTCTTTCGAAACGCTTACGCTTTATGGCGATGGAAAAGGGCTTCAACTCGGAAGTATTTTTGACGTTTATGGGTATGGAAGAGCACCAAAAGCGAAGTCAAAAAGGAACCGAAGAAAGACAAGGCGCATCTAAAAACCGGAATGCTGCGCGTCCTAAATACGCTGAAGCAAAGTAAGGAAAAAATTCCAGGGATATTCCGCGCTCCCGATCTCGCCTACATCTTCACTCCTTCATGACATTATCAATGCGCACCGGAGTAAGACAGCTCACTCTTCGTCCGCGCGCAACTTCGCCAATACGTTCAGGTCTTCCAGGGTGGACATGTCGCCCTTGGTTTCCACGCCGTTGGCCACGTCGCGGAGGAAGCGGCGCATGATCTTGCCGGAACGGGTCTTGGGCAGGGCGTCCGTGAAGTGGATTTGATCGGGCATGGCCAGGGGCCCGATCATTTGGCGCACGTGGGACTTGAGGGCGTCGGAGACCTTGGGGCCCTTCTCGTGGCCTTTGCCCAGGGTGACGAAAGCGGCCACGCCTTCGCCTTTGACGTCGTGCTTGAAGCCGACCACGGCGGCCTCCACCACCGCCTCGTGGGCCACCAGGGCGCTTTCCACTTCCATGGTGGACAGGCGGTGCCCGGAGACGTTGAGCACGTCGTCGATGCGGCCCAGGATCCAGATGTAGCCGTCCGCATCGCGCACGGCGCCGTCGCCGGCCAGGTACCAGCCTTGCTTGGCGAAGCGGCTCCAATAGACGTCCTTGAAGCGATCGTCCGCGCCGTACAGGGTGCGCAGCATGGAGGGCCAGGGCTGCCGGATGACCAGGAACCCGCCCTGGTTCACGCCCAGCTCTTCGCCTTTCTCGTCCACGATGGCGGCGTCCACCCCGAAGAAGGGGAAGGTGGCCGATCCCGGCTTGGTCGGCGTGACGCCGGGCAGGGGCGTGATCATGATGGCGCCCGTCTCGGTCTGCCACCAGGTGTCCACGATGGGGCAGCGCTTGCCGCCGATGACTTCATGGTACCACATCCAGGCTTCCGGATTGATGGGCTCGCCCACCGATCCCAGCAGGCGCAGGGAAGACAAATCGTGCTTCCTGGGATGCTCGTCGCCCCATTTCATGAAGGAGCGGATGGCGGTGGGCGCGGTGTAGAAGATGTTCACCCTGTACCGCTCGATGATCTGCCAGAAGCGATCGTTCCCGGGGGCGTTGGGCGCGCCTTCGTACATGATCGTGGTGGCGCCGTTGTTGAGCGGTCCGTAGATCACGTAGCTGTGGCCGGTGACCCAGCCGATGTCGGCCGTGCACCAGTAGGTGTCCTCCTCCTTGATGTCGAACACGTGCCTGGCTGTCAGGTAGGTCCCCACCATGTAGCCCCCGGTGGTGTGCAGGATGCCCTTGGGCTTGCCCGTGCTGCCGGAGGTGTAGAGGATGTACAGGGGGTGCTCGGAATCCAGCTCCTCGGCCGGGCAATCCGCGCTCGCCGCGGCCATCAGGTCCTCCCACCAGAAATCGCGCCCCGCTTCCATCGTCACGGCGTTCCCGGACCGCTTCACCACGATGGAGGTTTTGACGGTGGGGCAGCTCTTGAGCGCCTCGTCCACGGTTTCCTTGAGCTTGAGCACGCTGCCGCGGCGGAATCCGCCGTCCGCGGTGATGACCAGCTTGGTGGAGGCGTCGTGGATGCGGTCCACCAGGGCCGGGGCCGAAAATCCGCCGAAGATGATGGAATGCACGGCGCCGATGCGCGCGCAGGCCAGCATGGCGATGGCGAGTTCGGGGATCATGGGCATGTACAGGGCCACGGCGTCCCCGGAGCGGATGCCCCGGGCCTTGAGGACATTGGCGAATTTGCAGACCTGGCGATGCAGTTCCAGGTAGGTCAGCACTTTGCGATCGCCAACCGGCTCGCCTTCCCAGATGATGGCGGCCTTGTTCTTGCGGGGGCCCGCGAGGTGCCGGTCGAGGCAATTGTAGGAGAGGTTGGTCTTGCCTCCCTCGAACCACTTGGCGAAAGGGGCATTGTCCCAATTGCGCACCCGGTCCCACTTCCGGAACCAGTGGAGGTTCTCCGCCACCTCGCCCCAGAACTTTTCCGGGTTCTTGATCGATTCCGCGTGCATGGCCTGGTATTGGGCCCAAGAGGAAATCGACGCTTTTTTGGCGAACGCTTCCGGCGGGGCGAATTTCCGGGTTTCGTTCAGGACGCTTTCAATGTTGCCGGACATGCGGAACCTCGACTTCGGGTGGATGCACGGTAGGGTGCGTGAGGCGAAAAATATAGTTGGCGGAGGGCGGGGGAGAAAGGGTCAAGCCCTGGGGGCCGGGCTGCAAGAAGTGTACTTTTAGCCGTATGGATTGGATACGCATCGCCGGAAGCCTGGGCTTCCTGGGAGTGGCCCTGGGTGCCTTCGGAGCCCATGCCCTCAAGGCCAAGGTGCCGCCGGAACTGCTCACGATCTGGCATACCGGCGTCCTGTACCATCTGATCCATGCCCTGGCCCTGCTGGCGCTGGCCCTATACGCGAAATCTTCCGGCGCGGACATCCGCTGGGGGGCGCGCTGCTTCACGATCGGCATCCTGCTCTTTTCGGGAAGCCTGTACGCCATGACCCTCACCGGCGTCAAGCCTTTGGGAGCCATCACCCCCCTGGGCGGGGTCGCGTTCCTGCTCGGCTGGGGCTGGGTGGTCCTGCGGCTTTCCGCCCGCGCCTGAGTACGTCCGTCACTTCCCGAATGCGGGCCTTCGGAAAGCGACTTCCGTCACTTCCCGAAGGCCTTCGAGTCTTCCACGAAGGCTTTCATGCCTTCGTCGCTCAGGGGATGGTCCGCCACGGTATTGAGCACCGCCGCGGGCACCGTCAGGATGTCCGCCCCCGCCAGCAGGCATTCGGTCAGTTGCACCTGGTTGCGGAAGCTGGCCGCCAGGATTTCCGTCTTGATCTGGTAGTTGGCGAAGACGGTGGCGATCTCGAAGATGAGGCGCGCGCCCGCGTCCTTCACCGCGCCGCCCGAGGCCACGTATTCCGTATTGTGCATGATCTGATCGCCCTTGGCGTTCTTGTGATCCTCCACGAAGTACAGGGAATTGCCCGGCATGCGTTCCGGCCGGTCATGCTTGTAGGCGTAGTCCGCCAGGCGGCCCAGGAAGGGGCTGACATAGGTGGCGCCGGCGTTGGCGGCCCAGAAGGCCTGGGTGCTGTTGAAGATCAGGGTGGTATTGACCTTGATGCCCTTCTCCCAAAGGCGGCGGATGACCTTGAGGCCCGTGAAGGGATCGGCGGCGGAGTCGATGGCGCGGTACCCCCCGACCGGAACCTTGATCACCGAGTTGTCCCCCAGCGCGGCGAGCTCATCCGCCTGCTTGACCATTTTCTCCTCGTCCAGTTCGGTGAGTTCCAGGGAGACCGGGAAAGGACGCAACAGGGAACACAGATCCTTCATGATCTCCTTGGCATGGTCCCAGGATTTGGCCCCCGCCTTCTTCAGCAGGGAGGGATTGGTGGTGAGGCCGTTGATGATCCCCGCCTTGAACAAGGGTTCGATTTCCGAACGGGTGGCCGTATCCGCGAAGATACGGGGGGCCTTGGGGGCCGGGTGGTGGAGCGGATTGCCCGCCTTGTCCGGGTTGACCACCGGCATCAGGTTCTTGCGGTTCAGCATCGCATCGCTGGAAAAAGCTGGTGTAAACATGGCGAACGCTCCTTGGTTTGTGCCTTATGGCGAATGGTTCGGGCGGCTCAACTGGGGATATGGAATAAGGTACTATTTCGCCGGGGGGAGATCGAATGCCAGATCGAAGGAGAGGGTGACGGTATCCTTGACCCGGTTCATCATGAGGGAAGGGGGCTTCACCTTGTACGCCGCCAGGCTGACGGGGAATGCGCCGCGGATCAGAGCCTTGCCGTTCTCGAGCCGGGGCGTGACGGCCATCGACACCGGACGGGTCTCGCCATGGAAGGTGAGTTCCCCCGCCAGGGAATACGGCCCCACCTTGCCGTCCTCGGGCGTCACGGCATTGCTGGTGAACTCCACCCGCGGGTACTTGTCCGCTTCCACCGCCTTCATGGCATGCGAATCGCGCAACGCCAGGCCGCTTTTGAAGGACCGGGCGGGCACGCTCACGCGCACGCGGAAAGCCACCGTATCCGGATCCACCCATACCGTGCAGGCCGGAGCACGGCTGACGCCGCGGACGGTGGCGAAGGGGTGGATGGCCTTGTAGGTCACCGTGGAAAGGGAGGAATCGCAGATATAGGGGCGCATGGGCCCGATCTCGTCCGCCTGGACCGCCTGGGGCGGAATGGCCATCAGGACGAGGAAAAGGGACGGGAACGCGAGGTCGGCTGCCGGGTTTCTCATCGCCAGAAATCAAGCTTATCGCCGGGCCGATGGCAAGCCATCAATCGGGCACCGTCACGATAACGTAATCCGCATGGACCTGGACCGGGAAAGAATCCAGGGAAGCCCTGACGCAAGGACCGGAATCGCAGTATCCGGTATCGGGCCGGTAGGCGGCCCCATGGGTTTTGCACATGATGCGATCGGCGGGGGCGTAATAGAAATCCCCGTCTCCCATGTCCAGGGCCACGGGCCAATGGCAGCATTGGTTCAGGTAGGCGTGGAATCCCGCCTGGTAGCGGATCACGAATCCCTGGGCCGTGCGCCCATGGCGGGGGAAGTCGAACGTGCGGGTCTCCCCGTGGGCCATGGCTTCACAGCCGTCGATGCGGATATCCACGCGATTGCGCTCAGGCGGCCCGGTTCAATTCGGGTGGAGCAGTCCGAAATAGGCGGAAAGCACCACCATGCAGGACCCCGCCAAGGCGATGGAAATCCACAACCAGGCGGGCACGGGCTCGGCCGCTTCCTCTTCCAGGAGCTCCGCGTCGAGCACGGCGGTCTCCCCGGCGGGTCCGTCCCAGGCGCCGGGCGCCGCATTGGGGGAAACGGCCCCCTCCGGGACCAAGGCCGGGGCCGTATGGGTGAAACGCCGCTGGGCATGGGCTTCCTCCACGATGCGATCGCCCAGGCGCGCGAAGGCGGACAGGGTCTGTTCGCCCTCGTCGTTTCCGGGGCCGGGCGAAAACACGGTGCGGACTCCGGTCCCCCCTTCGCTTCCTTCGGCCGGGCTCCGGTCCTCGCCCGCGGGAGAACGCTCCCGGACCCAGGGGTTGGCGCCCAGGGCCGGAGCCTCCGGGAGGATGGCGCTGCGGGGAAGGTCCTCCACGGTGAAGGCTTCTTCCGGATTGTGCACCGTCTGCATGTCCGAGGACACCTCCAAGGCGGGATGCGCCGGCGCGGCTACGGCTATGGCGGCGGCGGCGGCGGAGGGCAGGCCGGGGATTTCCTCCGGCGGCCGGGCGTTGAGGAGGGACGATTGCAAGGCGAGCACCGCATTCTTGAAGGCTTCCACGGTGCCGAAGCGATCGTGGGGCCGGACGGCCATGGACTTCAGGACGATCTCATCGGCCTCGATGCTGAAGATGCGGCTGAGCTCGCTGGGGAGGCGCAATTGCGGCGTCGGCGCGCGGCCGACGAGGATTTCGTACAGGATGGCTCCCAGGGAGTAGAAATCGCTCAAGGGCAGGAGATTGCTCCAATCCTGCCTGAGTTCCGGGGCCATATAGGGCAGGTAGCGGCGCGCATAGGAGTTGAATTCGAATTCCTGCGGGCTGAGGAAGCCGACGACCCCGAAGTCCGTGATCACCGGGCCGTTGAGGGTGACGAAGACGTTCTCGGGCTTCACGCATCCGTAACATCCGCGTTCATGGATGGTTTCGAAAGTGTCCAGCAGGGAGACGATGATGCCGAGCCCGGGAAGCACGCGGTTCTCGAAGTTGAGCCGTTCCATCAGCCACAGGCGCAGGGGCACGCCTCCCACCCATTCCATGGTGTAATACGGAAGGCCATCGTGGCGCCCGCTATCGTGGATTTTGGCGATGCCCTTGTGATCGTACTTGGCGACGGATTCGGCCAGGAACAGGAAGCTTTCCGCCAGTCCCGCTTCCGCGGCCTTGCGCGCGTGCATCACCTTGAGCACCACCTCCTGGTTGCCCGCCCCCAGATCCCGGCACAGGTAGGAATTGCAAAGCGCTCCCAGGCCCAGGTATTTCTCCACGCGATAACGGTTGGCGAAGGTCTCCCCCGCCTGGGGCAAGGCGGGTTTGGCGGCCTTGGCCACCTGCACGCCGGCACCGGCCGGCGCGCTTTGCGGGGCGGCGGGTGTCGCGGGAGCGCGGCCTATCGAAGCGTCTCCGGCTTGCGCGGGCTCCTTGAGCTTGGCGGCAGGGGCCGGGGCCGGCGCCACCTGCCGCATTCCGCAGGTAGGACAGAACGAAACGTCCGCGGCTATCGAAGCACCACATTCACGGCATTGCATGCGCAATCTCCTTCACCGGCAAGTTCCGTGGCCGCGCAGGAACTCCGGAATTCCGCTGGACCGATCTACACTGCAGGACTCGCTCCGGTGTCCGGTAAATGTAGCTAAAAAAGGATATAATTTATTCGCATGCGGGTCTTCCTCATCACCGGCTTCGCCTTGGACAAACGCGCCTTCGCCTTGATGGATCTGCCCGCGGACGTCTACCGGGCCTTGGATCTGGTTCCCGTCCTCCCGGGAGAGACCTTGCGCGCCTATGCCCGGCGGATGGCCGCCGAAATCGGATTGGCGCCGGGGGACGTCATCGGCGGCGTTTCCCTGGGCGGCATGCTGGCCCTGGAGATGGCGAAAGCCGTGGACGTGAGCGGCGTGCTCCTCATCGCATCCGCCACCCATCCCCGCCATATCCGCAAACGCTTCAAGATGTGGTCCCCCCTGGCCGGATGGGTTCCGGAATTCCTGATCCGCCGGATTTTCACCCTGATCCCGCGCATCCTCGCCATGCAGAACATGCTCTCCCCGGAGGGCCAGGCCCTGTTGGCGGACATCATGGGCCGCTTCCCGCCCGCCTTGCTGAAAACCTTTCCGCGGATGATCCTGGGATGGCCGGGATGCGAGCCCCCGGCGAATTTCCGCCATATCCATTCGGATGGCGATTGGCTGATCCGGCCGGCCGGCGATCCGGCCACCCTGACCCTGCTGTCCGGGAAGAACCATCTGATTACCGTGTCCCATCCCGCGGAGGTGCGGGAGCTGGTGCTGCAGGCGGTCGCGGACTTTCAGATCGCGGCGAAATCCAGGCTCGGGACCGCGTCCAGGAACCCTTCCTCTCCCGCCAAGCGATAGAACCGCTCCAGGGAGCGCGCATGCCGCTCCGTGAACCCGTAGTCGGCGGTTTCATAGAATCCCAACATCAGGGATCTGGGCAAGGGGGACGGATAGACCGCCGTCCAGGCGTCCAAGGCCTTTCCCGCGTCCGCCCGGAAGGCGGCCAGGGATTCCAGCAGCAGGGCATGGAACCGGGACACCAGGGCAGGCTTCTCCGCCAGCGCCTCCCGCCGCACCATCCATAAGCCGAAGGAGAAGGGCAGGTCCTGCCACCTCGCCCAAACGTCCGCGAGATCGTAGCGGTGCTTCCATTTCCCCGAGAGGGACTCCTGCAAGGCCCGGTCCCCGATGAACACCCTGCCCACGGCTTCCCCCGGCGCGGCCTCTTCCGCCGCGGGGAGCAGGCGCGGTTTCACGGCGAAGCGCCGGCCGCACAGAATGCGGAAAAGCACGTTGGAGGTGGCGGAATCGGAGGACAGGGCCACCGGCACACCGTCCAGATCCTCCCACGGGACCTGGGACAGGAACAGCACCGATTTCATCTCCATGGTGCTGGACGTGGAGATGCCCGGGAAAAGCCGGTAGTCGCGGAAGTGGAGGCCGTATTCGAAGCTGGAGGAAGGGGCGCAATCGGCGCGGCGGGCCTGGAGCGCTCCGTTCAGGAAGCTGGGAACGCCGTCCACGAACCGGATGCCCTCCGCCCCGCGCAAGGTGGAATGGAAGAAAGGGGCGCAGACGAGGAACGGGAGGCGGCCCACGATCAAGGGGCCCGGGGCAGTCATGGGATCCATGCCCCTAAATTAAAAAGAGACGGCCCATGGGACCGCCTCTTTTGTTCCGGGCGGGATTACTTCGCCTTGGCCTTCTTGGCGGTTTCCTTCAGGGCCACGCCGGCCTTGAAGCCCACGGTCTTGGAAGCCTTGATCTTGATCTCGGCGCCGGTGGAGGGATTGCGGCCTTTGCGGGCGGCGCGGGTCTTCACGGAGAAAGTGCCGAACCCGATCAGCTGCACGACGGCGTCCTTCTTGATACCGGTTTCGATGGCGCCCAAAACGGCGTTGACGGCGCGTTCGGCGGCGGCCTTGGTTTCGATGCCGCTCACTTTGTCTTCCAGCACAGCCTGCACTAGTTCTTGCTTGTTCATGCGCTTTCCTTTCAAGGGTTGCTAGGGATCGGATTTCCGGCCCCGCGAGACCGGATTTCCGATCCCGGTCCAATTATATACCTCCAAAGCGGCGAAAAGAAAAGCGCAAAATGAAATATCTCGCATCGCAACGCGCCGCACGCTTACTCGCATGGGGGCTCGCGAGCACCGGACCTGCAACATCGGCGGGACGGGGCTTGCAGGGAACCTCCCCTGGAGGCCCCGCGGACATTGGGCCGGAGGCGTTTTCCCGCTTCTCCGCCTAACGCATTGAGTTGCCAGGAATTAATCGCTTCCGCAAGCATGCGATCCCGCGATCGCCGCGCGTTACGGTGACCAGGGGAAACCCGCGCGCTTCCCCTGGAACGGGCTTTCGATGGGAGGGATCAGATCGCGCGGAATCAAGGACTTACTCCGGTGCGAATTGACCGGGATACAGGCCAAGAGGATAACAGGGGATGGCCCCCGCCCGCCAAGCCGCCCGAGGAACTGTACGTCCGAACCGGAGTAACGGGTTTCAGCCGGCGGGCAGCAGGGCCAGGGCTTCGGCGGCGGTGGCCACCGGGAGCTTGCAGACGCGATCGCGGCAGACGTAGATGAGGGTGCGATCCGCGGCGAACCGGTTCTCCAGCAAGGGCAGGGAACTGGGGGAAGCCGATCCGGCCAGGAGGACGTTGGGCAGGTAGCTCCCGGCGAGCTGTCCCCGCAAAGCCTCCGCCTGCGGCCCGGCGATCACCACCTCATGGAAAGGCGCGGCCAGGTTGAGGGCCAGCATGCCCCAGTTGGAGTACCCGGAAGCGTAAGCGGGCATTTCCTCTTTCACCTGGTTCAGCATGGCGGAGGCCATGTCCAGCCAGCCCTGCTCGCCGAAGCAGGATCCCGCGGCGAAGAGGGCCCGGGCCAGGCTGGAATTCGAAGCCGGGGTCACGTTGTCCATGATTTCCATCTTGCGCGCCACCAGCGGCTTGTCGAGATCGGAAGTGAAGTAGAACAGGCCGGAAACGGGATCGCGGAAATGCGCGATGGCGTATTCGATCAATTCCCTGGCGGCCGCCAGCCACTTCTCCTGGAAGGTCGCCTGGTACAAGGCGATGAGGGCTTCCGAAGCGAACGCATAGTCCTCCAGGAAACCGTTGATGGAAAACCTGCCGGCCTTGTAAGTGCGGTAGAGCCCGCCGTCCGGGCGGCGCCCGCCCGTGAGCAGGAAATCCAGGTTGCGGGCGGCGGCTTCCAGGTAGGCGCCGTCCCCCAAGGCCCGGTAAGCGGCCACGTACCCTTTGGACATCAGCGCGTTCCAGGAGGCGAGGGTCTTGTCGTCCAGGCCGGGGCGCACGCGCTTCTCCCGGATCGGCAGCAGCATGGCCTTGGCCGCTTCCAGGCGGCTCCGGAGCTCTTCCTCCCCGATGCCCTTGGACGCTGCCAGCTCCGCGTCGCTTTGCTTGCGGAGGGGGATGTAATGGCCGTGTTCCCAATACCCCGTGGAATTGATGTTGTAGGCGTCGCGGAAAAGCGGGTAGCCGTCCCCCAGGATGGCTTCCAGCTCTTCCTTGTTCCAGACGTAGTACTTGCCCTCTTCCCCTTCGCTGTCCGCGTCCAGGGCGGAATAGAAGGCGCCCTCCGGGGACGTCAGCTCCCGCGCGACGAACGCGG
The DNA here is from genome assembly GCA_035275285.1 of Fibrobacteria bacterium. Classification (GTDB taxonomy): domain Bacteria; phylum Fibrobacterota; class Fibrobacteria; order UBA11236; family UBA11236; genus Chersky-265. The sequence continues at coordinate 6,195 of DATENA010000162.1, read as the reverse complement.
CCGTCTCGCGCGCCACGCGCGCGTACAGGGGATCGCCGGTGGCCTGGTACGCTTCCGCGTACAGCTCCAGCAATTGGCCGTTGTCATAGAGCATCTTCTCGAAATGCGGCACCTTCCAGGATCCGTCCGTCGAGTAGCGCGCGAAGCCTCCTCCCAGGTGGTCGTAGATGCCTCCATAGGCCATCTTGTCCAGGGTGAGCCGCACGTGGTCCAGCGCGGACGCGTCCCCGCTGGCCTTCCAATAGCGCAGCATGAACTGGTAATTGTTGGGCAAGGGGAACTTCGGGGCCCGGTTCATGCCGCCTTCGCCGCGGTCGAAATGCGCCTGCCAGGGGCGGTAGATGGCCTCCAGCTCCGCCATGGTGAAGGGCGCCGAGGTCGGGGCCGCTTCCACCCATTCGCTTTGGCGCACGCCCTTGGTCAGTTGCTCCGCGTAGCGCAGCACCTTGTCGGGCTCCTTGGCATGCAGATCGGCCAGGCTGCGCAGGACTTCCCGCCATTGCTGGGGCCGGTAATACGTGCCGCCGTAGATGGGGCGCCCGTCCGGCAGGGCGAAGCAGTTCAGGGGCCAGCCGCCCTGCCCGGCGACGAGCTGGACGGCGTTCATGTAGACCTGGTCCACGTCCGGGCGCTCCTCCCGATCCACCTTGATGCACACGAACAGGGCGTTCATGAGGGCGGCGGTCTCTTCGCTTTCGAAAGACTCCCTTTCCATCACGTGGCACCAATGGCAGGCGGAATACCCGATGCTGATCAGGAGGAGCTTGTTCTCGCGCTTGGCCCGTTCCAGGGCCTCGTCGCCCCAGGCATACCAGTCCACGGGGTTGTGGGCGTGCTGCAACAGATAAGGGCTGGTTTCCCGGATCAGTCGGTTGGAAGTGGCCATCGGGGGAGAAGGTAAAATGAAAATGGCGGATTGAAAAATAAAAATGGCCCGGTTCCGGGAAACCGGCCGAAGCAGCGGAAATCGGGCATGACACCCTCTAAGAACAGCCGCTGGTTCCGCCGCAATTCCCGCAACGGAAACAGGCGCCCGCCCGGATCATGATGGATCCGCAGTCCGGGCAAGGGGGGGCGTCCATCTCCACCGGGGCGGGCAGGGAGGACGGGACAAAGGCGGGGAGGGCGCTCCCGGCCGCCAGGATGGCGTCTTCCCCATCGCCCACGGCGGCCAGGCCCTCCGCGGCCGGCAGGAACTTGAGGGCCAGCCACCGGAAGATATAGTCGGTGATGGATTTGGCCATGCGGATCTGGGGATTGTTGGTGAATCCCGAAGGCTCATAGCGGCTGTGGCTGAACTTGTCGATGAGCACCTTCAGGGGCACGCCGTATTGCAAGGCCAGGGAGACGGCCGTGGCGAAGCTGTCCAGCAGGCCGGAGACCACCGAACCTTCCTTGGACATGACGATGAACAATTCCCCCGGGGACCCGTCCTCGTACTTGCCCACGGTCACGTAGCCTTCATGGCCGGCGATGCTGAACTTGTGGGTGATGGCCTCCCGTTCGTCCGGCAGGCGGCGGCGCGCGGGCTTGGCCTCCCGCGAGGCGGGGGACGTGGAGAGCGGCTGGGTGCGCTTGGACCCGTCGCGGTATATGGCCACGGATTTGAGGCCCAGCTTCCAGGCCTCGGCGAACACGTCCCGGACGGCCTCCGCGGTGGCGGCCTGGGGCAGGTTCACGGTCTTGGAAATGGCTCCGGACAGGAAAGGTTGCACCGCCGCCATCATGCGCAGGTGGCCCATGGGCCGGATGGAGCGGACGCCGCCCGGGGAAGGGAAGGCGCAGTCGAACACGGGAAGGTGGGCCTCGCGGATATGCGGCGCCCCTTCCAGGGATCCGTTCCGCTCCAGGTAGGCGATCATCTCCGAGGTCTCGGCCTCGCCGTAGCCCAGGCGCCGCAGGGCTTCCGGCACGGAACGGTTCACCATCTTCAGCGTGCCGCCGCCCACCAGGCGCTTGTACTTGACCAGGGCGATGTCCGGCTCCACGCCGGTGGTATCGCAGTCCATCATGAAGGCGATGGTCCCGGTGGGGGCCAGCACGGTGACCTGCGCGTTGCGGTAGCCGTGGATCTTGCCCAGGGAGAGGGCTTCTTCCCAGGCCGCGGCGGCGGCCCTGCCCAGGTCCCGCGGCACTCCCGCGGTCTCCAGGGCGCGCGCGGCCGAAGCGTGCATTTCCATCACGCGCAGCATGGCGGAACGGTTGGGCGGGAAGCCCGCGAACGGGCCCGCGGCGGCGGCGATGCGGGCGGACATGGCGTTGGCGCGGCCGTGCATCAGGGCCGTGATCGCGGCGGCGAAGTTGCGCCCTTCCTCGCTGTCGTAGGGCAGGCCGCGGGCCATCAGCAGCGCGCCCAGGTTGGCGTAGCCCAGCCCCAAGGGGCGGAAGTCGTGGGAATTGCGCGCGATGGCCGGGGTGGGATACGCCGCTTCGTCGACCAGGATCTCCTGGGCCAGCAGGGTGACGTCCACCGCGTGCAGGAAGGCGGGGACGTCGAACGCGCCGTCCGCGGCGGCGCCCGGCGCGCTCTTGCGGAAGCGCATCAGGTTGATCGAGGCCAGGTTGCAGGCCGAATCGTCCAGGAACATGTACTCGGAGCAGGGATTGCTCGCGTTGATGCGCCCGCTTTCCGGGCAGGTGTGCCAGCGGTTGATGGTGGTGTCGAACTGCAGCCCGGGATCGCCGCAGGTCCAGGCCGCCTCCGCCATCTCTTCCAGGAGATCGGCCGCCTTGAAGGTGCCCATCGGGCTTCCGTCCACGCGGGCGTGCACGGTCCAATCGCCGCCTTCCAGGGCCGCGCGCATGAATTCATCCTTGACCCGCACGGAATGGTTGGCGTTCTGGAACTGGACGGAATCGTAGGCTCCGCCCGCTTCGTTGAAGCCGCCGGAGAAACCCGCGTCGATCAGCGCCAGCGCCTTGGCCTCTTCGACGGCCTTGCTGCGGATGAAGTCCAGGATATCGGGATGGTCCGCGTCCAGGATCACCATCTTGGCCGCGCGGCGGGTCTTGCCGCCGGACTTGATCACCCCCGCGAAGCTGTCGAAACCGCGCATGAAGGAGACCGGTCCCGAGGCGCTGCCCCCGCCGGACAGCCCCTCCCGGCCGGAACGCAGCCGGGAGAAATTGGTGCCGGTGCCCGATCCGTACTTGAACAGGCGGCCCTCGGTGCGCACCAGCTCCAGGATGCTGTCCATGCTGTCTTCCACGCCGTTGATGAAGCAGGCGGAACATTGGGGTTCGGGCTCGACGCCGACATTGAACCATACGGGCGAATTGAACGCCATCCGTTGATCGAGCAGGAGATGGATGAGCTCCAGGCGGAAATGCGCCGCCGAGGCGGAAGAGGAGAAATACCCGCGCTTTTCGCCCCACCCGGAAATGGTCTCGGCCACCCTGGAGATCAGTTGGCGCAGGGAACGTTCCCGGTCCGCCCCCGATCCATGGAAATATTTCGAGGCCACGATCTGGGAGGCGGCCTGGGACCAGGTCCGGGGGAACTCGACGCCGCGCTGCTCGAAGATGACCTTCCCGTTCTCGTCCTCGATGACGGCGTCGCGGAACTCCCACTCCACGGCGTCGAAGGGATGCCGCCCGTCCCGGGCGAAGAAAAGCGGGACCTCGATGCCGGCCCGCGGGGCGCCGGGACCCGCGGGCCCTCCGGGAGTGACCGGCACGTTACGGGAGCCGTCTTGCGGACCTTGGGATTCCGGCGCCATGGGTTACCTCGGCGGTACCCTTGGGGGCGGGTGCCGTCCAAGTATGAAGATATCATGAAACCACCTCCGGGGCAACTCGCGGAACCCTGGAAGAGCTTGATTTCAAACGAATTATGGGTTTTCGGCAGGCCTGGAGGGTGGTTTTTCCCTTTTTCCGGCGAAAATGGGCTATTTCAAGGCGGCAAGCACTTCGTCCACGTGGCCGTTGACCTTCACTTTGGGGAATACCTTGGCGATTTTGCCCTCTTCGTCGATGAGGAAGGTGGTGCGTACGATGCCCATGAAACGGCGGCCGTACAGGGATTTTTCCTGCCAGACCCCATAGGCCTCCAGGGCCTTGTGATCCGGGTCGCTGATCAGGGGGAAATTGAGCCCATGCTTCGCCTTGAACTTCTTGTGCGACTCCACCGAATCCGCGCTCAGGCCCAGCACGGCGGCGCCGGACTTGGCGAAGCGGTTCAGGTTGTCCCGGAAATCGCAGGACTCGGTGGTGCAACCCGGGGTGCTGTCCTTGGGATAGAAATAAAGGATGACCTTCCGGCCTTTGAAATCGGCAAGGGACACGGTGTTGCCGGAGTCATCGGAAAGCTTGAAGGCCGGAGCCTTGGCGCCCGGCTGGGGCCCGTACGCGGAATCGGCGTCCGCCGCCTTGCCTTTGGCGGGGGCGGTTTTGGCTTTGGCGGGAACGGAAGTTTTTTTGGCGGCGGGCATACGGGACTCCGGAAGTGGAAACCGCGCGCCGGAATGGCCGCGCCGGTAGGACGAAGAGTTTCCGCCCGGATGGAAATAGAGACAATGTCGAGGTGGGTGGCAAGCGGGGAAGAAGAAGAGTTGCGGGATGGAGGGGGGTAGAAGACAGACGCCGCGGTTGTCGTAGTGTGCATCAGGTCGGGAGTCGGGGGTCGGGAGTCAAGAAAAAGGGGGAGCATGCGGGCATGCTCATTCGGTGACTTCGGGATCCTCTTCCCTTTTTCTTGACTCCCGACCCCCGACTCCGAGGGGCGAAGCGGTAGGCTCACGGCTTTTGCCCGTACTCCCGACCATGGAAGCCTTGGGCAGACACCCGATCCCGGTCAACCCACTCTCTTCAGAACGCCCGCGCGGCCCCAGGCTCCGTCGGTCTCGTAACGCTCGCGAAATGCCTGAACTCCGAAGTCGACATGCGCGCCAGCAGGAGGTCCCGATGGTCGCAGAAATCCTTCCATTCCGGTTTGTCCACGCCCTGCTTGGACTCCATCCTGAGGGAGGCGGGGTTGATGTACTTGCCGTTGAATTCCACGCGGTAGTCCAGATGCACGCCGGTGGCGAGGCCGGTCATCCCCATGAACCCGATCACCTCGCCCTGCTTGACGCGCCGGCCGCAGCCGATGCCGGAGGCGAAGCCGTTGAGATGGGCGTAATAGGTGTTGTAGACGCCGTTGTGGCGGATCTTGATGGTCTTGCCGTAGCCGTTGACCCATTTGGAATATTCGACGGTGCCGTCCCCGGCCGCCAGGATCTTGGTGCCCTTGGGGCCGGCGTAATCGATGCCCCAATGCGGGCGCGTCACGCCGAGCACGGGATGCAGCCGGGCCGCGGAGAAACCGGAGGAGACGCGGACGAAATTGAGCGGGGCCTTCATCAGCATTTTTTCCATGCTGCGGCCGTCCTGGCCGAAATAGGATCCCTTGTACAGGATACCGTAATACTCTTTGCCGCGGTTCACGTACTTGGCGGACAATACCCGCCCGTAGCCGCGGAAGGCGCCGTCCTCCCCGAACTTCTTTTCCACGAGCAGGCTGAACTCGTCGCCCGAGCGCGGGTCCTTGAAGAAGTCCAGGTCCCAGGCGAAGATCCTGGTCACCTGCTGGATGAGCGCTCCGGTCTCGCCCCGGGAGACGAAGGCGTCGTAGAGGTTGGAGCTGAGGGCGCCGTTCACGGCCACCGTGTCCGTGCGCACGGGGATGTCCACGACGGCGTAGGCGAACCCGGCGGCGGGCAGGGAGGCGCCGGGCGCCAAAGCGGGGGCGGAAGCGGCGGAAAGCCCCTGGGCGTCCGCGGGAACCGGCCCGGCCGGGACCTCCGGGCGGGAGAGCACGTGCCTGCGCTCCGAGAACCGGTCTTCCAGGACGAAGGAGTGGAGTTCCCTGCCCGTTACGGTAACGCGGAAGATAACCCGGTACGATTGCCCCGCGTACAGCTTGAAGCGGAAGTTGTCCTTGATGCCGGCGAGCAGCTGGGAGGACTCCGATTCGGGAAGGCCCAGGTCGCGGGCCATGGAGTTGAAACTCTCCCCTACCTTGATCCGGCCGGAGAGGGTGTCATAAGAGACTTGAGGAACTTGAGGCGGAGCGTCCGCCCGGGCGGCCTTATCGTTCCGGCAACCCGCCAAAAACGCGAGCGCGCCGGAAAGGATTAGGGCCGGGATCACGCCCGGGCGCGCCGTCCGGCATGGGGAGCCGCTTGCTGTTTTTTTCGGATTCATGGCCACCTCCAG
>DATENA010000161.1:0-25514 GCA_035275285.1 Fibrobacteria bacterium | reverse complement strand
TCATGCCCTCTGCCACCACCATACTCTTAGACGGGGTCAAAATGCCTCCAATCCTATATCGGTTGTACTCCCTGCCAGGGTGGAAGCCAAAAAAGTTAGTTTAGGCAATCCCGCCGTGCCGGGGTTGCTTACTCTTAGCCGCCGTAGCGGCTCTTAGCCGCCGTGGACCGCGGCGACGAAATCCTTGATCAGGCTTTCGTCCTTGCTGGCTTCGAAAAGGTTTCCCACCACGATGGCGTGGGCGCCCGCTTCCGAGCGTTCGCGCGCCTGCTCCGGGGTGCGGATGCCGCCTCCCACGATGACGTACAGCCCCATCGAGGCCCGCACCATCTTGACCATGGGCGCGGGTACGGCGTTGAGGGCGCCGCTGCCGGCTTCCAGGTAGATCCAGCGCTGGCCCATCAGTTCGGCGGCCATGGCATGGGCCGCGGCGATGGCGGGCTTGTCCGCGGGAATGGGCTTGGTGTTGCTGATGTATTCCACGGCCGTGGTGCGGCCGGACTCGATCAGCATGTACGCGGTGGGGATGGCTTCCATGCGCAGGCTGCGCACCAGCACCGCTCCCTTCACCTGCTCGTCGATCAGGTACTGGGGGTTGCGCCCGCTGATGAGGGTGGTGAAGAGGATGGCGTCCGGGCCGGGAGTGACGTGCGAGCAGCCCCCGGGAAACAGGACCACGGGGATCCGGGTCTCTTTCTTGAGGCCGGCCGCGATCTTCTGGAAGCTGGGGTTGCCCACGAAGGAGCCGCCCAGGAGCAACGCGTCCGCGCCGTGCCTGGCGGCGCGCAGGCCGGATTCGATGATGCCGTCCGGCGTGTCCGAATCCGGATCCAGCAGGACGAAGAACAGGGAACGGACTTTTTCCAGGGACTGGATCAGCCGGGTTTCAATCGCTCCAACGGCCATCAGCCCCCCAGCGCCTGCTTAAGGAATTTTTCCGCTTCGGCGAGCACCAGGGATTCCTTGTCCGGGGACTTGGAACCGGCTTGGGCCCGATCGGGCTTGCCGCCGCCGCGCGCGTCGGCCACCGGGCCTATCGCCTTGATCAAATCGCCGGCCTTCACCCGGGCTTGCGCTTCCTTGCCCGCCGCGGCGTAGATGCTCAGTGAGTCCCCGGAGACCTGGGTCAGCACCGCCACGCCGTTGCGCAGCCGCCCCGCCAGGCCGTCCACCAGATGGGACATGGCGTCCCTGGGATAGGTTTTCTCGTCCAGCTTGAGGACGATGACGGTGGTCCCGTTGACGTCCTTGCCGCGCTCGGCGATCAGGGAGGCGGCCTGCAGGCCGGCCTGGGCCTGGCGCAGCTCCAGCACTTCCTTTTCCAGGGCCTTGATGCGGGCGGAAGCCTCGGCCACCTTCTCGGTTTCCTGGCCGGGCTTGGCCTTGAACACCTTGGCGATCTCGGCCAGGGCGTTGAATTGGCGCTGGGCCATCTCCAAGGCGCCCAGGCCCGTGACCGCCTCGATGCGGCGGACGCCCGCGGCGATGGAGCTTTCCGAAACGATTTTCAGCAGGCCGATTTCCCCGGTGGCATTGGCATGGGTGCCGCCGCACAGTTCCATGCTCACGTCCCCCATGGTGATCACGCGGACCTTGTCGCCGTATTTCTCGCCGAACAGGGCCATGGCGCCCATCTTCTTCGCCTCTTCGATTCCGTGCACGGCATGGCTGATGGAATGGTTTTCCTCGATGGCGCGGTTGACCTTGTATTCGACCTTCCTGATCTCCTCCGGCGTCATGCCCTGGAAATGGGTGAAGTCGAAGCGCAGGGATTCGGGAGCCACGCGCGAGCCTTGCTGCTGCACGTGTCCGCCGAGCACTTCGCGCAGGGCCGCGTGGAGCAGATGGGTGGCGCTGTGGTTGCGGACGGTCTTGAAACGGTTCTCCGCGTCCACCTCGGCCTTCAGGCCCTTCATGGTCTCGGGGCTCAGGACGCCGCCCAGCAGGTCGCATTTGTGCAGCACCATGTCGAACATCTTGACCGTGTCGAGCACGCGCAATTGCACCAGGGGCGCGCCGGCCGGACCGGGCTTGCCGGTCAGGGTGCCCGTATCGCCCACCTGGCCGCCCGCCTCCGCGTAGAACGGGGTCCTGTCGAGGACGACCAGCACCTGGTCGCCCACTTCCCGGTAGCGACGGACGTCCACGTCCGATACCAGGGTGGCGTATCCGATGAACTCCGTGTCCAAGGCGGGGGAGAGGAGGGTCCAACCCTCGTCGCTGCCCAGGCTGCCGTCGAACTTGGCGGCCCCGCGGGCGCGTTCCCGCTGCTCTTCCATGAATTTCGCGTAGCCGGCTTCGTCGATGGACAGGCCCTGTTCCTCGGCCAGCACGCGGGTGAGATCGGTGGGAAAGCCGTAGGTATCGTATAGCAGGAACACCTCGGCGCCGCCGATATCCGGCCGCTTTTGCTTGGCCTTGACCTCCGCGGCCATCTTGGCGAAGCGGTCCAGGCCCTGGTCCAGGGTGCGCATAAAGCGTTCTTCCTCGGCGCGGATCACCTGTTCGATGTAGGACCGGCGCTGCGCCAGTTCCGGATAGGCCTCGCCCATGGTGCCGGCCAGGGTCTCCACGAGCTTCCACAGGAACGGGTCGCGCTGGCCCAGGTTGCGCGCGAAGCGGCTGCCGCGGCGCAGGATGCGGCGCAGCACGTAGCCGCGGCCCTCGTTGCCGGGGGTGGCGCCGTCCGCGATGGCGAAGGACAGGGCGCGCACGTGGTCCGCCATGACGCGGTGGGGCGTGCCCTCCGAACCCTGGGAGTAAGGCACTCCGGAGAGTTCCGCGATGCGCGCGATGATGGGTTGGAACACGTCCGTCTCATAGTTCGAGCCGGTGCCCTGGATCACGGAGACGATGCGTTCGAAGCCCATGCCCGTGTCCACGTTCTGGCTCTTGAGCGGCTTCAGCGCCCCGCCGGCCAGGCGCTCGGATTGCATGAACACGTTGTTCCACAGTTCGATGTAGCGGGCGTTGGTCCCGTTGACCCCTTCCACGGGGTCGCTGAAAGTGGCGGCCTGCGTGGCCGGATCGCCCATGTCGAAATGGATTTCCGAGCAGGGGCCGCACGGGCCCACATCGCCCATTTCCCAGAAATTGGATTTCTCCCCGAAGCGCATGATGCGGTCGTGGGAAATGTCCGTTTCCGATTTCCAGAGGGCCTCCGCCTCGTCGTCGTCCCGGAACACCGTCACGAACAGGCGATCCTTGGGCAGTTTCCAGACCTCGGTCAGGAGCTCCCAGGACCAGGCGATGGCCTCTTTCTTGTAATAGTCGCCGAAGGACCAATTGCCCAGCATTTCGAAAAAGGTGTGGTGGTAGGTGTCGCGCCCCACCTCGTCCAGATCGTTGTGCTTGCCGGAGACGCGGATGCATTTCTGGGAGTTGGCCACGCGCTTCCAGCCTTCGCGGTTGTCGCCCAAAAGCGCGGACTTGAACTGGTTCATGCCCGCGTTGGTGAACAACAGGGTGGGATCATCGTGGGGGACCACCGGGGCCGAGGGGACGAAGACGTGCCCCTTGCCCGCGAAGAAATCGATGAACCCCTGCCGGATCTGTTTTCCCGTGAGGAAGGGGATTCCGAAACCCTGTTTGGAAGGCGATGCAGCCGTTGTTGTGCTCATGGTATGGCGAACTCTTTTTCCCTATAATCCCAAATTACCGAAAACGGGAGTACGGGACCCTCCGCCATCCGGACGCATTATGGGCGCCTGCGCGGCACCCGGATTAGGTGAATTTAATTAAAAAACCGGTGCGCGCATCCCTTCCGTGGGCCAAAGCCGGGGCCAGACGGTGTTTTGGCACTTTGAATTCTCCCGTTGGAAACGTTCAATCCCCGGCGCCCGGCACCAGGCTGACGGGGTGATCCCAGGCTCCGGGCCAACCGTCCCCGTAGAGGAAACGCGCGACCGATCCGGCGGGGTGGCCCGCCCCGTCCTCCTCCCGGCGCGCATGCCATTCCCTGTCCGCAGGCACGTGGGCTTCCAAGGCCGGCCAGGGACGCAAGGTGCCCGGCGGCAGCAGGGCGGTCAGCTTGTCCGTGTTCATGGCCACGTTCCCGGCGCGGGGAGGCATGGGGCCCGCCGCCGCGCGCAAGCAGCCCATCAGCAACTCCGCCGGATAGTTGCCCAGGCGGTTGACGACCTGGGCTATCTGGAAAAGGCTCAGGGGCCGCGGGCCGCCCACATGCCACAGGCCGCGCTCCCCATTGCCCCGGAAATGGTCCAGCACGCGGCCCAGGTCCTGTACGTACAGGTTGCTGCGCACCTCGTCGAAGTAGAGGGTGGCGGGCCTGCCTTTGCGGAAGCGCGATTCGATCCAATCGATGGCGCCGGCATGGCCGTTCAGGGAGGGGCCCATGGGCAAGGCGATGCGCAGGATGGCCGCCTCGGGGTACCCTTTTGCGATCACCGTTTCCGCTTCCGCCATCATTTTCCCGTAAACGGTGACGGGCGAGACGGGGGAATCCTCCGTATAGCCGCCGGTGCGCTCCTTGCCGTTACGCACGTATGGGTTCCCGTCGAACACCAGGTCCGTGGACAGGCGGATCAGGCGCGCACCGCGGTGGCGGGATTCCTCCATCGCATTACGGCCGATGTCCACGTTCAGGCGCCGGGCCAGGGCGGGGTCGAATTCACAGGACTTCAGGGCGCACCAGCCGGAAGCGTCGATCACCGTCCTGAAGCCATAGGCGTCGAAAAGGGCCGCCAGCTCCCTGGGGTTCTCCGGATCGGCCGCCACCATTCCGGGTCCGTAGGGCGAGCCCGGGACGATTAGTTCCGGTGCGTTGGGGGGTACGGCTCCGAAGGCCAGGCCCGGGTAAATCGCCCGGAAATGGAAGAAGGCGTTGAATCCGGGCACGCCCGGCATCCCGAGGACCAGAATGGGGGTGCCGGGAGTATATTCATCCATAAGGGGATTCAGCGGTTGGCTTTGGACCATCGCCAGATAACCTAATCGATTCCTTCCGGCCGGTCCAAAGGATTGACCTCAAAATGCCCGAAAAATCAAAGTTGCACCCGTCCCCACGGGAATACGATAATGGCCTTGACGAAGAGATCGACACATTCCAGGCCGTCAACAGGGGGTATCGGATTGCCGACGCAGTTTGCGTGCGCGTATTCGGTGCACAAGTCTTCACTCCGCCCTTCTCGGCGTTTTCCCGCCCTACGGGATGATGGCGAGGATGGGTATTATTCTCCCGGACAACCTTCGGAGCCTTTTTTGCCGTCCTCCCTGCGCGACATTATTCTGCAAGTGAAGGAGAACGCGGACATCGTCATGATCATCGGACAATACGTTCCGTTGAAAAAGGCGGGTGCGCGCTACCTGGGACTCTGCCCGTTCCACCATGACCGGAGTCCGAGCATGAACGTGACGCCGCAAATGGGCATCTACAAATGCTTCGCCTGCGGCGCCGGCGGGGACGTGCTCAAGTTCGTGCAGGAATACGAAAAGCTGGATTTCATCGACGCCCTGAAAACCGTGGCCTCCCGGGCGGGCGTGGCGATACCGGAGAACATCCTCTTCTCCAAGGACGACGAGGACAAGGGCAAGGCCGGCCAGGCCCTGGCCGCCAACCAATTGGCCTGCCAACTGTACCAGGAAGAGCTGGCCGACACTCCCGAAATCCTCGCCTACATCGCCGGCCGGGGCATCAACGAGGATACCCGCAAGCACTTCCAGGTCGGCTACGCTCCGCAAAGCGCGGACAAGCTGCTCAAGCGCGCCGCCGCCAAGGGCATCCCCAACCAGGCGCTCCTCGATGCGGGCATCCTGGGCCGGACCGAAGGCGGCCGCGTGTACGACCGCTTCTCCGGCCGCCTCATCTTCCCCATCTGGAACATGAGCGGCCACGTGATCGGCTTCGGCGGGCGCATCCTGGCGGCCGCGAACGCTCCCAAGGACGTCCATCAGCCGAAATACGTCAATTCGCCCGAATCGGCCTTCTACCATAAGAGCAAGGTCCTGTACGGCCTGAACTTCGCCCGCAACGGCATGGACAAGGCGGGCGAGGCCGTGATCGTGGAAGGCTACATGGACCTGCTGGCCCTGTGGCAGGCGGGCATCCGCAACGCCGTGGCCGTGTCCGGCACCGCCCTCACCAAGGACCACGTGCAGATCCTGTCCCGCTTCGCCCGCAAGGTCTTCCTGTTCCTGGACGGGGACGAGCCGGGCCGCAAGGCCGTGCGCCGCAGCCTGGAACCCCTGCTGGCCCAGGGCCTGGAAGTCAAGGTGCCGGTGCTTCCCGCCGAAGAGGATCCGGACAGCTTCGCCCGCAAGTTCGGCGGGGAGAAGGTCAAGGAACTGTTCGGGCAAAGCGAAGACATCGTGGGGTTCCTCCTGCGTTCGGCGGCCAAGCCCATGGACGCGATGAGCCCGGAAGAGAAGCAAGGCCTGCTCCAGGATTGCCTGGCCCTGTTGCAGACCATGCCTTCCCCCAACGTCCGGGATCAATACCTCGATGAACTCCGCAAGAAACTGGGCCTGAGGAGCATGCAAGGTTTCGGGCTCGGCCAAACCGCCCGGCCCGCTTACAAACCTCCCGTCCCGGACTCCGCCCCGCTGGCCAAGGCCGCCGATGCGGGCGTGGAAAAGGCCGACATGGTGGCGGTATTCTCCGGGGCCGTCCCCGGCGGCCGGCCCCGCGACGAAGCCCTGGCCGAATGGCAGTTGCTGCAGCTTCTGATTTCCTCCCCGGCCATGTCGCTGGCGGCGCTGGACGCCGTGAAGCTGGACTGGCTGCAAGTGGACGCCGTGCGCGATCTGGTCGATCATCTCCTCGCCTTCGTCGAGGAGCGCGGATCGTTCGCCATCAAGGAATTCCTGGAGCGCCTCTCCAAGGAGCAGCAGGACGTGGTGGCCGGGATGCGCATGCTGGACGGCCGGGACGCGGCTCAGGAGCGCAAGCATTTCGCCGGGATCCTTTACGCCCTGGAACTCCGCCACCTGCAGAAGCGGTTGACCCTGGAAAAGGATTTGGCTAAACACATGGAACTCAAAAAGAGCATCAGCGAGCTTCAATCGAAAAGCAAAGGCGGGGCCATATGAACGAACTCGATGGACAGGTACTGAGAAGGCTTCAAAAGCAGGCGAAGCTCCAGGGCTTCATCGCCGAGAATCAGATCAAGGCGTTGTCCCGATCGGAGGAGGAATACTCCACCCTCAGGCAATTCTTCATCGATCAGCAAGTACAGGTCTCCGAATTCGTCGTCAAGGCGCGCAAGCCCACCAAGCCGGACAACCTCAAGAAGCTGGCCCGGTACAACGATCCCACCTGGGTCTACCTCAACTCCGTCGGCAAGGTGCCCTTGCTGTCGCGCGAAGAGGAAATCAACATCGCCAAGCGCATCGAAGAGGTGCAGAAGCGCATCGGCGCCATCATCTTCCGCTCCAAGAGCATGGTGGCCATGGTCCTGGACCTGGGCCGCCAGGTGCTCGAAGAGGACCTCCGCATCGAAGAGATCCTCCAGATCGACAACGATGCCTGGACCGACCCCAAGGTCTACGACTCCGAGAAGGAGAAGGCCGTCGCGGCCATCACCCGGATGCGCAAGAACTACGCCAAGCTCGAGGAGATGACCCTCAAGTACCAGGAAGTCCAGACCGAGGGCGGCGACCAGCAGGCGCTCGCGTCCGAGATCGAGAACCTGGAAATGCGCCTGGTGAACGATTGCGTGGCCTTCAAGCTCAACCACAAGCAGATCGACCGCCTGGTGGGCAAGTACAAGGAGGAACAGGGGACCTCCGAGCAGGAGCTGGAGCGCCTCCGCCGCATCAAGCAATGGGAGGTCGTGCGCGACCGCGCCAAGGAGGAGATCGTCGAGGCCAACGTGCGCCTGGTGGTCTCCATCGCCAAGCGCTACACGGCCAAGGGGCTGGAGCTGATCGACTTGATCCAGGAAGGCAACAGCGGCCTCATCCGCGCCGTCGAGAACTTCGACTACACCAAGGGCTACAAGTTCTCCACTTACGCCACCTGGTGGATCAAGCAGTCCATCACACGCGCCATCGCCGACAAGGCCAAGACCGTGCGCGTTCCCGCCAACATGCTGGACATCGTCCGCAAGGTGATGCGCGTCTGCCGCGAGCTGCAGCAGAGCACGGGCAAGGATCCCAATCCGGAAGAGGTCGCCACCAAGGTCGGCTGCTCCATCAAGAAGGTGCAACTGGCCATGGACGTCTCCCAGGACCCCATCTCCCTGGACGATTACGTCACCGGGGACCAGAACAACACCTTCTCCGAGTTCATCGAGGACAAGACCGCCGAGAAGCCTTCGCAGAGCGTCAACATGCGCATGCTCCGCAAGCAGATCGACGGCGTGCTCTCCTCCCTGGACGCCAAGGAACAGGCAATCGTGCGCATGCGCTTCGGCCTGGACGACGGCTTGGTGAAGACCCTCAAGGAAATCGGAGACAAGTACCGCATTTCGCGCGAGCGCGTCCGCCAGATCGAATCCAAGGCCCTCGCCAAGCTCCAGCATCCCAGCCGCATCAAGCAATTGGAAGGCTGGAGCACGGACATCGAAGACATCTGCCTGGGCTGATTTTCCCCGCGTCATGCGGTTCCGCCCGAGGCTCCCTTGCCGCGGGCCCCGGGGGGCTTTCCCTTGCCCTCCCCGGCCGCTCCGGAACCCCCTTGAACGTTCCTTTACCGCCGGGCGCCCCCGCGCCCTAAAAGACCCCAAGCTCCGGTTTCTTTTCGCGCGTGATAACATTCAAAATGCCCGAAATCCCGGACGCCCGAATGATATAATCTGGAAGCATTATGCGTATGTCCATGCGGCCCGGCTATCTCGTCCGAAGATCCTTCCACTTCGCAGGCATCTCGTTCACCGTTTGGCGGAGGAACCGGGCGACCGCCTTGGCCTTCTACGATCCCCTGGTGGACGGGGGCTTTCCGTTCCTCCCCAGCGTCATCCGCAGAAAGCATGTCCGCCGCCTGACCCGGATCCTTTTGAGCGGTGCTGTTCTCGTAACGATCGCTTTCGCCTACCGGCACGGATCCGATCTGCGGGCCGGACTGGACGTCCTCGTAGGCAAGGCCGGGAGCCTCAAGGCCGAATCGTCCGCGCTCTCCGCCGTCCCTTCCACCTCCTCCGCACCGGTCTCGCCGGCCATCCCTTCCGCTCCGGCCGCCCCGGCGGTCCGGGCCGCCCCCAAGGAACCGGAAAAGGCGGCTCCGGCCTCGGTCGCGGAGCCCTCCGAGGAGAAGGAGATCCGGTTCCCGGAGGACGGTTTCTATCTGCTGGCGTGCAAACGCGATCGCACTTTGTACGCCTACCGCCGCCAGGGCGATCGCTGGGAGAAGGCGGCCGCCTTCCCCATGGCGATCGGCCGCGCGCCGGGCGACAAATCCGACGCCGGCGATCTCCGCACCCCGGAGGGCCGCTTCTGGATCACGGGCGTGGTCTCCGGCACTTCCAAGGGGCCCATCTACGGTCCGTTGGTCTTCACGCTCAACTATCCCCGCCCCGGCGACGAGGCGGAGGGCAAGACGGGCCAGGGCATCTGGATCCACGGGGTGGAGATGGGCAAGCTGCCTTCCTGGACCCATGGCTGCCTCTCGCTCGCCAACGAAGACATCGTGGCCCTTTCCGCCTTCGCCGACGTCGGCACGCCCCTGCTGATCCTTTCCGATTCCCTGGCCCCGGATCCCGCCCGGCAGATGGACCTGGCCGGCATGCAAAGGGAGTATCCGTCCTTCATCAACGCCTACGGACGCAAGACCCACGCGGACACGGTCGCCAAGGCGCAGGCCCTGAAACAGGCCGCCGCGTACGTGGCCAAAGAGGGCAGGGAATTCCCGGAGCTGGCCATGCAGACGCTGTCGGCCAGGGACAAGGCGGCCATCCTGGCCCGGCTGCAGCGCTGGCGCGAGGACTGGAGCGGCCGCAAGATCGAAGCCTATGCCGAGAACTACGATCCCGATTTCCGCGACCGGGAGGGCCGCGACCGCGAATCCTTCCTGGAGCGCAAGGGCAGGATATTCGAAACGAAATCCAGGATCCAGATGGAAATCGTGGATCCGAAGATCGAGCCCGAGGGCTATTCGCGCGTCAAGGTGACTTTCCGGCAGGACTACCTGGCCGAAGGCCCCCAGGGACAGCAGCGCAGCTCCGGCCCCAAGACGTTGAGGATGGAATCCGGCCCGGGCGGATGGCTTATCATAACCGAGTGAAGGCATGAGGAACGATATGGACGATCGCAAAGACGAAAACGAGCGGATGGATTCTTCCTGGTCCCTGTCCCAATCCTCGGATGCCCAGGAGACGGCCGGCCTGATGGCGGAGCATATCCGCATGCGCGCCGATCTGGACCGCATGGCCAAGGAGAACGAGGAACTGCGCCGGAGCCACGACGCCCTCTACCGCTTGCTTTCCGAAAAGACCACCGCCAAGCCGGAACTGGACATCAAGGCCGCGGTGCGGTCGGTGCTGACGGAATGGAAGGAAGCCAAGCAGGAGGACGACGAAGCCGGCGCCACCATCGTGGGGCCCATCCCTTCCCTGGAAGACATGCAAAGGCTGGAGAAATCCTTCGCGGAAGCGGGGGAGGGCGCCAAGGGCCTGCAAGCGGGGCTCGCGGCCATGTCCGCGCAGACCCTGGCCCTGGGCAAGCAGGTCGAGGAATTGACCGGCAAGCAGAAGGAGTTCATCGACCTGAAGGCCAAGATGGACCAGATCAACGCCCAGCGCGCCTGGATCGATTCCAAATTGCAATCCATGGGCAAGCAGAAGATGGTGGTGGAGCGCGCCAACGTGGAAGCCGGGCGCCTGAACGCCCTGTTCTGGGAGATGGAAGAGAAAATGCGCGAGATGGCGCAGCAGAACAAGGTGATCGCCAAGACCCAGATCAACATCGAGGCGCTGGAAAGCCGCCTGCGCGAGACCCACGGGGCCCTGCAGCAAGTGGAGCGGTTCGAGAATTCCCTCAAGACGAGCCGGAAGAGCGTCGAGGAAATGGCCCTGCTGGGCGAAGAGTTCCAGGTCAAGCTGGCCGAGTTCCAGAGAAGCCAGAAGAACATCGACGAGGCCTCCAACCGCGCCAAGGAAGCCGCCAACATCGTGCGGAGCATGGACGCGACCATGAACACCATCCTCAAGAACAACGGCCAGCTGGAGAACACCAAGAAGCTGATCGACGGTTTCCAGGAGACCCTGAACAACGTGGACAAGAAGGTGGAGAAGGTCCACAAGCAATGGAACGCGGCCGAGAAGCTGGAAGGCAAGATCGTCAAGCTCGAGGAATGGGTGAAGGGGTTCCAGCAGGAATTGGCCGTCGCTTCGCACCTGGAGGACGAACTCAAGAAGGTGGAGCGCAAGGTGGGGGACATCAAGCAGGGCGAAAGCGAACTGCTGCGCGCCATGGAAGTGCTGGAGGCCAAACGGGCCGAGATGGTTTCCATCGGCGGCCTGGCGGAGGACGCGCGGCGCCAGTCGGAGACGGTCATCAACAACCTGGAGTTCCTCAAGCACCGGCAGGACGAGATCGGCCAGGTGGGCGAACGCGTGGACTCGCTGAACCGCTTCCTGGGCCAGACCAACTCCCGCATCCGGGACGTGGAAGGCAAGCTGGAAGGTTTCGCGGAGCTGGAAGGCAAGATGGGCAAGCTGGAGTCCCTGGTGCAGGGCACGGACATGAAGATCCAGGAACAGATTTCCCGGCAGCCCGCGCTGGCGGCCCTGGCGGCCCGCATCGACGAGACCGAGGACATCGCCCAGGCCCTGGAGAACAAGACCAAGGAACTGTACCAGCACGGGGACCGCTTGCGTTCCCTGGAGAACCGGCTTGCGGAGCTGGGACGCCTGGGGCAGGAAGTCCAGGAATCCTTCGGGCGCATCGGCGAGCACAAGGCGAACGCGGACAAGCAGGAGGTCCGCTTCCGGGAGTCGTTGGAATCGCAGCGGCAGTTCGCGGGCGAATTCGAGGAGCGCCTCGATAAGATCGGCGTCGAGAACCACGAAATGCTGGCCCAGTTCGCCGCCAACAAGGAAAAGCTGAAGTCCCTCCAGGAGGAGATCGGTTCCGGCCTCTCCTCCATTTCCGGGCACAACCAGTCCATCAAGCAGGCGGAAGAGCGCCTCAAGAAGGTGGACGGGTTCCTGATCACCATGGAACAGAACATGTCGGCCTTGGAAAAGCGCCAGACCGCCATGAACGCCTTCGACGCCAAGATCCAGGAAGTGGTGAAGGCCGTGGAGGACGTGGAGAACCGCATGTCCCTGTTGCGCAACGAGAAGAGCGTGATCCACGACGCGCGCAAGTCCGTCGAATCCCTGCACGTGCTGATGAAGTCGGTCCAGGATCGGATCGAGTCCCTGCAGGCGGAGGAAAAGCTGGTGCTTTCGACCCAGGAGTCCGTGAAGGGCATCGTGGGCGTGATGGGCGACGTCGAGGAGAAGTTCAAGGTGCTGGCCAAGGAGCGCAACATGATCGTGGACGCGCAGGGCCAGATCCAGAACCTGCGGCTCATGGTCGACGATCTCAAGACCGAGATCCGCAACGTTTCCGAAGAAGAGCACAAGATCACCAACGCCATGGCCAAGGCCTCGGAGCTGGAGTTCCTCATCGGCGAAGCGGATTCGGCCATCGCCAACCTCAAGCGCCTGAAGGGCAAGGCCTGAGGGTCCGGGTCCCGGCCGTTTTTCAGGTTCCCGTCCCCATAATTTCTTGGATTTTCCCCATCCAAGGTGCTATGTTAGTAAGATCGAGAGGCCCTGCTACTCCCGGGGATAGCCCCCGCCGTTGAGGAATCCGGGCCTTTCCGCGGTAGTGGCGAGGGCGGTGGCGGTCATGGACAAAAAGCAAGGGTCGGGGAAAAAAGCCCAGTCGAACGATCCTGGGGGCCCGTCGGCCGCGGGAGCGGCCGGCCCGGAAGCCCCGGAAATCCTTGCGGCCGCTCCGGAAACCGCAGCCATCCCCGTCATCGTGGCGGGCGAGGGGCCCGGGGCCTCCCTGCCCCCCATCCCCGTGGTCGCGGCGGCCTTCGCGGACGACGGCACCGGCACGGACCTGGACATCAAGGCCCCGGAAATCGAACGCAGCCTGGACCGCGCCAAGGAGAACCTGCTGGCCTACATCGGCGAGCGCAGCCCCAACTTCAACCGGGACCTGATCCAGCGCGCCATCGATTTCACCATGATCGCGCACAAGAACCAGTTCCGCCGCTCCGGCATGCCCTACGCGGAGCATCCCTTCGAGGTGGCCAAGCTGCTGGCCGACCTGAACATGGACACGGTCACCATCGCCGCGGGGCTGTTGCACGACGTGGTGGAGGATACGGGGCATTCCACCCAGGAGATCAAGGCCAGCTTCGGCGAGGACGTGGCCTTCCTGGTGGAGGCCGTGACCAAGATCTCGGCCATCAAATCCAAGTCCCGCGCGGACCAGCAGGCGGAGACCTTCCGCAAGATGCTCATCTCGATGGCCAAGGACATCCGCGTCATCATGATCAAGTTCGCGGACCGCCTGCACAACATGCGCACCCTGAGCTACATGCAGGAGGAACGCAAGAAGGCCATCGCCGCCGAGACCATGGAGGTCTATTCGCCCCTGGCCCACCGCTTCGGCCTGGCCAAGATCAAATGGGAGCTGGAAGACCTGGCCTTCAAGCACCTGAACCCCGACGCCTACAAGAACCTGGTGAAGAAGGTGGTGGAGAAGCGGCAGGAGCGCGAGGAATACATCCGCGGCATCCTGGGCCCCGTCAAGGACGCGCTCAAGAAGGCCGAGATGGAGGGCAAGGTGTTCGGCCGGCCCAAGCACCTGTACAGCATCTGGCAGAAGATGCAGACGCGCCAATGCACGTTCGAGGACATCTACGATCTCTACGCCCTGCGCATCATCGTGGGCTCGGTGGCGGATTGCTACGGAGTGCTCGGCCTGGTGCATTCCATCTGGACGCCCCTGCAGTCCCGCTTCAAGGATTACATCGCCACGCCCAAGTCCAACATGTACCAGTCCCTGCACACCACCCTGATCGGCCCGAGCGGCAAGCCCATCGAGATCCAGATCCGCACGGAGGAGATGGACCTGATCGCCGAGCAGGGCATCGCCGCGCATTGGGGGTACAAGGAAGGCGCTTCGCCCAAGCAGCTGGGCAAGGAGAACAAGTGGCTCACCCAGTTCCTGGACTGGCAACAGGACCTCACCGATTCCCATGAGTTCATGGAGTATTTCCGCGGGGACCTGGTCTCCGGGGAAATCTACGTGTTCACGCCCACGGGCGATCTGATCCAGCTCCCCAAGGGCGCCACCGCCCTGGATTTCGCCTTCGCCTTGCATTCGGAGATAGGCCTGCATTGCATCGGGGCCAAGGTGGACGGCAACGTGGTGCCCTTGCACCGGGAGCTGAAGACGGGCGAGCGCGTGGAGATCCTCAAGTCCGACTCCCAGCACCCGTCCAAGGACTGGCTCTCCGTGGTCAGCACCACCAAGGCCAAGAGCGCCATCCGCCGCTGGATGCGCACCGAGGAGATAGCCCACAGCATCCAACTGGGCAAGGAGATGCTGGAGCGGGAGTTCCGCCAGGCCCACATCCCCGCCAACGTGCAGAACGATCTGAAGCCCTTCGCGGACAAGTTCCAGGTGCAGACCTGGGAGGTCCTCTGGGAGAAGATCGGCCACGGGGAAATCACCCTGGGGTCCATCTCCACCTTCGTCCAGGACCTGAATCCCAACCGCAAGAAGCCCAGCGTGCTGGACCGCCTGACCTTCAAGCGGCCGCCCAAGTCCGAGAACTCCGTGCTGGTCTCCGGCATGCAGAACATGCTCATCCGCTACGCCACCTGCTGCCATCCGGTGCCGGGGGACAAGATCCTGGGCTACGTGACGCGCGGCCGCGGCGTGTCCATCCACCGCTCCAACTGCCCCGAGGGCATGCTGTTGATGAAGGACCAGGACCGCATCATCCCCGTGCAATGGAAGACCGAGGCCGGCCAGCAGTTCGAGGTGGTGGTGGAAATCGCGGGCAAGGATCGCCCCGATCTGCTGCGGGACATCACCGACGTGTTCTCCAAGCTCCACATCAACGTGCAGCGGGCTTCCATCGTCACCGTGCGCGATCAGGTGCGCAACCGGTTCCGCATCCAGGTCTCCGATCTGGAACAGCTGGACAAGACCATCACCCTCCTCAAGAAGCTGAAAGGGGTGGCCACTGTATCCCGACGCCAGTCCGGCACGTAACCTTCCGGGTACCCTGGGATGATCTGGATTCCGGCCGCGTTCCTGGGCCTGGCGGCGCTGGCCGCGATCATCGTTTCCCTCGCGCGCCGGGCCGCCCCCTTGGGGAACCGCGCGCCCGGCGCCGGGGGCGCCATGGACGTCGCCGTGGTCCAGGGCCTGACCGGCAAGATTCCGGCCGTCCTGCGATCCGCCCCGGAACCCGCCGTCAAGGCCGATCGCCGCGCCAACGCCCTGCAAGGCAACCTGGCCCAGACCCCTTTGCACGATCTGCTGCAATACCTGGCCCTGGGCCGCAAATCCGGCATCCTGGAGCTGGCATGCGGCCGGCGCACCGGCCGCATCGTCCTCGAGGACGGGCGCGTCTGCAAGGATTCCTACCGGGGCAAGGACGGGTTGGAAGCCATGTTCATGATGATGGATCTGGCCGAAGGGGACTTCGAATTCTACGAGCAGACCCCGGAGGACTCCGCGCCCTTCTCCGGACTGGAGGTCGTGGACATCATCATGCTCTGGATGGACCGCAAACCCAAGAAGAAAGCCTGAGGCAAAGGCCCGCATGTTCGCCAACATATTCATCAAGAACCGCCCTTTTTTCGGGAAGATGCGCAACCAGAATTACCAGCGCGCCCATGCCGTCTTCCACAAGGTCCAGGACGTCTCCAGGCAGGACCCCTTCCAGCCCAAGGAGATGATCCGCCAGCTCGATGCCTACGTCAAGCAGCTGGAGGTGACCCTGCAGCACGCCACCGACGCCGTCCGCGGACTCAAGCGCCGCAAGCTGGGGATGTACCGGGTGGACAAGGTGTTCGGCGTGCTGGAGGAGGAGATCGTCCTCACCTATTTCCTGGAGGAGATGATCAGCAGCTCCCGGTTCCTCAAGAAGCGGCTGGAGACGGATCTCAAGATCCGGATCTACCGGGAGCGCCTGAAGCGCTTCCAGTCCCAGACCCCGGGCGGCAGCGGATTCCTGGCCAACATCCTGGACTCCCTGGACGCGGTGACCCAGACCGAGATCATCGAAATCGAGAAGCTGATCCGAATCATGGACGAGCGCTACCGCATCGGGGACAAACTGTTCGACATCATCCTGAACAAATCGCCCAAACCCGCCGCCCCGACCTGAAAAGCGGCCCGGTGCGGCAAATCGCGCCGTTTTGGCGTCCCGCCCGCGCCTCCCTTGGCCGAATGGCCCGATTTTACTAAGTTGGTCGGCTCCTTTCGACCCTTTATTTTGGAAACAAAGCCATGAGACCTCTAGATAATCTGCGGAATATCGGCATCAGCGCCCACATCGATTCGGGCAAGACCACGCTGACCGAGCGTATCCTCTTCTACACCGGCATAATCCACCAGATCCACGAGGTGAAGGGCAAGGACGGCGTGGGCGCCACCATGGATTCCATGGATCTGGAGCGCGAACGCGGCATCACCATCCAGTCCGCCGCCACCCGCGTGAAGTGGACCAAATCGCCTTACTACCTCGATGAGAAGGAAGCCGAAGGCACCCACATCAACATCATCGACACCCCGGGGCACGTGGACTTCACCATCGAGGTCGAACGTTCGCTCCGCGTGCTCGACGGCGCCATCCTGGTGCTGTGCGGCGTTTCCGGCGTGCAGTCCCAGTCCATCACCGTGGATCGCCAGATGCGCCGCTACAACGTGCCGCGCGTGGCCTTCATCAACAAGCTCGATCGCTCCGGCGCCAATCCCTACCGCGTCACGGAACAGCTGCGCAGCAAGCTGAACCACAACGCTGTGATGGTGCAGATCCCCATCGGCCTGGAAGACAAGCATAACGGCCTGGTGGACCTGCTGACCATGAAGGCGTTCACCTTCTCCGGCCCCAACGGCGAAACCATCACCGAAGGCCCCATCCCCGAAGATCTCGTGGACACGGCCAACGAGCGCCGCACCATCATGCTGGACGCCCTTTCCTCCTTTTCGGACGAACTCATGGAGCTGGTCCTGGAAGAGAAGGAAATCCCCCTGACCCTGCTCAAGAACGTCATCCGCGCGGCCACCATCAAGATGGAGCTGACCCCGGTCTTCATGGGCTCGGCTTTCAAGAACAAGGGCGTGCAGCTGCTGCTGAACGGCGTGACGGATTTCCTGCCGTCCCCGTACGACGTGCAGAACTACGCCCTGGACATCACCACCAAGAGCGAAGAGAAGATCGAGATGTTCTCGGACGCGACCAAGCCGTTCGTGGGCTACGCGTTCAAGCTGGAAGAAGGCCGCTTCGGCCAGCTGACCTACCTGCGCGTCTATCAGGGCCGCGTGGACAAGGGCAAGCCCATCTTCAACATGACGACCAAGAAGAAGCACAACGTGGGCCGCCTGGTGCGCATGCACGCCAATGAAATGAGCGAAATCCAGAGCGCCGAGGCCGGCGACATCGTGGCGCTGTTCGGCATCGATTGCGCCACCGGCACCACCTTCACGGACGGCACCCTGGAAGTCAACATGACCTCCATGCACGTCCCCAACGCCGTTATCGACCTGGTAATCGAGGCCAAGAACCGCGATCACCTGGCCAACCTTTCGAAGGCGCTCAACCGCTTCACGAAAGAGGATCCCACCTTCCGCGTCAAGCTGGACGAGGAAAGCGGGCAGACCATCATCTCGGGCATGGGCGAGTTGCATCTCGAAGTGTACATCGAGCGCATGCGCCGCGAATACGGCGTGGACCTCACCACGGGACGCCCCCAGGTGGCGTACCGCGAGACCATCAACCAGCGGGCCGAGTTCAACTACACCCACAAGAAGCAGACCGGCGGTTCGGGCCAGTACGCCAAGGTCGCGGGCTACATCGAACCCATCCTGCCCACGGAAGAGGTTCCGGATCCGCCCGACTATGAATTCGTCGACGATATCGTCGGCGGAGTCATCCCGCGCGAATTCATCCCGTCCTGCGACAAGGGTTTCCGGGCCTGCCTGGGCTTCGGCTCGCTCATCGGGTTCCCGATCGTGAACGTGCGCGCGGTCATCAACGACGGCGCCCAGCATCCGGTCGACTCCAGCGATATCGCCTTCCAGCTGGCGGCCCGCGGCGGTTTCCGCGAAGCCTACCAGCGCGCCAAGCCCCAGATCCTCGAACCCATCATGAAGCTCGAAGTGTCCACGCCCACGGAGTTCCAGGGTTCCGTGGTGGGCCAGGTGAACCAGAAGCGCGGCGTCATCACCGGATCCACCGAAGAGCAGAACTTCACCATCGTGAATTCCGAAGTCCCCCTCGCGGAGATGTTCGGCTACGCCACCCAGCTCCGTTCGCTGACGCAGGGCAAGGCGGAGTTCACGATGGAGTTCCTGAAATATGCCCCGGTTCCCAAGAACGTGGGCGAAGAACTGATGAAGAAGTACAGCTCGAACGCGTCCAAGCGCCTCGAGTAATCCTTCCCCGGGGCATCCCGGACGGTTCGGAAAACGCAAGGGCGGCCCCGGTGGGCCGCCCTTTTTCGTTCACGCTTTCTCAAGGCCGGGGAGGACGGAGCCGGGACCGAATCCGGGCGCCCGAAAGGCCTTGTACGTGCATTGTATATGCTTCGATTGCATATGCAATGCATATACAGGGTAGGCGGAGGGGGCCCCGGCGCCAAGGTCCACCTTCACATCCCTGCGCTCAAGGCCATGGACCACATGAAACCGAGCCCCTGGTCCTGGGTCGTAAAGAACAGATCATGGCGATTTCCGGTGTTCACCCCCTCCGGAACCAGTCGTTCAGATCCATCCCCGTGGGCGGCGTCAGCCTGCGCGCCTCGATGCCTTGGGCCTGCAGCTTCTCGATGGTCTTGGCGGCCCCGGATTCCCCCGGCGCGTCCGGGTCGAAGGCGACGTGCACGGACTTGTTGCGGAACAGCGCCGCCCAGGCGGGCTTGAAGTTCGCCGCTCCCGGCACGCCTACGGCGGGGAAGCCCTGTTCCAGCAGGGTCAGCGTGTCGATGACCCCTTCGCACAGGTAGATCTGCCCGGGCTCGCCGTTGAGCAGGCGGCAGTTATAGGGGATGGGGATGGGCCCGGACATGGACAGTTCCTTGGGTGCCGGTCCCTTGGGGCCCGCGGCATCGGCATCGATGGCGCGCGCCTGCATGTACACCGGGCGGCCCTGCGGATCCAGGTACGGGAAGATCAGCTTGTGGCGGTAATAGCGCAAATGCCCGGCCGCGTTGAAGAATCCCAGGCGCTCGAGATCGGCGAATCCGAAGGCGGCTTCCAGCTTGCGGCTCACGCCCGCATAGTCCTCTATCATCCTCAACTTCTGCCCGTCCCAGGTGCGCTTGAAGATGCGGCGCTTCTGCAGGTACTGGGCCACCTTGCCGCCCACGGGCGCGCAGGCTTCCAGCAAGGCCGCCAGGATGCGGTGGCGCAGGAGTTCGTCTTCCAGCTCCGCGTCGGAAGGGTGGCGCGCTTCCGGGAACAAAACCGGATCCGGTTCCGCGGGGCGGGTCCGGCCCGGATGGGATTGCGGGGGCCCGGCATCCGCATGGGGCCGCGCCCGCAGGGGCGGCAGGGGGGCGGTGCCCAGGTCGTTGCGGCCCAGGAACTCGAGCGCCTCGCGGAAGGTGCAGCCCCGCGCCAACCGCACCAGGTCGATGACGTCGCCTTTCACGTCCGGGCAGACCCAGCATTTGAACTGGCCGCGGTCCGGCCAGAGGGTGACGGAAGGCGTGCGGTCCCCGTGGGCGTGGCCTTCGGGCTTGAGGCAGCGGATGCGGTTGTTCTGCGCCGGGATGCCCAGGTCCCGGAGCACGTCGAGAATGGGGTTGGCCGCTTTGACGGCTTCGATATCCGCTTTGTCCATGCCTGAACATAAGGTAAATATCGGGCCTGCCGGATTGCTACTTTTAGCGCCAGCATGCCCATCCTCGTCCGGGAAAACGTCCCTCTCGCCCCTCTCGTTTCCTTCAAGGTCGGCGGTCCCGCCCGCTATTTCGCCGAGCCGTCCACGCCCGGGGAGTTCTCCGAGGCCCTCGGATGGGCCAGGCGGAAGGGCCTGGAGGCCTTCATCCTGGGCAAGGGCACCAACCTGGTCTTCTCCGACCGGGGGTATCCGGGATTGGTGATCTATACGGGGAAATCCTTCCACGGCATCGTCTGGGAAGGCAACCGCGTGCGGGCCCAAGCGGGCGCCCTGTTGCATACCGTGGTGACCCAATCGGTGGCGAAGGGGATGGCGGGCATCCAGCACCTGGCGGGGATTCCCGGCACCATGGGCGGCGGCACCTACATCAACGCCGGGGCCTTCGGGCAGGAGCTCAAGGAAGTCATCGTGGCGGTGGCCTCCACCACCCGGGACGGGCGTTTGGTGGAGCGCACGAACGCCGAATGCGGCTTCGCCTACCGGCATTCCAACTTCTTCGGCTGGGATGAAATCATCCTGGAAACCGTGCTGGAACTACGGCCCGGCGAACGGGAAGCCCTGCGAAGCGAGATGCGCGAGACCTTGCGCAAGCGCAAGGAAAAGCAGCCCCTGCACCTGCCCAATGCCGGCAGCATGTTCAAGCGCCCGCCGGGGCAGTTCGCGGGCGTTCTCATCGAGCAGGCCGGCCTCAAGGGGTTCCGCATGGGCGGCGCCATGATTTCCGAAAAGCACGCCAACTTCACCGTGAACGCCGGGGGCGCCACCGCCCAGGACATCCATGACCTGTCCTCCGAGGTGATCCGGCTGGTGAAGGAGAAAAGCGGCACGACCCTGGAGCGGGAGGTCATCTTCATCGGCGAATTCCTGCCATGGCCGCGCTGAAGGGAATCCTCCCTTGACGGCCGTCCCCAGGGTAACCGTCATCATACCCACCCGCGATCGCGCCGCGGTCCTGCCGCGGGCCGTGGATTCCGCCCTGGCCCAGCGGGACGCGGACTTCCGCGTGCTGGTGGCCGACGACGGTTCCACGGACGGCACCGATCGGGCGCTGGAACGGTACGCCGGCGACCCCCGCGTGGGCGTCCTCAGGCTGGAGCACGGGGGAGTGAGCCGGGCCCGCAACGCCGCGGTCGCCGCCTGCGGTTCCCCCCTCATCGCCTTCCTGGACTCGGACGACGAATGGCTGCCGGGCAAGTTGGCGGCGCAGGTCGCCTTGCTGGACGAGTCCGGCCTGGACATCTGCCAGACGGAGGAGATCTGGATCCGCAACGGCGTGCGGGTCAATCCCCCGGCGCATTACGTGAAGCGGGAAGGGGACATTTTCGCCCTTTCCCTGAGGCATTGCATGATCACGCCCTCCTCGGTGCTCATGACCCGGTCCCTGTTCGAGGCCGCGGGCGGCTTCAATCCGGAGTTCCCGGCCTGCGAAGACTACGAGTTGTGGCTGCGCATCACCCATCGCCATCCCGTGGGGCTCATCCGCAAGCCCCTGATGATCCGCTATGGCGGCCACGGGGACCAGTTATCCACCCGTTACCCCGCCCAGGACCGGTTCCGCATCCGCGGCCTGGCCCTGCTTTTGGACGGGAACGCCCTGGCGCCCGCCCATAGGGCCTTGGCGCTGGCGGTGCTGGAGGAAAAGCTCGCCGTTTACCGGGCCGGCTGCCTGAAGCGCGGAAAGGCGGAAGAGACGGACTGGTGCGAGGGGATACGCATCCGTTACCTTGCCAACCCTTTTTGAAATTGCTCTCTTAGCCTCTCCCCCCGGGAGACGCGGATGAGCCGAAAGCACTTCTACCCTGGACATCCGTGAAACGCTACTGGATCCTCATGGGCCTGATGCTGGCCTTCTTCCTGGCCACTTTCGGCATCCTCTCCGCATTGCACGTCCCCTTCCTGGAAGATCCCACCGCTTGGATGTCCGGACGGGGCGGTTGGATCGCGGCCGCGACCGGCGTGGGGCTCCTCATCGCGGACGTGTTCCTCCCCGTCCCTTCCAGCCTGGTCATGGTGGCCCACGGGGCCTTGTTCGGCGTGGCCACGGGCACCCTGCTTTCCCTCATAGGGAGCGTGGGCGCTACCCTGTTCGGCTTCGCCCTGGGCCGCCGCGGCGGGCCCGCCCTGGAGCGCTTGGTCTCGGCGGAAGAGAAGGCCCGGGCCGACGCCCTGCTCGCCAAATGGGGGGCCCTGGCCATCCTCATCACCCGGCCCATCCCCCTGATGGCGGAAACCGTCTCCATCCTGGCGGGCGCTTCCCCCATGGGCTGGGGCAAGATGTCCCTGGCCGCCCTGGCCGGTTCGGCCCCCATGGCCCTGCTCTACGCCCTCACCGGCGCCACCGCCAAGGGTTTCGCCAACGGCTTCCTCATGTTCGGGGTGGTCCTTTTGATCGCGGGCCTGTTCTGGTTCTTGGGGAAAAAAGCCGGTTGACGCCGCTTCCCGGGGTCGAACTTCCGGCTATAAGGTGAGGAAGACGCTCCATACCGGTTCGCGGCCGAAGTCTTCCGCATCGAAGCGCAGCCCCGCCTTCCAGGATTCGGGGTTGGCGAAAAAGGTCAGGGTCTTGAGGGACAGGAAGACGCCGATCTCGTGGGAGGCCGCCCGGCCGAGGAGGCCTCCGAATCCGCTCACGGGCAGGAACCCGTTCCCGGAACCGGCCGGTCCCGCGCGACGGCCGCCGGACGGTCCCGGCAGGTAACCTGCCTGGTACCCGTTCCCGGCCTTCTCCCCGATGGGGACGCGCGCCAGCCCCAGGTATTCGATACCCGGATAGGCCTGATCCAGGTAGATGCCCGCGCCGCCCCGGGAGCCCAGCTGCATGCCCAAGGGGATGGCGCAATAGGCCGACGCGCCCCCGTACATCCAGCCCTCCGCTCCCCGTCCCCAATCCTCCGAATGGTACGCGGAACCGCTCAGGAACAGGAAGCGCCTCAGGCTGGCATGGGCGCTGGCGCCCGCGTTGACGCTGAAATCGGGCCGGCTCTCGCCGATGCCGGGCGGGATCTCGCCTCCCAGGAAAGCGCTGAAGCCCCGGACGATGCCGTCCTTTCCGAATTCCAGGTCCGCGAATTCCAGGTCCAGCGTGCCGCCGATTTGGGGGTCGGAATCGTAGACGTTCTCCTCTTCCTCGCCCGCATAGTCGAAATCGTTCTCCACGTCGGCCCGTCCGGAAACGGACCAATGCTCCGCCAGGCGCCAATCCAGGCCGGCGTACCCGAAGGCCACCGCCTGATAGTAAAGGACTTCCGCGTTGTCGATCCGGAAGCCGGGGTAATCGTAGGTATTCCAAGCGCCTCCCACCACGATGGTGGGCAGGAAGGCGTTCACGCGCAGCTCGAAGGCGGTCCGGTCCAGATGCATGGGCCCTTCGTAGTCCAGGGGCTTGGAAAGGCCCAACTGGACGCGCGCCGAAGCGACCTCGGAGGGGTTCTTCCAATGCAGCCCGACCCCGGTCAGCGCCTTGCTGCCCGCGTCGAAAGAGACGGCCCGGCTCACCGTGGTCGCGGTGGTATCGGCGGGGCGGGAAAAGCCCGGGCCGCGGACTATTCCCAGGGACAGGTCGAATCCCAGGAAGCCCAGGTTGGTATGGTCGTAGGTGTCCGCTTCGTATTCCGCCGGGGGCGGGATCCGCCAGGCGGGCACGGGGAGTTCCACCGTGAAAGGCGGGGCCGCTTCCCCCGCGGGCCCGGCGCGCGCCAGGCGGAACCCCTTCCAGCCGTAGGAAGAGAACCAGACGCCGTCTTCCACGGGACAGGGGTGGAAGGCGCCCCCGGAAACATGCGTGATACGGGTGACCTGCTCGCCCGCCAGGGCGTAGACGTCGAAGACGCCGCCGTAGTCGGCGGAGAAATACAGGGTGTCCCCCGCCCAATGGGGATCGCGTTCGTCCTGCGGGGAGACGGCCAGGGGCGCCAGTTCCCGGGACGCGAGGTCCAGCTCGTAAAGGTCCCCGCCGAACCCGGAGGTGGCGCCCAGGGTCAGCAGGCCGGGAGCGCGGCCCGCGGCGATGTCGGTGATCTCCAGGGAATCGGGAGGGGTGTAGACGGTGGTGAACGCGCGCTCCACGATGCGGATGACGCTGGTGCGGCCTTCATGGTTGCGCACCGCATAGACGACGCCCTGGGACTCGCATCCGCGGATCACGCGGCCGCCGTCGGTGAGGCGATCGATGGCGCCGCTCTCCCCGTCGTACCGGTACAGTTCCGAGATCACGTCCCCCTGCAGGAAATCGAAGCGCGTGGCCGTGAACAAGGCGGAATTGCCGCCGGAAGCGGGCTGCACGGACGTGGCGTTGCGGAACACCTTGCCGGAGCCGCCTTTCCCGTCCGCCAGGAACAGGTCGGTCTTGGCGTAATCGTTGTCGCGGGAGGAGAGGTACAGGAACCGGCCTTCCTTGAGGGGGACGGGGGAGGTCTCCACGCTGTACAGGCCGGGGGTTTCCGGCAGCAGGTAGTCCCCGTTCCCGGCGGCATCGTCCGGACGGGAACGGCCCTCCAGGGCCTTGCGCCAGTCCGAATAGATCTCCGCCAGCCCCTTTCCGAAGGCCGGCCTGAAGGCATCGCGCCAGCCCCGGGCGGCGGCCAGGGACAGGTAGCGGTTGGTTTTCTTGGGGCCGTAGGTCTTGTAGAGATGCGAGACCAGGGCATAGCCCTGGGTGTAGATCATTTCGTCGCGGCGGCCGTCCCAGGCGAAGCCTTTCAGTTCCGCCAGGGTCATCAAGCCGCCGGAAGCGGCGGCCACCCGCAGGACCATCTGGCGATGCGTGTCCAGGGTATCGTAGCCGCATACCCCGGCGGCGTATTGGGCCAGGCCCTCCGCCAGCCAGGGCGGGACCCTGCCATAGGTCCAATCCAGGCCTTCATGGAACCGGGAACCGCCCGCGCCCCGCCAATCATGGTACAGTTCCATCCCCAGGAAACGGGAATCCTCGCCCATCTTGCGCAAGGTGAAGATGTGCCCGATCTCATGGGAAAGGACCCCCGGCAGCCACCGCGTGCGGCCCCGCAGCAGATGCTCGGCGCCGTGCAGGTAGATGACCACCCATTTCTGGGGCGAATAGGCCGAGCCGTTGGCGTAGTCCTGCTCGTCCAGGAACACCATCTGGATCCGCCCCGGAGGCGCGTAGCCGAAGAAGGCTTTCTGCCGCGCGTAGCATTCCTCGGCCAGGGAACCCAGGCGCGGAAGCAGATCCTGCTTCTTCTCGTCGATGGTCAGGGTGAAGTGGTCCGTGGTCCAGGTAACGCGCGGGATACCCGGGCGCAGGGACCCGGCATGGGACAAGGCGGAAAGCAGGGATAGGAGCAGGAGGGTCGGGTGCCGCAAGCCCTGATTTTAGCAAGGCTTGGGACGGGAAGCAAGGGCCGAACCCCATGATTGGGGAAATCGGAGATCCGGGCTTCCGGTTCAGGTCGCGTCGCGCACGACGCTGAAGCCCATGTCCCCGGCGGGCAGGTCTTCCTTGCGGCGGTCC
>DATENA010000160.1:0-4869 GCA_035275285.1 Fibrobacteria bacterium | reverse complement strand
AACGGGGCCGTACTTGGAAGCCGGAAATAATAGTTAATCCCGGGGCAGGCTTAAAGCGAGGAAGGTCACGGCCCTCCGGGGAGCGGGAGGACTGCGGGTCCCCGAATCGGGAGCATGGCTTATGGGTCCCGGAATTGCTATAAACTACTATTCTAGGGCAATCGCATGAGCTTACCGGCCAAATTGAAATGGGTGTTCCTGGGGGTGGTCCTCACCGGGTCCGTCTTCGCCTTGGGCGGCCTGGGCATATTCGCCTATTCCGTCCGCCAGAATCCCAACAACACCTTCACCCGCGAAGGCATCATGCAAATCCTCTCCAAGGAGAGCACGGTGTATTTTTCGGACGGCAAAACCAAGGTGGGGACCTTTTTCGAGGGGCAGCACCGGGATTACGTTCCTTACGACTCCATCCCCAAGGCCATCATCGAAGCCCTGGTGGCCGCCGAGGACCACAACTATTTCCGGCACGGGGGGGTGGATCCCAAAGCGCTCGCCTATGCCATGCTCGACAACCTCAAGTCCATGAGCCTCAAGCGGGGCGGCAGCACCCTGACCCAGCAGACGGCCAAGAACCTGTTCAAGCGCCCCCGCACCCTCACGGGCAAGTTCAAGGAGCTGATCAACGCGTACCGCCTGGAGAAGCATTTCAGCAAGCAGGAGATCCTGGAGTTCTATCTCAACCAGTTCTACGTCTCCGGCAACGGCCACGGAGTGCGCATCGCCGCGCGCTATTTCTTCAACAAGGACCTGGCCAACCTCAACCTGCTGGAATGCGCCTTCATCGCGGGATCGGTGAAGGGCCCCAACCAGTACAACCCCTTCATCCAGGATACCCCCGAGAAGAAGGACCTGGCCCTGCGCAAGGCGCAGTACCGCGTGGGCTACGTGCTCAAGCAGCTGTACCGGGACGGCAAGATCACCAAGGAGAAATACGCGGAGGCGTCCCACCGGAAACTGGAGTTCCGCCGCGGGGCTTTCCGCTTTTCCCTGTCCACCAACATGGTCAAGGTCAAGCGGCTGCTGGAATCCCCCGCCATGCAGGCCGTGCTGGACAAGTACGAAGTCTCCGATTTCATGACCGACGGCCTGCAGATCTACACCACCCTGGACGCCAGCATGCAGCGGGCCTCCGAGTACGCCACCTATTCCAACCTGTCGCGCCTGGACCTGATCCTGCGCGGCTACCACGCGCCCAAGGACTCGCAGGAAAGCCTGGTCAGCGCCTTCGTCCCCGGGGGGTTCTACACCGGCAGGATAGTCTCTTCCCCGGCCCCCTCCAAGAGCGGGGCGCTGCAGCCCATCGAGGTGAGTTTCGGTTCCGCGCGCGCGGCCATCCCGGCCCCGGCCGTCGAACGGTTCCTGCGCACCTGGAACATGCACGAGACCGGCTCCGCGGACCTGCCCGCGCCCGCGGTCCGGGCCGCGGTCCTGCGCGAGCATTTCCAATCCGGCCGGTCCGTGCTGTGCGCGGTCCCGTACCGGTTCCGTCCGGAAGGCAAGGTGGTGGCGGAAGGCCCTCCGGAACTGGAGATCGCCCAGCGCCCGGAAATCCAGGGCGGCGCCCAGATCCTCCGGGACGGCAAGGTGCTGGCCAACGTGGGCGGCTTCGAGAACACCGGGTACGATCGGGTGAACCAGGCGCGGCGGCAATTCGGATCCGGCTTCAAGCCCCTGGTGTACGCGGCGGCCCTGGAACTGGGCTGGAAGCCCTTGGACGCCCTGCCCAATTTCCGGCAGCTGTTCCGCATGGGCAACGTGTTCTATTTCCCCAAGCCGGACCATGCCCCCGAGGATACGGTCAGCATCGCCTGGGCGGGCCGCCGTTCCGAGAACATCGCCAGCATCTACCTGCTCTTCCACCTGTTCGACAAGACGCCCTTCGCGCGCTTCTGGGAAATCGGCCGGGAGACGGGGTTCGCCCCGGAGAATTTCAACATGCAAGGCGAGTTCGAGATCTTCGTGCGGGACAGCCTGGGGCTGGTGCTCAACCAGGACCGGGCCCGCGAACTGCTCTACCAGAAGGAAACCGGCGATCTGGCCATCGATCTGACGTTCGAAGGCAAGGTGGGCGAGGCCGAGGCCCTCAAGGTGCTTCCCTACGGCATCGGCTACGGCAAGGAGCAGCAGAAGTACGCGGGCTCCGGGGATAAGGAAGATCTGCTGCGCTACCGCATCCTGGGGAGGAATTTCCTGGCCTACAGCCTGGAAGCCCGGGCCTGGGAGAACCGCGCCGACGGCGCGCAGCATTTCACCGTGGCGCGGCACAACGGCGGAGGCATGGTGGGCATTTTCGCCGGGCATCCCGACAGCGCCTGGACCCCCATCGGGGAGCCGGATCCCTGGCTGGCCGGGGACTCCCTGCTGGTGGAAGGCGAAATCGGCATCGGCACCCTCAAGCGCCTGGGCGCCAAGCTGGACGCGCGCGGCGAGGAAGCGCCTCCCGGATACAGCAAGGAGAACCTGTACGCTTCCCAGGACTTCCGCGCCCTGGCCGCGCTGCGGTACATCGTCGCGTTCAGCCGCAAGCTGGGCATCACCTCGCCCCTGGACCCGGTCATCTCCTATCCCCTGGGCGTCAACGTGATCACCCTGGGCGAGGCCGTGAACGCCTACCAGGCCCTCAAGGACGGCTACGTCTACAAGACCAAGTTCGGCGAACCGCAGCTCTTCATCGAGAAGATCTGCCTGCACGACGGCACGGTCATCTTCGAGGACTACCTCGACAGGGAGCGCGTGATCACCGAGCGGACCCGCTTCGGCATCGAAGCCATCCTGGGATCGGTGATCAAGGGAGGCACCGGCCAGCAAATCGGCCGGGAGCTTAAAATCCCGCCCGGGGAAAAAGGCGGACCGGAACTGCCGTTGCCCGCCTACGGCAAGACCGGCACCACCAACGACTACCGCAACGGGGCCTTCCTGGGCTTCATCGCCGCCCCCAAGGGCCAGAACAAGGGCTTCGACAGCCAGAGCGGATTCGCCATCGGGGACTATGTGGGCTTCGACGATAACGTGTCCATGCTGCGCAAGGGGTTCAAGGGCACGGGCAGCTCCGTGGCCATCCCCGCCTGGATCGCCCAGGCGCGCGCCGTGGCCGAGGTGGACGCCTTCGCGGATCGCCTCGATCTGCTGGACCTGGACATCCAGGCCACCGGGCAGGCGCCCCTTTTCAACCAGGATAAATACGCCAGGTTCGTGGTGTCCAAACGGACGGGCCTGCCCATCCAGGGGGCCGATGAACAGGCGCTGCAGGCCATGGGCGGCTATACGGAGGATTTGTCCGACGAGTTGGCGGCCGGGGCGGGAGCCGTCGACATGTCCGCCTACACCACCGTTCTCATCCGGGAAGAGTGATGGCCTCGCCGGCGACGGGGCAAAGAGGGATAATCGGGACCGGGAAGTCCCGGGGAGGCGGAATGCGAGCGAGAAAAAACGGCAAGGGCGGCGGCTTGGTGACCTGGGCGGTTTCGGCCGCGCTGGCGATCCTGGCGACGGGGCTGGCCGGCTGCACCGCGACCGGAGGCGGGAGACCCGCGCCCGCCAAGCCCTCCGGGGGCCCGCCGGTCACCGTCGAAGACGGGGGGGACCTGGCGGATCTGTCCAGGCTGGTCAAGACCAGGGAGGATCAATGGGTCCTGGACCTGCTCATGGGATACCGCATGCTGCTGCTCCGCAATCCGGACGCCAAGTCCCTGGACAAGGAAACCCTCAAGCGCAGCCGCGACGCGTACGATAAGCTGGAGTCCCTGCTGCGCCACGGCGGGGTGAAGTCCCAGGACGGGGGCGAGCGCGTCTACACCATCACCAACGAGGACAAGCTGTCCCTCCAGGAAGTGCTCCGCTCCGCCTCGCAGGCCGCGAACCGGGCCGCCCGCGAAGGCGATTGGGAAAAGGCCCGCGCCCGTTGGAAGGAAATCACCCAGAGCAAAGCCGCCGTGGCCTTCGCGATGGAAGAGGCGCAATGGGGCCTGACGCTTTCCGACGCCTTGCAATCGGCCCTGCCGGATTCCTTGAAACGCAGGCTCAAGGAAGTGAACGAGGGTTACCTGGCCGACGTCGGGCACGAGGAAATCGGCAAGCAGGTAAAGGCCCTGCTGGAAGTCGTGCCGGACGTCAAGCTGCAAAGGGAGCTCAAGAAGCTGGCGAACCGGGCCTGGGAGACGGATCGGAAAGCCGGGCGCATCAGCGCGCAGGCCCAGCAGGCGCAGGTCGCGGCGGCGGCGGCGGGAACGGTGCCTCCGGGTTCTCCGCAGGACTCCGGCAAGGAAGCCGCTCCCCAGGCGGGTGCGGGCGCGGAACCGCCGGCCGGGGCGAACCCGCCTCCGGGCATCGAAGCGGCCGCCATCCTGGCCGAAGCGGATTCGCTTTCGGCCAAGGGCAAGTACGTGACGGCCCTGAAGACTCTGGAACGCGCCGGGTCCGATCAACCCTGGGTAAAGGAGAAGAAGGCCCAGATAGGCAATCGCTTCTGCGAAGAAAAGCGCCGTTCCGCCGCCAACAGCTTCAAGGATTTCAAGAAGGCCTCCGCCGATGCGGACAAGCGCATGCACCTGAAGCGCACGGCCGCGGATCTGGACAGTTGCCTGTTCTACTTCCCCGAACTCGCCGTGAGCCAGAAGGTGAGGAAGAACCGGGAAATGGTGGAAGGGGAGTTGAAGAAGATCAAGTGAAGAGAGCCGGATTGGGATTCAGCGGATCCGAAGCTGTGGAGGTTTGTGGGGGTATCCGGTCGGGAGTACAGGCTTATGCCCTGTATCCGCGGCTTCGCCCTTCGGAGTCGGGGGTCGGGAGTTGAATACGAAGATCTTGCGTATTCAACTCCCGATCCCCGACCCCCGACTCCCGACGTGAAGATCCTTAAGCGTTCACCCG
>DATENA010000159.1:0-8056 GCA_035275285.1 Fibrobacteria bacterium | reverse complement strand
GAGCTCCACGTTCGAGGCTTCCAGGAAGCCCTGGGCGATGGTGCCGAGCCCGTTGGTGCCGGGGACGCCCGACTCGGGCTCGCCGCTGGCCGGGGAAACCTGGTACAGGTTGTTCCCCATGGATTTGAGGCCGCCCTCGTTCAGGAACTTCACCAGTTCAATCTGGCCGATTTCCTCCATGGTGCCCGTGTCCGCCATCTGCACAGAAACCCTGCCGGTGGCGTCGATCATGATGTCATGGGCGCCGTCGGGAACGGTGATTTGCGGTTCCAGGGCGAATCCCTGGGAGGTGACCAGGGTGCCGTCGTTGGAGATTTTGAAAGATCCGTCGCGGGTATAGGCCACCTCGCCGCTGGGCATCTGCACCTGCAGGAAGCCGGTGCCGGTGATGGCCATGTCGAAGGAGTTCTTGGTCTCCTGGAGGTTGCCCTGCCCGAAGATCTTCTGGTTGGCGACGCTGCGCACGCCGAGGCCCAATTGCAGGCCCGCCGGGGACTTGGCGCCGTCGGCGGCCCCGGAGCCGGGATCGATGATGGTCTGGTAGAGCAGTTCCTGGAACTCCAGCTTCGATTTCTTGAAACCGGTGGTGTTCACGTTGGCGAGATTGTTGGAGATGTTGTCGATGTAAAGCTGGTTGGCTTTCATCCCCGTGGCCGATGTATACAAGCTGCGTATCATATCCTACCTCACCGGCCCGCGGGCCTCGATTGTATCCTAGACCCGGCCCACTTCGGTGACGGCCTGGTGCAACGTATCATCCACGGCCTTGAGGGCCTTCTGGTCCGCTTCATAGTTGCGGTAGTCCGCTATCATGTTGACCATGGTGGCGACGGGGTCCGCGTTGGAGCCTTCCAGGAAACCCTGCATGACGCCGACGGTTTTCGGGGGCATGGGCGCATTGCCCGTGGGATCCGCGTTCCCGAACAGGCCGTCCTGGCCGTAGCGGAGCTTGCGCGTATCGGGAAAGTCCACGATGCCGAGGGTGGCCGACTTGCGTCCGTCCACGAAAATGCCCCCGTCCCCCAGGAACTGGACCGAGTCCCCCTTCAGGGTGATGGGAGCGCCGCCTTCGTCCAGGACGCGCTTGCCGGAAAGGGTGACCAGTTCCCCGTAGGAATTCAGGCTGAGCCCGCCATTGCGGGTATAGCGGGTGCTGCCGTCGGCGGCCTCCACCGAGAAGAATCCGTTGGAGGAAAGCGCCAGGTCGAAGGTATTGCCGGTGCGCACCATGGGACCCTGGGTGAAGCTGGTGAAAACCTCGCTCAGGTTCTGCATTTCCTTCTGCTTCAACTCGCCATCGTCATTGCGGCCGACGGTCACCTGCGAGGTGTTGACCAGCCTGGCCATCTTGAAACCGTTGGTACTGGTATTGGCCATGTTCTGGGCGTGGATGTCCTGCTTGGCCAGGATATTGGTCATGCCCCGAGATGCCGTATAGAGTCCGTTAACCATGGATTCAGTCTCCTCCCGGAGAGAAAAAGCAAGAACCGGACCAAACTTGAAGGGGAGCTTTGAAGGCGGTTTAGGGTGGCGGATCGGGGGGGTGGCGGCCCGGGCTGGCAATTTATGCCCGGACCGGGGTTCCCGGGGAAAAAACTTCCCTGGAAGTTTTCCTTTAAAAAAGGCTTCGGGATTGGGCCGGGCCGGCGGAACGGGGGGCGGGGCCCGGGGCAGCGGGACTTCCGGCGGCGAACCGGCGCTGCTGGTCCAGGAAAAAAACCACGGCCGATTCCCCTTCGGGCCCTATGTCCCGGGTGAACGCGTTCACGTACAGATCGATATGCGCTTGCAGCACCTCGTCCGCCATGGATTGGGAATGGGCCCGGCACAGCTTCAGGGCCGCTTCCGGATGGGCATAGGACCAGGCCAGGCTGTCCCGGATGGCCGCTTCCACGGCGCTTCCCAGGCCCGGCCGCGCCTCTTCCAGGCGTTTGGCCAGGGCCACGGCCCCCAGGGGGATGGGATAGCCGGTGACCGTCTCCCAATGCTCCCCCAAATCCCGCACCAGGTGCAGGCCGTCCGCCGCGTAGGTGAAGCGCATTTCATGGATTACCACCCCCTGGCAAGGCTCGGGACCCAGCAGGCGGCGGTACAAGGCGTCGAAGGGCAGGAAGGTTTTGCGGAGCGGAGCGGCGGCGTGGAAATCCAGCAGAAAGTTGGCCGTGGTGTGTTCCCCGGGAACCAGCACTTCGGCGGCGGGATCCCAAAGCCCCCCTTGCGGCCCCGGGCGGTTGGACAGCAGCAAAGGCCCGCATCCCCGCCCCAGGGCCCCGCCGCAGCGCAGCAGGCCATAGGCCCCGGCGCAATGGATGTGGTTGGCGTAGCTGATTTTGACCATGTCCCACCGGCCCGCCAACGCGCCGCGGTTCAGGGTCTCCAGATCATGGTAGGCGAATCCGAATTCCAGCCCCGGCACGGACGTTCCGCCGCCGATCAGGCCCGCGAAGATGAACACGTCGTTGGGACAGGGAGAAATCGCGGTCCGGATCTTCATGCGTTCCCTTCGCGCCCGAAGCCGGGCAGGCCCGCCAGCCAGCGGCCCATGTAAACACCCAGGTTACCCAGGGCCATCTCCGCGCCGGCGGGGCGGAAGTCCCGCGTGGAGGCGATGTTGCTGATCGCGCGCACTTCGCAGACGGGGATGCCGAGTTCCCTGCCGACCAGCGCCGCCGCGGCGCCCTCCATGGTTTCGAATCCGGCTCCGGTCCGGGAACGGCGCAGCCTGCCGGTGGCCTCCGTCCCCGCGCAGGCATTGATGGTGCAGCCTCCCGCCACGGGCAACCCCGGCGTCCCATCCCGCCCACCCCGGCGCAAAGGCTCCAGGGCGAGCGGCAAAGGACGCCGGTAATCTTCGTCCGCCCAGGGAAAGGAAGCCAACGGCAGGAACGTTTCCGGACCCGGGGTTTCCATGCCCAAATCCCCGAAGGTTTCCGACTCTCCCGCCACCACGTCCCCGATGGAAAGGCCCGAACCGGGATAGGCCCCGGCGATGCCCGCATTGAAGATCAACTCCGGCGCGGTCCGGGACGCCAAGGGGAGCAGCCGCAACAAGGTCAGGGGGATGCCTACGCCCGTCACGGCGCAGAGCAGGCCGCCACGCCCGCGGGCCCAGATCCGGTGCCCGATGAGCGCCGCAGCGATCGCTTCTCCTCGAGCTTTTTCCGGCGCCTCCCTCGGTTCCAATTCCCCGAAACGGAGCCCCGCGGCCGCGAGGCAGGCGTCCATCTCCCCCAAGGTGGCCGCGCACAACAGGATCATGGCAGCACCCGGACCAGGGGAAGCAAGCGGCGGAATTCCGCGTCCTGGAACTCCGCGGGCAGGCGCTCCAGGCAACTGGCCGAGCCCATGGCCAGGCCATGGCGGAAGGCTTCGGCGGCATCCAGCCCCGAAAGCAGATGATGGACGACGCCGGCGGTGACCGCATCCCCCGCGCCGATGGAATTGGCGACCGAGGCCAGCCGGGGCGGCGCCAAGCGGGCCAGGGTCGCCCCTCCCCGTAACACCAAGGCTTCCCCGCCTCCGGACGTCACCAGGAACAGGGCGTCCGCCGCCTCGGCCCCGGCCGATTCCGAGAGGGTCCGATACTCGGAACGGTTCATCTTGAGGCAGGTGGCTTTGGCGA
Organism: Fibrobacteria bacterium; assembly: GCA_035275285.1. Taxonomy (GTDB): domain Bacteria; phylum Fibrobacterota; class Fibrobacteria; order UBA11236; family UBA11236; genus Chersky-265. The sequence continues at coordinate 4,434 of DATENA010000159.1, read as the reverse complement.
GGGATCCCGGACGCAAACCCTGCCAGGCATCCACCACCGTGACCTTGGGCCTCAGGCGGTCCAGGACGGCGTCGTAGATCCCCTCTCCCGCCCCGGGCGGCACCGTGCCGCAAATGGCCACGGCATCGAAAGCCTCCGGGTCCGGGGGAAGCGAGGCGATCAGGGCTTCCCCCGCGCCGGGCTCCTCCACCCGGAAGGGTTCGATGATTTCCGTGGACTCGCCCGGCGCGGCCCCGACCTCCTCCGGATCCGGCGCGTCGCCCGGAAGGGAAGCATCGCGATGCAACAGGGTCAGGCAGCGGCGGGTTTCCGTCCCCACCCAGGCATGCAGGCTCTCGATGCCCAAGGCCTCGCAAGCCCGCAGGCATTTGCTCCCGTTCTCCCCGCCCAGGATTTGCAGCAGTGAAACCTTATGCCCCAGGCGGCGCAGGACCTTGGCCGCATTGAAGCCCTTGCCCGAAGCCAGGGACTCCCCGCTCCGGGCCCGGTTCACCTCCCCGGCCCGGAAATCCCGGAACCCGAGAACCGTCTGCCAGGCCGGGTTCAACCCGACGACGAGGATGTGGGACATTGGGAAGAAGGTAGGAAGGGAAGGCGGAGAGGCCAAGGAGGGGGGGAAGAGGCTGTGGGATTGGGGGGGTAGAAGATGGACGCTGGGATTGCCGTAGTGTGCATCAGGTCGGGAGTCGGGGGTCGGGAGTTGAATACGCGCATTGAAGCCGATAGGCAGCGCTCTTCGTATTCAACTCCCGACTCCGAGGGGCGAAGCGGTAGGCTCGCGGCTTTTGCCCGTACTCCCGACGAAACGCCGCCCCACGCGGTACCCGTCCATTTCCGGTTCGGATGGCCGATAGCTCTTGGACTAAGCTTGCAGACCCCGCGCCGGCCGAGCGGACTCCGCGGCCTAATGCGGCGCCGGGGCAATCCCCGCGGGCGTGAGCTTCACTTCGGAGAAGAAGGAGACGCGATTGCGGCCTCCCTGCTTGGACGCGTACATGGACTTGTCCGCGTTGTCGATCAACTCCTGCTTGTTGACGCCGTCGAAGGGGAAGGTGGCGCTGCCGATGCTGACGGTCACGCGCAGGATCTTGCCGTCGTTCTGGATCTGGAGGGACTCCACGGCCTTGCGGATGCGCTCCGCCAGGATGCGGGACTGGGCCTCGTCCGCCTGGATGAGCACGACCACGAACTCTTCGCCGCCGTAACGGGCGCAATAGTCCGTGTTGCGGATGGAGCCTTGCAGGGCCTTGGCCACCATCTGCAGCACCAGATCGCCCACCGGGTGGCCGTAGGTGTCGTTGAACTTCTTGAAATGATCGATGTCCATCAGGAGCAGGGTGAGCGGCGCGTTGTAGCGTTGGGACCGTTCCAGTTCCATGGTCATGATGTCCTGGAACTTGCGGTGGTTGGCTATCTGGGTCAGGCCGTCGATGGTGGCGAGCTTCTCCATCTCCGTGTACATGCGCGCCTTGGTGAGGGCGGTGGTCACGTTGGCCATGATCGTCTTGAGCAATTGCAGTTCGGACTGGGAATAGACCCCGGCGCGGTTGGATTCCAGGCCCACCACCGCCCATACGGACTGGCGGTCGTCGTGGATGGGCGCGATCAGGATGTCCTGGGGCTTGGCCTCGGCGGGTTCGTCCCGGTCGAAGCGCACGAACCGCGTCTCAACGCGGAACCCCTGGCTCACCACGGAGCGGCGGTTGCGGAAGACGCTGCCGTACAGGCTCCGGTTCTCGTGGATGTCGAACTCCATGCCTTCGGCGATGTTGCCCGGATCGCCGATGATGCGCCAGACCGTCCCCTTGGCGGTGGACGAGTTGTAGGCGATGATGACCAGCCGGTCGTGCTCGAAGGTGCGCATCAGCGACTGCGTCAGCACGTCGATGACTTCCTCGACCTTGAGGGCCTCGGAGAGCTTCTTGGCGATTTCGTATTGCAGATCCGCCTGGATGGCCACCTTGTTCATCTGGTAGGTCAGCTTGGCGCTGGTGATCATGGCCGAAGCGATCTGCGTGAACCGGTACATCAATTCCTTATGCTCGTCGGTGAAGGCGCGCATGTTCTCCGAGTCCACCACCAGCAGGCCCTGGATGCGCTTGCTCTGGTTGTCCATCACCCGCATGATCATCATGGAGTTGATGTTCTCCTGCTGGCTGTAATATTCCAGCTCGCCGGTGTAGGAACGCAGGTTACCGGTGATGAAGCCCGCGGGCTTGTTCACGGCCGACCCGATGGTCCCCTTTCCGAACTCGATCACGCAATCGTAGTTCAGGTTCCGGCTCTTGGTCACCACGGCGTTCAGGGTCAGCTTGTCCCCCAGTTCGGAAACCAGGAATCCCAGGGACGTGTAGGCCTTGAAATTCCGGCTCATGAAGTACACGACCGTGTTGAGGATGTCCTTCATGTCCTTGAGGGCCTGGTCTCCCTGGTTCTCCAGGTACACGCGGTTGAAGAACTGGGTGGCCTTGGACGGCTCCACCAGATTGCCGTCCCCGGACAGGATCACCGAGCCTTTGGGAGTGGGGATGTCGTTGCCGGAAAGCGCGATGGCCGGAGCCTCGGGGTCGGGGGCCGGCTTCCGCGGGGGGGCGGTCTTCCCGCGTTTGAAACCCAGCAGCACCGCTTGGAACAGCGTCACGCTGACCACGGGGAAGAAGATGGAAAAAACGTATTCGGGGATGTTCTGGATATTGGAAGGGGGCCCGCCCGGCAAAAAACCGTACAAGCGGTCGGCCACCAGGGAAACGGCCGCCGCGACGGTCAACAGCATGATATGGACCGAATGCACCGGATGGGACTGGGTCCCTATCAAGGCCGCCGTGGCCAGGGCGATGGTCAGGTTGAGGCGGTATTGGATGCCTCCCAGCAAATGGATGGCGATCCAGGCGAAAGTGAACAGCCATACGGCCTGGGTGAAACCGGCGATGCGGTATTGGGAATCGGTGGAGCGGGTCAGGTACAGGAAAAACAGGGCCTCAGCCACCAGGATGCCCATCAGGGTCGCCTCATAATGGGAAAGGGCGGGAACCGGCAGCATGGGAACGCCCGCAAGGCACAGGACGAGGGCTGGAACGATTTGCAGCGCGGTCAAAAATGCCATCATGGGCGGGTGCCGGATCTCATATTGGGCATGGCATGGATAATTTTCAATCCTTCAAGAATTATCTTTAGCTAGTATAAGACATATGGCCCGCCGAAATCTAGGCCGCGAACCCGAAATCGGGAAACGGTGGCCATACAAAGCCCTCAATTACCTTCCATCCAGGCAACTTTGGAAGTATCTGACGTGGAAATCCGGCGGGGACTTCGCCGCTCCTCCTTTCAGCCTGGGGAAGGCCCTATCCGGCCGCCTCAGGATCCTGATCCGGCTCCCGGAAGACTTCCGGCAGATTCTCATCGCTTTCCCGGTGGTCCAGAGCCTCATCCAGGATCTGGCGGACTCGGAATTCCTGTTCCTGACCCGGCAGGAATGGGTGGGATTCCTTTCGGCCCTGTTCGGACCCGACCGGATCCTGGGCATGCGGGCGGAGGATTTCCAATGGGGGGAGCCCCATTTCCAGGAAGTGGTCCGCAGCACGGGCGCGTTCCGCCCCGATCTCATCCTGAACCTGGGCGAAGAGACCCCTCCGCTCATGCACTTCCTGCTGCGCTCTTCCCGGGCGGGCCTGCGCGTCCAGGTTTCCGGCGAGGCTCCCCGGCCTTTCGCCAACGTCTTGCTGCACCCGTCCGATCCCCCCAATCACTTGCGCCGCTTCTTGCAAACCATCCGGCTCTGGAACTTTTCCGCGCGGCCCATCGTTCCCAAATGGAGCCGCCTGGGCGTCAGCCCGGAAAATCTGAAAGACGCGGCCGCCCGCCTGACCGCCAAAGGCCTGAGGCCCGAAAGCACGCGCTTGTTCCTCTGGCAGGGAGCCAATCCGGTCCGGGAACGGGAGCTTTTCCAGGCCGCCGTCAAAGCGCGTTCCCCCCAGGGCGCGGCCCAGGCCCTGCTCGTCCTCAACGGCGCCGGGCCCCTATGGGCCTCTCCCCCGCCCCCGCAGGATTTGACCTTAAGCCTGCCGGGCCTGGAAGTGGAGTCCACGGGCCTGCTGCTGGGGCTGTTCTCCCTGACGGCGCGCAGCATCGGCACCAACGGCCCGCTCCTGCACCTGGCCGGGATTGCCGACACGGACGTTGAGGCCCGCTTTGGGGAAGAAGATTCGCCGTGGGACACGTCGTTCCTGAATCCCAGGCTGCGGGTCGTGTATGAAAGGCCTGGAGAAAATGGGCAGAGGGAAAAGACGCAGGGAACTCCGTAAGGACGATCCAGTTTGGATCGGACGTCTGCCCAAGGCTTCCATGGTCGGGAGTACAGGCAGATACCCTGTATCCGCTGCTACGCCCTTCGGAGTCGGGGGTCGGGAGTTGAATGCAAAGAATCTTTCGCATTCA
>DATENA010000158.1:0-25001 GCA_035275285.1 Fibrobacteria bacterium | reverse complement strand
CCGCTGTGATTTACTGCTTGTTCCTGATTCTTCTCTCAATGAACTCCCAGGGCTCAAAGGCACCCGAGCCCGCCTTATTTCGGCGGGAGTGATAAGATAGTTCAAGCCTGTTTCGCCGTCAACGGTCGGCAACCCTTTTTTCCAACTTTTTTTTCTCTCTATGTCTTGAGGGGAAAAAGCGTTGAGGGGTTCGGCCGGGATTGGGGCGCGAAAAGCATGGCTATGAGCGCATCCGACGTGGTACGATACAAGACCCAAGCATCCCAAACAAGCCAAGTGGTCTCAAGGCCCGGCCGGACTTTTTCAACAGAGTTATCCACAATTGTTGATATCGAGTCAACAAACCAGCCTCAAAAAGCCCTTCTATCCCAAAAAACCTGGCCGGCAAGCGCCTATTTGTGCAGGATCAGGAAGCGAGCCGTCCCCTGGTAATCCACAGTGGACAGGCAGGATTTCCAGGGCCGGGAAGCCGATTTCTCCTTCAAAATGGGAAGCTGGCCCGCCCCGATCTCCACGATCAGGGTCCCGGGAGTTTGCAAGCGGCCATAGGCTTCGTGCGCCAGGCGGGCGGGAAACTCCCACCCTTCCGGGCCTCCGAACAGCGCCAGCGCCGGATCGTGATCGCGGACTTCCGGCTGCAAGTGCGGCCGCTCCTTCTCGCCCACGTAAGGGGGATTGGAGACGATGAGATCCCATTGCATGCCTTGGGGGAAGGCCGAGAAGAGATCGCTTTGCGCGAGGTTGTCCGCGGAAAGCCCGTTGAGCGCCGCGTTCTCGCGCGTGAGCTGCAGGGCTTCCGCGGAGAGGTCGGCGCCGAAGGCTTTGCAATTTGTGATCTCTTTAACGACTGAAAGATAAATCGGCCCCGCGCCCACGCCCATGTCCAGCACGGTGCTGGCGCGGCCGGGCTCCAGGGCCTTGCGCACAAGGTCCACGATGAGTTCGGTCTCCTGGCGCGGGATGAGCGCGCGTCTGTCGATCTTGAGGCGGATCTCCCGGAAAGGCATTTCCCCCACCAGGTGCTGCAGGGGTTCGCGCGCGCCCCGGCGCTTGACGAGGTCGCGGTAACGCGCGAGCTCCGCCTCGCCCATGGGCCGGTCGAAGTTCATGTACAGGTCCAGGCGCTTCATGCCCAGCACGTGGCCGAGCAGGAGCTGCGCGTCCAAGCGGTGGCTTTCGATGCCCCGGCCCTTGAACCAGTCGGAGGTTTTGTTGAGGATGTCGAGCAGGGAGTTGGGTGCGGTCATCGGGATAGAATGCAAAAGTCAAAGTGCAAAGTGCAAAGTTCAAAATGGGAAGCACAAGAGAAGAGGTTCCCGTCCGGAGCCAAAGACGAGGAGGTGTCCGCCTCTTCATTTTGCACTTTGCACTTTGACTTTTGCACTTTGAACTCTCCCCCCTCAGCCTTGCTTCTCGAGGTCCCGCAGCTTCTCCGCGTTGGCTTCCATGACCAAGGCGTCGATGAGTTCCTGGATGTCGCCCTTCATGACCGCGTCCAGCTTGTACAGGGTGAGGTTGACCCTGTGATCGGTGCAACGGCCCTGGGGGAAGTTGTAGGTGCGGATCTTGGCGGAGCGGTCCCCCGTGCCGACCTGGGATTTGCGGGCGGCGGACTCCTTGGCCTCCCGTTCCGCGATCTGCGCGTCCAGCAGGCGGGACTTGAGCACGTTCATGGCCTTGGCCCGGTTCTTGTGCTGGGAGCGCTCGTCCTGGCAGGCCACCACCAGGCCGGTGGGCAGATGGGTGATGCGCACGGCGGAATCGGTCTTGTTGATGTGCTGGCCGCCCGCGCCCCCGGCGCGGTAGGTATCGATGCGAAGGTCCTCGTCCTTGATCTGGATTTCGTCCATCTCATCGGCCAGGGGCATGACCACCACGCTGGCCGCGGAGGTGTGCACGCGGCCCTGGGCCTCGGTTTCCGGGACCCGCTGCACGCGGTGCACGCCGCTTTCGTATTTGAGCGTGCCGTACACGCCGTCCCCGAGCACTTCCAGGAACACTTCCTTGAAGCCGCCCACGGTGCCCTCGCTTTCGCTGAGCAGGGTGGACTTCCATCCCCGCGAATCGATGTAATACTTGTACATGCGGTAGAGGTCCCCCGCGAAGATGCTGGCCTCGTCCCCGCCGGTGCCGGCGCGGATTTCCAGGATGGCGCTGCGCTGATCGTTGGGATCCTTGGGGATGAACAGGATGCGCAATTCCTCTTCCACGGCGGGCACGCGTTCCCGCAGCTTTTTCAGCTCATCGGCGGCCAATTGCTGCAATTCCGCGTCGGAGGAGTCGGCCGCGGCCTTTTCCCATTCCGTCACGTCGGCCAAAAGCCCCAGGTATTCCCGGGCCTTGAGCACGGATTCGGCCAGGCCCTTGTGGGTGCGGCTGATTTCCGTCATGCGCTTCATGTCGGAGAGGATGTCCGGCCGCTGGAGCTGGCTTTCCATCTCCTCGCTGCGCTCGATGACTTTTCGGGCTTGTTGTCTGTAGTCCATGATCGCCGGGTCTATGGGTTGGAAGTCAAAATGCAAAAGTCAAAGTGCAAAATGTAGGAAGAATACGGGATAGAGGAGATTGGCGCTGAGGGCCGCCTGGAAGCCGGATATTCCGGAGTCGGGTCCCACGGCTTTCCATTTTGCACTTTGACTTTTGCACTCTCCCCGAAGGGGAGCGCGGCCCGGGGCGAAACGGAGTTTAGGCGAGCGCGGCCCTTATCGACGCGATGGCGACTTCCAATTGCTTTTCGTCCGGCTCCCGGGTGGTGATCTTCTGCAGCCAGAGGCCGGGCAGAACGAACGGGCGAACCCAGAAGGAGTCCTGGAAACGGGCCGTGAGCTTGAGGACTTCGAAGGAAAGACCGGCCACCAGGGGCACGAAAGGCAAATGGATGGCGAAGCGGGCCAGGAAGGACGGGTAGGCGAAATGGAACCATTGCCACAGCATGCCGTCCAGGGCGGAAAAGAACAGCATGCAGACCAGGGCCACGATGAGGATGAAAGACGTGCCGCAACGCGGATGGAAACGGCTTTGCAAGCGGGCGGAAGCCACGTCCAGGGAGCCGCGGCGCTCGTGGACGAAGATGGATTTGTGTTCCGCGCCGTGGTATTGGAACACGCGGCCGATGTCCCGCAGGTAGGAGATGCCCCACATGTAGGCCAGGAGCAGGCACATGCGCACGCCGCCGGCGGTCATGTTGAACAGCACCGGGTCCGCAGGCGCTTCCTGGGTGCCGCCGACGATGTGGCCGGCGACGAAATAAGGCAACAATTGGAACAGGCACAGGGCCAGCGCCAGGGAGGAGAGGAGGCTCAAGGCGACCCAGAGGCCGTCCGCCTTCTTGGCTTTGGGCCGGGAGGCCGGCGCGGGCATCAGGTCGGCGTACTCCGGATACGCGTCCGCGCCGGTTTTGGCCCGGCTCTTTTCCTGCACGGACATGGAGAAGTTCAGGGCCTTGACGCCGATGGCCAGGGACTCGATCAGGGAGGCCGCGCCCCGCAGGATGGGGAGGCCGAGCAGCTTATGGCGCCGCGAGTAGGATAGGAATTCCCGGTTGTCCACGACGATGGAACCGTCGGGAGCGCGGACGGCCACGGCCAGGCGCCGCGGACTCCGCATGAGCACGCCTTCGATCACCGCCTGTCCGCCGAGGCTTTCCGGTTGATAGCTGGACAGGAAGGTAAGGGTCCAATTCAGGCGAAAGAAACCCTTGGTGATGCAGTTCATCAGCCCTTTGGCGCGTCCTTGACGGCGGCGCGGGTCTTGCGCTTGGCGCCCACGATGGACGTATAGCGGGAAGTGAACTTCTCGATACGGCCCGCGGAATCCAGGATCTTCTGCTTGCCCGTATAGTACGGATGGCAGTTGGAGCAGATTTCGATGCCCTGTCCCGGAATGGTTGCGCGCACTTCGATGACGTTGCCGCAAGAACAGTTGAACGATTGCACGTCGTATTTAGGATGAATCCCAGTTTTCATCGTCAGGCTCCGAAATTTTGATTTTTGTGAGAATCGGAAATATAACCCGGAGCCCCCGATTGATCAATATACAGGTCGCTCTAAGTTTAGCTGTCGGTTAAAGAGGAATCTACCAAATTATGCGCCGTGGGCCCAGGTTCCGGGCGGCTTTGGCTTTAGGGGGGTGTTGGGGCTTTTTAAAGTACCTTTCGACCCTATGGGCATGGACCCTTCCCCGCACACGGACGGCGATCCGACCACGGCCGGACCGGCGGCGCCCCGCTTTATGGCCGCTTCCGGCGAATTCACCGTCCTTTCCATCGGTTTGGGGTTGGCCATCGCCCTGGTGATGACGGCGGCCAATGTCTACCTGGGGCTTTACGCGGGCATGACCGTTTCCGCCTCCATTCCCGCGGCCGTGCTGGGCATGGGGGCCTATCGCATGCTGGGCAAACGGGACATCCTGGGAGCCAATATCGTCCAGACCCTGGCCAGTTCGGGGGAGTCCCTGGCCGCCGGGGCCATTTTCACCATTCCGGCCCTGGTCCTGGTGGGAGCCTGGCAGGATTTCAAATTCTGGCCCACTACCCTCATCACCCTGTCCGGCGGCCTGCTGGGCATCGCCTTCATGGTGCCTTTGCGCCGTCTGTTGATCGTGGAAAGTCCGCAACTCACCTATCCGGAAGGGGTGGCCTGCGCGGAAGTGCTGCGATCGGGCGCGGGCGGCGCGCCCGGAGGCGTGCTGTACCTGGTGAAAGGCTTCCTGGCGGGGGGCCTGTTCAAACTGGGGGCTTCCGGCCTGGCGCTTTTGAGCGGCACCCTGGAATGGGCGGGACGCGCGGGCGGCCGGGTGTTCTTTTTCGGCGGCGATCTGTCCCCGGCCCTGTTGTCCGTGGGATTCATCACCGGACTGGAGGTTTCCCTGCAGGTGTTCACCGGCGGCGTGATCGCCTGGGTCCTGGGGCTGCCGCTGCTGACGCCGCCGGAAGCCCTGGCGGGCGCGCCGGCCCTGGACGCGGCCTGGGGCTTGTGGTCGACGCAGATCCGCTATCTGGGCGTGGGCGCCATGGTGGTGGGCGGACTCTGGTCCATCTTCTCCATCCGCAAAGGCATTCTCCAGGGGCTGGGCAGCCTGTTGCTCTCGTATCGTTCGGAGAAGAAGGACGTTCCGCCCGCGCGCACGGAGCGGAACATGCCGGGCCGCGTGCTGCTGGGCCTGCTGGCGTTCTGCGCGGCGCTGACCTTCGGCGTATACTGGTACCTGCTCAAGACGCCCGGGCTGTCGCTGATCACCACGGGGCTGATGATGGCGGCGGCGTTCCTGCTGACCGGCGTTTCCAGCTATATCGTGGGCCTGGTGGGGAGCTCCAACAACCCCGTGTCCGGCATGACCATTTCCGCCTTGCTGGGAACGGCGGGATTCTTCCTGCTGCTCGGCTTCAAGGGCGATTCGGCGATCCTGGCCACCCTGGGCGTGGCCGCGGTAGTCTGCTGCGCGGCCTGTTCGGCGGCGGACTGCTCCCAGGATCTGAAAACGGGATACCTGGTGGGCAGCACGCCCAAGTACCAGCAATACGCGGAAGTGATCGGCGCGGTGGCGCCGGCCTTCGTGATCGCCCCCGTGCTGACCTTGCTGCACCACTCCTATACCATCGGCGGAGGACTGAAGGCGCCCCAGGCCACCTTGTTCGCGAGCCTGGCCGGCGGCATTTTCGGCAAGGGGCAGATCCCCGTGGGCATGGTGGGGGCGGGCGCGGCCATCGGCGCGGGCCTCATCGCCGCGGACGCCTGGCTCAAGGCCAAGGGCTCGCGTTTCCGCCTGCATCCCATGCCGGTGGCGGTGGGCATGTACCTGCCCTTCACCTTGTCGGTGCCGATTTTCCTGGGCGGCCTGATCCGCTCCCTGGGGCAGCGAAGCCTGGGCCCGGAAAAAGCCGGGCGGGAACTGGGCAATGCCGGAGTGCTCTTGAGCTCGGGGCTGATCGCGGGGGAATCCATCCTGGGCGTGGTGCTGGCGGTGTTCGTCTACTGCAAATGGCCGCTGGCCGTGACCTGGCATCCCGCCTGGCTGGCCTGGGTTTCCCTGGCCGCCTTCCTGGCCTTGGCGGCCTATCTGGCCAAAGCGGGGAAGAAGACCCTGGAATAAAGAAGCCTGGAATAACCGGCCTCTCGGGCGCGCGGCCGGTAAAAATCCTATTTTTCGGACTTACCCGAAGCATCACGAGGATTGGATATGCTACAGGACAAACCATTGGTATTGGGAGGCAAAACCTTCTCCTCCCGCCTCATCGTGGGCACCGGCAAGTACCCGGACTTCGAGACCATGCGCAAGTGCCACGACGTTTCCGGCGCGGAAATGGTCACCGTGGCCCTGGGCCGCGTGAAGCTGAACGGGCCCGAAGAAGAGAACATCCTCAACTTCATCGATCCCGGGAAATACGCCCTGCTGCCCAATACGGCGGGCGCCTACAACGTGGAGGACGCGCTGCGCATTTCGCGCCTGGCCCGGGCCCAGGGGATGAAATACCTGAAGCTGGAAGTGCTGTTCGATCAGAAGACCCTGCTCCCCGATCCCATCGCCACGTACGAGGCCGCCCGGATATTGGTGAAGGAAGGCCAGGTGGTGCTGGTGTACACCAACGATGATCCGGTGATGGCCAAGAAGCTGGAGGACCTGGGCGTGGCGGCGGTGATGCCGGCGGGCTCCCCCATCGGCAGCGGCCAGGGCGTGCTCAACGAGAACAACATCCGCATCATCATGGAATCCCTGAGCTGCCCCGTGATCGTGGACGCGGGCATGGGCACCGCCTCCGATCTGGCCAAGGCCATGGAGCTGGGCGTGGACGGCATCCTGTGCAATACCGGCATAGCCTCCGCGACCGATCCCGTGCGCATGGCCCGGTCGTTCAAGCTGGCCTGCGAAGCCGGGCGGGACTCCTTCCTGGCCGGCCGCATCCCGCGCAAGCTGTACGGATCCGCCTCCAGCCCGCAGGAAGGCCTGCGCTGAAGCCGCACCCTGCGAGGGATACCCGATGGAAAAACCGTTCCGCCTGACCGGCCTGCCCCTGTACTTCGTCACCGATCACAACCTGACCGGAGGCCGCCCCCAACTGGACGTGGTCAAGGCCGCCTTGGAAGGCGGCGTGCGCCTGGTGCAATACCGCGACAAGGATCTGCCCGACGCCGGGTTCGAGCGCGAGGCGCGCGCCGCGCTGGAACTGTGCCGCCGCCACGGGGCCTTGCTGTTGATCAACGATCGCGTGGAGACGGCCAAGGCCGTGGGCGCGGACGGCGTGCACCTGGGGCAGGAGGACATGGATCCGGAAGAAGCCCGGCGGATCCTGGGCCCGGAAGCCGTGATCGGGTTGTCGACCCATAACCGGGAAGAGGTCCTGGCCGCGGAACGCCTTCCCGTGGACTATATCAATATCGGGCCCATGTTCCCCACCGCCACCAAGGATCATTCCCGCTATGGAGCCTTGGGAGCGGACCGGGTGCTGGAGCTGTCCCGCCTGAGCCGGCACCCCTTCACCACCATGGGGGGCATCAAGAAAAGCCATTTGCGCGATCTGTTCTCCCGCGGCGTGAATACCATCGCGATGGTGACGGAAATCAGCCTGGCGCCGGATCCGGCCGCCCGGACCCGGGAATTGCTGGCGGAAATCCGCTCCCAAGGGAATCCCGCCTAAAAAAACCAAAGGCTTCCGGCTGCTTGTGGTTTTTCCCTATTTCCTTTTTTTTCATGCACTTGAGGCGCGAAAAAAAATAGATATGGAGGCACAGGAGGGAACCTCATGGCAAGCCGCAACCATTCCGTCAACCGCAATGCCTTCGTTTCCATAGATCCGTTGCGCGTGGACGCGCTCAAGCTGAAAAAGGCGAAGCGCATCCTGCAAGCGGAATCCGATGTGGACACCTTGAACCGCGCCCTGGCGATGGTCATCGCCAACGAGGAGATGGAATCGGCGATCGAGAAGGCGTTCGGGTCGGTCCCGTATTTCCAGGTTCCTTAAAGGCGGGGGGCGGCCTGGCCCGTAAGGGCCGCCGAGTCCGGGGCCGGCGCGGCCGGTTCCGATTTGGCTTCCAGGTAGGCCCGGATGCGCGAGGCCGTCGCTTTGCCGGCGGCCTTGGCGAGTTCCGTTTCCGGCGCGGCCGCGATGGCGGCCGGAGCCCCGAACACCCGCAGCAGTTTCATCTTGGTCTTGGCCCCCACGCCGGGCACCTCGTCCAGCCAGGACGATTCGATGCGCTTTTTGCGCTTGGAGCGCTGGAAGGTGATGGCGAAGCGGTGGGCCTCGTCGCGCACCTGCTGCAATAATTGCAGACTGGGCGAGGTCTTGGGAATGAGCAGGGGTTCGCTTTGCCCCGGGAAGAAGATCTCCTCCAGGCGCTTGGCCAGGCCGATGATGGGCTGTTCCGCCTTGCCGGCCTCGCGCAAGACCTCCACGGCCATGCCCAGTTGCCCCTTGCCCCCGTCGATGAGGATCAGGTCCGGGAACGGCAGCTTGTCGTCCAGCAAGCGTTTCACGCGCCGTCCCAGGATTTCCCGCATGGAGGCGAAATCGTCGATGCCGTCCACGGTCTTCACGTTGTAATGGCGGTAGTCCTTTTTGCTGGGCTTGCCGTCCACGAACACCACCTGGGACGCCACCGTATCCGTGCCGGACAGGTGGGAGATGTCGAACCCTTCGATGCGGTTGGGCGCCTGGGCCAGCCCCAGGTCCTCTTGCAGGGCCGTCACCCGGTAGCTCTGGCGGTTCTTGCGTTCCCGGCGCGCCACCATCTCCGCCACCAGCAGCTTGGCGTTCTCCATGGCCAGGTTCACCTGGCGCCGCTTTTCCCCTTTGACGGGGACTTCCAGGTCCACGGCCGCGCCCCGCAGGGCCCGCAAAGCGTCCTGGACGTTCTCTTCCTCCAGGGTGGGATGGGACAGGATCAGCTCCCGGGGAATGGAATCCGGCCCCTGCCGCAGATAATGGCCCTTGATGAACTCGGTGATGATGCTGTCTTCGTCCTGCTCCAGGGGGCAGGTGACCTCGAAATGCTTGCGGCCGCTGACGTAGCCGTCCCGGATCTCCAGGATCAGGATGCAGGCCAGTTTGCCCGTGCGCGCCGCGGCGATGAGGTCGCGGGAAACCTGGTCCGCGCCCAGATCCACCTTCTGCTCTTCCTTGATGGCCTCCAGATCGCGCATCTGGTCCCGCACGCGCGCCGCCTCCTCGAAGCGGTCCGCGTCCGCGGCCTGCCGCATCTTGCGCTCCAGGTCCTGCATCAGGTCCCGGTGCCGGCCCTTGAGCAGCAGCACGGCCTGTTCCACCAGGTGCCGGTAGGATTCCGGCGTGGTCAGGTGGGCGCAGGGCGCGTCGCAACGCTTGAGATGATAGCTCAGGCAGGGCCGGATGGGCTGCTCCAGGGGCAGCTTGAGATCGCAATCCCGGATGCGGAAGATCTTGTTCAGCAGGTTGAGGGTCTTACGCATGGCCCGCACGTTGGTATAGGGGCCGAAATACAGGTCCTTGGATTTGCCGGAGCCGCTTTGGCGCGTGACCACCAGGCGGGGATAGGCCTCGGAAAGGGTCACCTTGATGTACGGGAAATGCTTGTCGTCCTTGAGCTGGACATTGTACCGCGGGGCATGCTTGTTGGCGAGATTGGCCTCCAGGATCAGCGCCTCGACCTCATTGTCGGTGATGATCCATTCCAAATCCTTGGCCACGGCCCGCAGCAAGGTGGAAGCCAGGTGGTTGCTCTGGGCCTTGTTGTTGAAATAGCTGCGCACGCGGTTGCGGAGGTTCACCGCTTTGCCGATGTAGACGATTTCCCCCTTGGCGTTCTTCATCAGATAGACGCCGGGACGGGTGGGGAGCAGCTCCAGTTTGGCTTGCAGGGCGGCCGGGAGAACCCCGTCCATTTCAGGACTCATCTAAGCAAAATAACCGATATTGCGTCCGCGGAGAAGCGTCGGCACGCCGCCTCCGGGCCCGCGCGGAAATTCCTAGCCGCCGTTTCCCTCTGCGTACTTCCGTTCCCAACGGTCCCGGATCACGGAAAATACGGCGAGATAGAATCGATCGAACGCCTCCTGGTCTTCCTGAGGCGGGCAAATGCGGTTCATTTCGAAGAACAGGACTTCCAGTTCCAAGCGGGAAAGGTGGCGAAGCTCCTCCGCCTGCCGCTGCCAGGTCAGCTCCAGGATTTCCTTCAGGGTTTTGGGCATGGCCGACTCCCTGTTCCGCCCCGGTTCCGGTCTCCCGGGCCTGCATCGGTCGCCAGGATCGCCGCCAGGCTCCGATGCAATCGATCCGCCGAAAACGGCTTGAACAGGATTCCGAAGCGGAGCATGCCCAGATAGGATTTTGCGGAAGCGCCGCCGTCCCGATCCATCAAGCCCAGGATCCGCATGCCGGGATTCCGCTTCCGGATTTCCAGCACCACGTCCGTCTTCCCCGCTTTGGACCAGCGCATGTCGAGCAGGACGACCGCGTTCCGGAACCGGACGACCGCGCACAGGTCCAGGAGCGGGCGGATGCCCTCCGTGTCCAGGACCTCATAGCGGCTTTCCATGCGCAGGTATTCCCGGATGAGCGTCCTTTGGACGACATCCTCTTCTGCCAGCAGCACTTGGGTTTTGGCGCTTTCTGATATCTCGATCCTTTCACGCATGCGGGCGCCTATAGACCTTTCTGGAACTCGATGCTCTCCCCGGTGGCGATGAATTCCTTTTGCCCTCGCATTCCCAGGACGAGTCCGTCCAGGCCGCCCTGGGACGGCTTCGGCAAGAAGAGGCTCACTGTGCCTACGCAGACGGGCTGGGAGCCGGAACCCGGCTTCATGACCGTATATCGGGTGACCGAGTTTTGCGGCTCCAAGGCTGAACTTCCCTCGGGCATCCGTAACATTCCCGCCAGGGAGGCTTGTCCTCCACGGATGCATCCTTCTGGAAAACAGAGCAGAATAAGCACATTCAAAAATCGACACATATCAATTCCTTTCCGGCCGGCATGGCCTAGTCCTAGAATGGTTGAAAAAAGGTTCGCTTCTGGATCGCCCCCTCAAAGTTCGCCATAGCGAACTTCCCGGTATGGGAAATCCCTAGTTTTCATACACAAAGACTGGATATGGATTTCTTAAAGCATCTCGGGGAAAACATCCGGAGCCGCATCCGAAAAAAGAGCGCCGGCAGTATTGAGTTGTTTGCCCACGAGAATCAAATCCCCAAATCCACGTTAAGCGAAATCCTGAACGGTAAGAACGATCCGAGATTGACCACGCTGGCGAAGATCTGCTCCGGCCTGGAAATCCCCCTCTCCGAGCTCTTCATCGACCCTGCCCTGGAAAGCTGGGTCCGGGAATCCGCCGCCAAGTACAATCCGCGCAGCCCGCGTCCATCTTCGCCTCGTCGCCCTTCCACGCGCAAGCCATCTAAGGAAAAGGGCGATTCTTCCAAGAAGAAATGACCTTTTCTTGACTTTTTAAATTAGTTCGCCATGGCGAACCCGTCAAGAACCAGGGAAATATTTTTCCGGTATGGATTTCTGCCATAAAAAAGGCCTCCGGGACAGGAGGCCTTTGAGGATGCGTTTCGCGGCCCGAGGGCCCAATTCCGGTGAACGGCCTTGCGGTCGTCCTAACCGGGATTAGGCGGCGGGCGTTTCGCCGGCCGGAGCGGCGGATTCGGCTTTCGCCTCTGCGGTGGAAGCTTTCGCTTCCGCTTTGGTGATGTCGACCTTCTTATCGGCCTTGGCCTTCGCCTTGGGGGCCGGCTTGCGGGTCTTGGGCTTGATTTCCTCTTCCACCAGGGTGATGATGGCCATTTGCGAGGCATCGCCCACGCGGTTGCCGGAGAGCTTGAGGACGCGGGTATAGCCGCCTGCGCGCTTGGCATAGCGCTTGGCCAACACGTCGAAGAGACCGCTCAAGATGGGCTTCTGGGTCACGAAACGCGCGGCCTGGCGGCGGGAGGCCAGATCGCCGGCCTTGGCGTACGTGATCAAGCGTTCCACCAGGCCGCGGATGGCCTTGGCCTTGGTCACCGTGGTGACCACGTGGCGTTCCATCGGTTCTTCCTTCAGGCCCTGGGCGATCACCGAGGTGGCCAGGTTCTTCAGGAGAGCCTTGCGATGGCCCACGTTGCGTCCGAGTCTTTTTCCAACTACACCATGTCTGGACATCTTATGCTCCGAATCGTCTTTTTAGAATTCAAAATGCAAAGTGCAAAATGCAAAGTGCAAAATTGAAGAGGGATCCGTTCGCCTCGTTGGAGAGCCTTTGCGGGACTTCGTCCCCGGCTTTCCATTTTTCATTTTGCATTTTGCAATTTGACTTTTGCAATCTCTCTTAACTTACTTCTCATCCCCGAGATAGTAATCCACGTCCATGCCGAACGACAATCCCATGTTGCTCAGCACTTCGTTCAGCTCGATCAGGGACTTGCGGCCGAAGTTCTTGTACTTGAGCATTTCCGATTCCTGGTTGCGGACCAGGTCGGCGATGGTATGGATGTTCGCGCAACGCAGGCAGTTGCTGGAGCGCACGGAGAGCTCGAGCTCGTCCACGCGCATCTTGAGCAGTTGGCGGATGCGTTCCTTCTCTTCGTCCTTCACCACTTCTTCGGCCGCTTCCAGGTCGCCTTCGAAGTTGATGAACATCTCCAGGTGGTCGACCAGGAGCTTGGCGCCGTAGGCCATGGAGTCTTCCGGGTCGATGCTGCCATCGGTCCAGACTTCCATTTCCAGGCGGTTGAAATCCGTGCGCTGGCCCACGCGGGTGTCGGACACTTCGTAGGCGACCTTGGTCACCGGGCTGAAGTTCGCGTCGATGGGGATGACGCCGATGGGGTCGTCCTCGCGCTTGAGCTCGTCGGACACGACGTAGCCGCGGCCGTCGGACACGCGCATCTCCAGGGTGATGCTGCCGTTCTTGCTCAGGGTGGCCAGGTGCAATTCCGGGTTCAGGATCTGGACGTCGGGATTGGGTTCGATGTGCTCGGCGCGCACTTCGCCTTCGCCGGAGATGTCCAGGCGCAGGGTGGCGTCCTCGTCGGAAAGGAGCTTGACGCGCAATTGCTTGATGTTGAGGATGATCTCGGCCACGTCCTCCTTCACGCCTTCCAGCGTGGAGAATTCATGCGACACGCCCTCGAACTTGACGGAAACGATCGCGGCGCCCTGAAGGCTGGAAAGCAATACGCGGCGCAGCGCGTTGCCTACGGTGATGCCCCATCCGCGTTCGAAGGGTTCGATCACGAACCGGCCGTATTTGGAATCCCCTTTTTCCTTGACGATGCCCTTCGGCATGTGGAGCGCTTTCCATTTCATCCTGTATTACCTCTATCCTTGCATTGATTTTTCGAGCATGATCCTCGAGAATCTTCCAACTACTACGGAACTCAGACGCGACGACGCTTCTTGGGACGACAGCCGTTGTGCGGCACGCCGGTGACGTCCTTGATGGACATGATGTCCATGCCCGCGGCCTTGAGGGCCCGGATGGCGGACTCGCGGCCGGCGCCGGCGCCCTTGACGCGGACGTCCAGCTTGCGCATGCCCATTTCCATGGCGGTGGTGGCGGCGGATTCCGCGGCCACCTGGGCGGCGAAAGGCGTGCTCTTGCGGGAGCCCTTGAAGCCGACCTTGCCCGGAGAACCCCAGGACACCACGTTCCCGCGCACGTCCGTGATGGAAATGATGGTGTTGTTGAAGGTGGCCTTGACGGTGCAGGAGCCCTGCACGTCCACCTTCTTCTTGGATTTCTTGATCTTGGCCTTTTCGCCTTCGGCGCCTTCGGTCTTGGCTTCGGCTTCACCCTCGGCCTTCGCGGCTTTGGGCTTGGCTTCGGCCGGGGCCTTGGCGGCGGGGGCTTTCTCTTCGGACTTCGCTTTTTCGTCTGCCATCGAATTTCCTCGTGCTTCTGCTTGCTGTCGCTTGTCTCTGTCTCGGTGCGGCGGGCCATGCCCGCCTTATCCCTGCTCACGCCCGTTTATCGGGCATTCGCTACTTCTTTTTGTTGGCCATGGTCTTGCGCGGACCCTTGCGGGTGCGGGCATTGGTCTTGGTACGCTGGCCGCGGACCGGCAGGCCCTTGCGGTGGCGCAGGCCGCGATAGCTGCCGATGTCCACCAGGCGCTTGATGCTCATGCCGACCTGGGCGCGCAAATCGCCTTCCACCTGGTAGCCGGACTCGATGGCGCGGCGGAGCTTTCCGATTTCGTCATCGGTCAGATCGCCGGCTTTGCGGGCCGGGTCCACGTTGGCCTTCTTGCAAATGTCCGTAGCGGACTTGCGGCCGAGGCCATAAATGTAGGTGAGGGCGATCTCCGTCCTCTTGTTGTTGGGAATGTCTACACCGGAAATACGTGCCACTTGTGGTCTCCTAGCTCTTGATCCGGCAGGGCCTTAGCCCTGCCTCTGCTTATGACGGGGGTTTTTCTTGCATATGATGCGGATAACCCCTTTGCGGCGCACTATTTTGCAGTGTTCGCAACGCGGTTTCACTGAAGCCCTGACTTTCATCTTTTCTCCTATAATCTCCTGCGGCGGACTCAAACCCGCCTTCGCTGCCTCGGACCCCCTTCGGGTCCTGCTCTCAGTGCGGCGGGTTGCGCCCGCCCTACCCCTGCCCACGCCCGTTTATCGGGCGTTCGCTTACTTATGCCGGTAGGTGATTCGGCCCCGCGATAAATCGTAGGGCGATAATTCTAACAAAACCCGGTCATTCGGTAAAATCCGGATGTAATTCTTCCGCATTTTGCCCGAAATATGGGCCAAAATGACATGACCGTTATCCAGTTCGACCTTGAACATGGCATTCGGAAGGGCTTCCAATACCCGTCCTTCTACCTGAATGCCTTCTTGTTTGGACACTTAGAAACCTCTCCGTCCGCGGATTTTGCCTTTTCGCATGAACCCTTCGTAATGCTGGTTCTGCAAATGGGTTTGGAATTGCCGCAGGGTTTCCAAGGCCACGCCGATGGCGATCAACACGCTGGTGCCGCCGATGTAAAACTGCATGTTCAACTGTTCCTTGAGGTACAAGGGGCCCACGCTGATGAGTGCCAGGAAAATAGCTCCCGGAAGGGTCACGCGGGTCAAAATCTGATCGATGAACTCGGCCGTGCGGCGGCCGGGACGCACGCCCGGGATGAAGCCGCCGGACTTCTTGAGATTTTCGGCGATTTCCTTGGGGTTGTACATGATGGCCGTGTAGAAATAGCTGAAAAAGACGATCAGGATGGTGAACACCACCGAATAGACCCAATGGCCCGGCAAAAAGGCATTGCCGAAGTTCTGGGCCACGCTGATGTTGGGGAAGAAGGAGGCGAGCTGGGCCGGCACGAACATGATGGCGGAGGCGAAAATCACGGGCATGACGCCGGCGGTGTTCACCTTGAAGGGCAGGAAGCTGGACTGGCCGCCCATGATCTTGCGGCCGACCACGCGCTTGGGGCTTTGCAGCGGAATCCGCCGCGTCCCCTGGTCGATGAAGATGATGAAGCAGATGATCGCCACCACCACCAGGATGATGACCGCTTCCATGGGGATGCTGCGCTCCCCGGAAAGCACCATTTCGACTTCGCTCATGATGGCATGGGGCATTTGCGCCATGATGCCGATGAAGATGATGAGCGAGATACCGTTGCCGATGCCGCGGGAGGTGATCTGCTCGCCCAGCCACATGATGAACACGGTGCCCGTGGTCAGGGTGAGGATGGTGAGGAGGCCGAAGCTCCACTTGCCCACGCCGGCGGCCAGGAGGCTCTGCCCGGTGGGGGTGGCCTGGCTCATGAGCCAGGTGGCCACGCCCCAGGATTGCAGGGCGCTGATGAGGATGGTGCCGTAGCGGGTCCACTGGGTGAGCTTGGCGCGGCCTTCCTGCCCGGTCTTCTGGAGCTGCGCGATGGTGGGGACCACCGTGCCCATGAGCTGGATGATGATGGACGCGCTGATGTAAGGCATGATGCCCAGGGAGAAGATGGAGGCGCGCTGGAGGGCGCCGCCCACGAAGGTATTGTACAGGCCGAAGAGATTGTTGGAGTTCTTGCTGAAGAACTCCGCGATCGCGACGCTGTTGATACCGGGCAGGGGCACGAAGCCGCCCAGGCGATAAATCGCAAGGAGCCCCAGGGTGAAGAGGATCTTGTCCCTGAGGTCCTTGATCTTCAGGATATTCGCGAATCCCGCCAGGGCCGACACTTTAGATGACCTCGGCCTTTCCGCCGGCCGCTTCGATCGCGGCCAGGGCGGTGGCGCTGAACTTGTCGGCCTTGACGACCAGGGGCGAGTTGAGCTTGCCGGTGGCGAGCACCTTCACGGGCTCGTCGTCATGGCGGATCAGGCCGGCGGCCTTGAGCTCCTTGGAGGTCACGGTGGCGGAGCCGCTGAACTTCTTGTCGATGTCCCCGAGGTTGACGACCTGGAGGTTCTTCGGGAAGTGCGACTTGAAGCCGAACTTGGGGACGCGGCGCTGCAGGGGCATCTGGCCGCCCTCGAACGCGGCGCCTACCGGGCCGCTCTTGCGCGCGGTCTGGCCTTTGCCGCCGCGGCCGGCGGTCTTGCCCTTGCCCGAACCGGGACCGCGGCCGACCTTGAAACGCTTCTTGCGCGAGCCCTTTTTGGGGCGGAGTTCGGAGAGATTCATTTCACTTCCTCGACCTTGACGAGATGGGCGATGACGCGGATCATACCGGCCAAACCGACTTTGTTTTCCTTGACGACGCTCTTGCGGATGCCGCGGAGCCCCAAGGCCTCCAGGGTGCGCTTCTGGTTGACCGAGGAACGTACCGCGCTCACCAGCTGAGTGATTTTGACTTTGTTTGCCATGTCCCTATTCCTTGATTACCCCGGCCTCAGGCCGCGGTCTTGACCGCAACCTGGCGCAGGGCGTTGAATTCCTTCTTGCCCCTCTGCATCTGGAGCCCGCGCAACACGGCCTTGACCACGTTGTGGGGGTTGGTGGATCCGATGCTCTTGGTGAGCACGTCGTGCACGCCGGCCAGTTCCAGCACGGCGCGGGCGGCGCCGCCGGCGATAACGCCGGTACCCGGCGAGGCCGGACGCATGAAAATCTTCGCCGCGCCGAAGCGGGTGTTCACTTCGTGCGGGATGGTCTTGTTCTTGAGGATCACGTCCACCAGGTTCTTGTGGGCGTTCTCCGTGGCCTTGCGGATGGCTTCCGCCACTTCGTTGGCCTTGCCGGAACCGATCCCGACCCGTCCGTTCCCGTTGCCGATCACGACGATGGAGTTGAAGCTGAAGCGGCGTCCGCCCTTCACGACCTTGGCGCAGCGGTTGATGGCCACGACCTTCTCCTGGTACTCTTTGTTCTCGGGTTCCTGGTCCCGTCTTCCGGGATTATTCATGCCTTGATTCATCAGAACTCCAATCCGGCTTCGCGGGCTGCGTCCGCGACGGCCTTCACGCGGCCATGGAAAAGGTACCCGCCGCGATCGAACACGACGACTTTGATTCCGGCTTCGATGGCCTTCTTGGCCACCAGCTTGCCCAGTTCCTTCGAGGTCTCCACCTTGTTCTTGCCTTCCAGGGAACCCTTGAGCTCCGGGGAAAGGGAAGACAGGTTCAACAGCGATTTGCCGCTGGAGTCGTCGATGATCTGCGCGTAGATGTGGCTCAGGCTGCGGCGCACGCAAAGGCGCGGGCGGGCCGTGGTGCCATCGATCTTCTTCCGGATCCTCGAATGCCTGGCGACCCGATTGGTCAGCCGAATTACCGCTTTATCCGCGAACATCTTTCATCCTCTCCTGAAGCGCTCGGCCGGGCCTTACGACTTCTTCACTTCCTTCTGAACCACGACTTCACCCATGTAGCGCACGCCCTTGCCCTTGTAGGGTTCCGGGGGCTTGAACCCGCGGATGGTCGCCGCGACCTGGCCGACCGCCTGGCGGTCGATGCCTTCCACGACCACCTTCACGTTGCCGTCCATCTTGACGGACACGCCGGCGGGCGGGTCGAATACGATGGGATGCGAATACCCCAGGAGCAGGCTGACGGATTTGCCCTTCTGCTCGCCGCGGTAGCCGACGCCCCGGATCTCCAATTCCTTGGTGAATCCCTTGGTGACGCCCGTCACCATGTTGTTGATGACCGCGCGGGACGTCCCGTGCAGGGCCTTGTCCGTCTTGGAATCCGAAGCCCGCTTCAGATTGACGACGTCGCCCTCCTTTTCGAAGGTGACGCGTTCGCTCAAGGCGAAGGACAGCTTGCCCTTGGGGCCTTCCACGGCGACGGTCCGGCCGTTCAGGTTGATCTTGACCCCAGCGGGGATCTTTACCGGCGATTTGCCTACTCTAGACATTGTTGACCTCTACCAAACCTTGCAGATGATTTCGCCGCCGATGTTCTGCTCGCGGGCTTCATAATCGGTGAGCAGTCCCTTCGAAGTCGACACGATGGCCATCCCCAGGCCGTTCATGACCTTGGGAATGCCGGTGACGCGCGCATAGTCCCGGCGGCCCGGCGCGGAAACGCGCTGGATGCCCTGGATGGCGGGCTGGCCGTCCGTGTACTTCAGCAGGATCTTCATGGTCCCCTGCTTGCCGTCGTCGATGATTACGAACTTCTGGACGAAGTTCCGGCGAACCAGGATCTTGGCCACTTCGCGGCGCAAGTTGGAGGACGGCATCTCCACGATGCGCTTGCCCACCTTGGTGGCGTTCCGGATTCTCGTCAGCATATCGCCGATAGGATCTGTGATTCCGCTCATGCTTCTCTATTTCTCCTATTTCCTGTTCCCTGGACCCGACGGGCTTACCAAGAAGCCTTCGTGATGCCGGGGATTTCGCCCATGAGGGCCATTTCCCTGAAGCAAATGCGGCACAACCCGAACTTGCGCATGTAGGCCCTCGGACGTCCGCACCGGCGGCAGCGGTTGTACGCACGCACCGCGAACTTCGGGGTCTTCTTCTGCTTTTCAATCATCGATCTCTTTGCCATGTCTCTTCTCTCCCGACTACTTGCGGAACGGCATGCCCAGGGCGGTCAGGAGGGCGCGGCAGCCCTCGTCGTCCTTGGCGTTGGTGACGAAGCTGATATCCATGCCCAGCACCTGGCTGATTTTGTCGTAGTTGATCTCCAGGAACATGATCTGTTCCTTGACGCCCATGGTATAGTTGCCATTGCCGTCGAAGCCGCGCTTCGGCACGCCGCGGAAGTCGCGCACGCGGGGAAGGGCGATGGAAATCAGGCGTTCCATGAAATCCCACATCTTCTCGCCGTGCAGGGTGACCTTGGCCCCGATGGGCAGGTTCTCGCGCACCTTGAAGTTCGAGATGGCCTTCTTGGCCCGGGTCGGAACCGCCTTCTGGCCGGTGATGGCGGACAGGGTGCCCACCACTTCCTCGATCAGGCGCTGGTTGCCCGTGGCTTCGCCCACGCCCATGTTCAGGACGATCTTCTCCAGGCGCGGCACTTCCATCACGTTCTTGAGCCCCAGCTCTGCTTGCAGGGCGGGCACGATTTCTTTTAGGTATCTATCCTTGAGGCGTTGCATTTTCGTTGACCTTTCAGCCTATCAGTCCACGGCCTTGCCGGACTTCTTTTCGACGCGGACGCGCTTGCCGTTCTCGACGGTCTTGCGCACCTTGACGGGCTCATTGCCCTTGTTCACCAGCATCACATTCGAAATGTGGACCGGCATTTCCTTCTCGATGATCCCGCCCTTTTCGCTTCCGCGGCCGGGCTTCTGATGCTTCTTGGCCTTGTTGACGCCTTCGACGACGACTCGGCCTTCGCTCTCCAGGACCTGGAGGATGCGGCCCCGGCTGCCCTTGGCCTTGCCGGAGATCACCTGGACCATGTCCTGTTTCTTCAATTTGATGGCGGCCATGATCAGATAACCTCCGGAGCGAGCGAAACGATTTTCATGAATTGCTTCTCGCGCAGTTCGCGGGCCACGGGTCCGAAGATGCGGGAGCCCTTGGGTTCGCGCGACTCGTTGATGATGACCACGGCATTGTCGCCGAAGCGGATGGCCGAGCCGTCCTTGCGCTTGACTTCCTTGGTCGTGCGGACCACGACGGCGCGCTGGACGCTGCCCTTCTTGACGCCGGCGGTCGGGGTCGCGGACTTGACCGAGACCACGATGATGTCGCCCAGGGAGGCGTAGCGCTTGCGCGTTCCGCCCAGGACCTTCACGCACATCACTTCCTTGGCGCCGGAATTGTCGGCGACGTTGAGTTTAGTCTGCTGCTGGATCATTTTTCTTTTCCCGCCCTACTTCTTCCGCTCGACGACGCGCATCAGGCGCCAGCGCTTGGTCTTGCTCAAGGGGCGCGTCTCCATGATTTCCACGGTGTCGCCTTCCTTGGCATTGTTCTCTTCATCATGGGCCTTGAGCTTGACCGTGGTGGTCATGGTCTTGCCGTAGATGGGATGGGATTTCCGGTTGACCACGGCGACGGTGATGGTCTTATCCATCTTGTCGCTGGTCACGATCCCGGTCCGGGTCTTTCTGCTCGCTCGCTCTTCCATAGTTCCTCGCGTTTAACCCTTATTTACCGGCAACGGATTTCTGTTTCAGCACGGTCTTGGCGCGGGCGATGTCCCGGCGCGCGGTCCGCAGGAGAGCGGTGTTCTCCAGCTTGCCCATGCTCGCCTGAAACCTCATCGTAAAGAGGTTGGCTTCCATTTCCTTGACCTTCGTCGCGATGACGTCGGCCGCCATTTCCCGGAGTTCCCGGGCTTTCGCCTTAGCCATTTTTATCCACCTCGCAAATCTTGATCCGGATGGGGAGCTTCTGCGCCGCCACCGAGAGGGCTTCCAGGGCGAGCTCGCGCTCGACGCCGCCCATTTCGAAAATCATGCGCCCGGCCAGGACCACGGCGACCCAGCCTTCCACGTTGCCCTTGCCGGAACCCATGCGGGTTTCCGCCGGCTTCTTGGTGAAGGGTTTGTCCGGGAACACCCGGAGCCATACGCGGCCGCCGCGCTTGATCTTGCGGGTCATGGCCACGCGGGCCGCTTCCAGCTGGCGATTGGTGATCCAGGCCGACTCGAGGGCCTGGATGCCGAATTCGCCGAAGGCCAGCGTGGTGCCGCGGGGAGCCACGCCCTTCATCTTGCCGCGCTGCATCTTACGGAACTTGATTCTCTTGGGGCTCAGCATGTCAGGCTACCGCCCTTTCGTTCTGGTCTGCGGAGGGGATCTCCTCCCTCTTGATGATTTCGCCCTTGAAGATCCACACCTTGACGCCGATGGTGCCGTAGGTGGTCTCGGCGCGCGCTTGCGCGTAATCGATGTCGGCGCGCAGCGTCTGCAGGGGGATGCGTCCGTCGCGGGTCTTTTCCACGCGGGCGATTTCGGCGCCGCCCAGACGGCCGCCGCATTGGATCTTGATGCCGAGGGCGCCCAGGCGCATGGCGCTGGAAACGGCCTTCTTCATGGCGCGGCGGAACGCGACGCGCTTCTCGAGCTGGCGGGCGATGTTGTCGGCCACGAGCTTGGCATCCACCTCCGGGCGCTTGATTTCCCGGATGTTGATGTAGATCTCCTTGCCGGTCAGGTGCTGGAGCTCGCCCTTGATGCGCTCGACCTCCTCGCCCTTCTTGCCGATGACGACGCCGGGACGGGCCGTGAAGATATTCACGGTCACTTCCTTGACGGTGCGCTCGATGCCGACGTTCGACAGGCTGGCATGGCCCAGGCGCTTGTTCAGGTAACGGCGGATCATCATGTCCTCATAGAGGAGATCCGCGAAGCTCTTTTCGGCGTACCACCTGGAATTCCAGGTCCTGATGACGCCGAGCCTAAATCCGACTGGATGGGTTTTCTGTCCCAAGACTTACCTCCGCTTAATCCGACACGACCACCGTGAGGTGGCTCAGTTTTTTCTCGATCCGGTTCGCGCGGCCCTGCGCGTGGGCGCGGATGCGCTTGATCAGCGGCCCGGCGTCCACGGTGATCGCCTTCACCGTCAGGTTCCTGGCCTTGGCTCCGGCGGCTTCGCTCTTCACGTTGAAGTTGGCCACGGCCGACTTCAACACCGCGTCCACCATGCGCGCGCTCTTCTTCTTCAGGCCCAGGCCATGCAGGATGCCCAGGGCCGCGTCCACGGGCTTGCCCCGGACCATGTCCGCCACCTGCCGCATGCGGTTGGTGGAGGAGCGCAGGTACTTGCCTTTTGCAATCGCTTCCATTGTCATGTTCCCCTTACTTCTTCGCCGGCGCCGCGGCGGGGGCGGAGGGCTTGGCCTTCTCGGTCTTCACGTGGCCGCGGAAGGTCCGGGTCAGCGCGAACTCGCCGAGCTTGTGGCCGACCATGTTCTCGGAAATGAACACGGGGACGAAAATCTTGCCGTTGTGCACGGCGATGGTGGTGCCCACGAAGTCCGGCGAAATGGTGGAGCGGCGGCTCCAGGTCTTGATGGCGGTCTTCTTGCTGGCCGCGCCGCCTTCCTTCACCTTCTTCATGAGGTGGGAGTCGATGAACGCGCCCTTCTTTAGCGATCTGGACATGCTTTATCCCCTTAACCGTTCTTCGGCCGACGACGGACGATGAACTTGTCGGTTCTCTTGTTGTTGCGGGTCTTCTTGCCCTTGGCCTTCTTGCCCCAGGGCGAAACCGGATGGCCGCCGCCGGAAGTCTTGCCTTCGCCGCCGCCCATGGGGTGATCCACGGGGTTCATGGCGACGCCGCGGACCTTGGGACGCTTGCCCAACCAGCGGGAACGTCCCGCCGAGCCGCTGACGATCTTGTTGTAGTCCACGTTGCCCACGCGGCCGATGGTGGCCTTGCAGTTCTGCGACAACAGGCGGATTTCGCCGGAGGGCAGCTTGACGTGGACCATTTCGCCTTCGCGGGCCACGATTTCGGCCTGGGTTCCCGCGGAACGGGCCATCTGGGCGCCGCGGCCGGGCTTGAGCTCGATGTTGTGGATGAAGGTGTTCAGGGGAATCCTGGCCAACGGCAGGATGTTGCCGACCTCGAGGGCCGCGTCTTCCTTGTTGACCAGGTTATGCCCGACCTTCACGCCGTCCGGCGCGATGATATAGGCGCGCTGGCCGTCCACATAGCGGATGAGCGCGATGTTGGCGGAGCGGTTCGGATCGTATTCGATGGTCTCGACCACGGCGGAGACGCCCACGCGGTCGCGCTTGAAGTCGACCAGGCGGAGCAATTGCTTGTGCCCGCGGCCGCGGCGGCGCATCGTGATGATGCCGCGGTTGTTGCGGCCGGCCTTTTCGCGGCGGCCGACGGTGAGGGGCTTGTAAGGCTCATTGGTGGTGATCTCGCTGAAGTCCAAGATTTGCTTGTACCTCTGCGTCTCCGTCAACGGCCGATATGACTTGAGTGGCATCTTGATGGTCTCCCGTGTACCGGCTTACTCGATTTCCTTGATGGCGTCGCCTTCGACAAGGCGGATGATCGCCTTCTTCCAGGCGTTGCGACGGCCGAGGATGCCCCGGGTCCGCTTCAACTTGCCCTGCACGTTGATGGTATTCACCGACTCGACCCGGACCTGGAAGCGGGCTTCGATGGCCTGCTTGATCTCGATCTTGTTCGCGCTCGGCTTGACCTTGAACACGTACTGGTTCGACAACGTCCGGATGGCGGTGGATTTCTCCGTCATCCAGGGGAAGTCCAGAATGTCTTTTGTCGCTTTCATGTCTGTCCCTTACGCTTTCTCGGCCTTGGCGGGGGGCGCGGTCAGGGCCTTGATGGCGCCATCCGTGAAGATGATGTTCTTGGCGCTGATGAGCCAATAGGTGTTCACGTCCCAGACGCGCTGGACCATGACGTCGGGGATGTTCCGGGCGGCGAGCGCCAGGTTCTTGTCCGCTTCCGACACCAGGATCAGGTTGCGCTGGCCGATGAGGGCGGCGGTTTCCAGGACCTTGGCCAGGACCTTGGTCTTGGGGGTCTCGAGGTTCAGGGCCTCGAAAACGTAGACGCTGGACTCGTTGGCCTTCATGGTCAGGGCCGAGAGCAGGGCGCGGCGCTTGACCTTCTTGTTGATGTCGCGCTTGTACAGATGCGGGAGGGGGCCATGGGCCTTGCCGCCGCGCACCCACTGGGGCGCCGTGTTCGAACCCTGGCGGGCGCGGCCGGTCCCCTTCTGCTTCCAGGGCTTCTTGCCGCCGCCGGAGACTTCCGAACGGCTCTTGGTCTTGTGCGTGCCCTGGCGCTGGTTGCCCATGTAGACGTCCACGGCGTTGTACATGGCCGCTTCGCTCACGGGCTGCTCGAAATGGCTGGCGGGCAGATCGAATTCCGCCTTGTACGCGCCGTCCGCGGCGTGGAGTTTTGCCTTTGCCATTATTGCTTCCTCACGATGACTTCGCCATTGGTGGCGCCGGGGACCGCGCCCCGGATGAACAGCAGGTTCTTTTCCACGTCGACCTTGACCACGTCCAGGTTCTTGATGGTGTGCTTGTGGTCGCCGTGATGGCCGGCCATGCGCTGGCCGGGAAAGGTGCGGCCGGGATAGGTATGCGCGCCGACGGAACCGGGCTGGCGCACGTTCTGGGAGCCGTGGGTCGAAGGGCCGCGGCTGAACTTGTGGCGCTTGATGGTGCCGGCGAAACCGCGGCCCTTGCTCGTGCCCTCGACGGTGACTTCCTTCTCCTTCTCGAAGATGGAGACGTCGATCTTCTTGCCGACTTCGAATTCCTTGGTGTCGTCGAGACGCCATTCGGTCAGGTATGCGGCGGGGGGGACGTTGTGCTTCTTGAACACGCCGGACTCGGCCTTGTTCAGATGCTTTTCCTTCTTGGAGCCGGAGGCGACCTTGATGGCCACGTATCCGTCCTTTTCCTTGGTCTTCAACTCCAGCACGGTCGCCACGGGCAACTCGAGGATGGTGACGGCGACCATGTTGCCGTCCGCGTTGAATATCTGGGTCATGCCCAATTTCTTACCGATTAGTCCCAGCATGTTACACCTTGATTTCCACTTCCACGCCGGCAGGGAGATCGAGCTTCATGAGAGAGTCGATCGTCTGGGGGGTGGAGTCGATGATGTCGATCAGACGCTTGTGCGTGCGGGATTCGAACTGTTCCCGCGACGTCTTGTCGATGTGCGGGGAGCGGATCACCGTGTAGAT